>CAZHDT010000010.1:0-2502 GCA_964531505.1 uncultured Gammaproteobacteria bacterium
TAAATAAAGAAATTGAAGTTTTTCTAAACCAAAAATAAAAGACCCTTCGGGGTCTTTTTAATTTCCAAAAGGGCGGTTAGAGGGAATCGAACCCTCGTCAGTGGGACCACAACCCGCTGTTCTACCATTGAACTATAACCGCCATGAAATAATTATTCTAACAAAAAGTTTTAAAATGTAAAGAAATGAAAGTACCCTCGAGAGGAGTCGGACCTCTATCCAGAGCTTAGAAGGCTCTTGTTCTATCCGTTGAACTACGAGGGCTTATGTTAAATTTCTCTTAAAGCTTTTATTCGGTCTTCAATTGGTGGATGAGTGCTGAAAAGTTTTGCGGTATATGTTTTTACTTTTCCAAAAGGGCTGGCAATGTATAAATGAGCGCTGGCTGGATTAGCCCTTTTTAATGGTTTTTCATATTTTGATATTTTTTCTAAAGCGCTGGCAAGTCCTTCAGGATAGCGGGTTAAAAGAGCGCCGGAAGCGTCAGCCAAATATTCTCTTTTTCTAGAAACAGCCAATTTAATTAACTGAGCGATTAAAGGGGAAAATATCATTAAAACAATTCCGATGAACATCATGATTGTCCCAGCTGATCCTTGTTGGTCATTACTTCGTCTGTTTCCGCCAAAAAAACTAAACCTTAAAAACCAATTAGAAAGTAGGCTGATTACGCCAACTAAAGCCAAAACTAAAGTCATTAACCGGATGTCATAATTTTTAACATGGGAAAGTTCGTGGGCGATAACTCCTTCTAATTCTTCATTTTCCAAAATATCTATCAAACCGGTAGTAACGGCGAGCGAAGCGTGTTCTGGATTTCTTCCCGTAGCAAAAGCATTGGGCGCCGGGTCTTGAATAACATGAATTTTAGGAACTGGAATTCCGGCGGTAATACAGAGATTTTCTACTATTTTAAAAAGATAAGGATTGTTTTCTTTTTTAATTTCTTTGGCGCCGGCGGTCCAAAGCGCCATTTTATCTCCGGAAAAATAACCACTTAGACCCATAATTAAAGCGAAACAAAAAGCGATGACCAGCCAGGAATAGCCGGTTTGAGTAATTTGGCCGAGAAGCCAGCCAAGAAAAAGAATAAAAATTGTAAAAAAGAATATTAAAAAAAACGATTTTCTTTTATTGGTTTCTATTTGAGAATACATATTGAGAATACATAAATTTTTTTAAGAATTATTTTCTTTTTTTTCCATGGAAACTTTCGTAAACTTCTTTTAGTCTTTGATTGGTAACGTGGGTGTAAATCTGAGTGGTGGTGATATTTTTATGCCCTAGCAATTCTTGGACGGCTCTTAAATCCGCGCCATTAGAAAGCAAGTCAGTGGCAAAACTATGTCTTAAACTATGAGTGGTTATATTTTTAGTAATGCCAGCCACTTTGCAATATTTTTTAATTAGTCTTTGAATTGAGCGGGGAGTGAAATAATTGGTTTTTTTCATTTTTTCCGCGGCTCGGTCATGGCGGATAAACAAAAATGGTTCAATATCTTTTCTTATTTCTAAATACCTTTTTAGCCAATAGCGAGCTTGATTAGAAACAAAAACCAATCGCCAGTGATTTCCTTTTCCCCGAACGCTAAACTCGTCTTTTTCTAAATTAATGTCTTCTCTTTTTAAATTAGTCAATTCTGAAACCCGCAGGCCCGTGGAAAAAAGAAGTTCTAAGATGGCTTTGTCTCGAAGTTTAATTATATCTGGCTGTTCTATTTTAAAAGGGCTTTCTAAAAGTCTTTCTAATTCTTTTCCTTCAACAAAAGAAATTTGTCTTTCTTGGGTTTTTGCCAAATCGATTTTTTCCGGCGCTAGAATTTCAATGTCTCTTTTAATTAAGTATTTAAAAAAAACTCGTAAAGCAATCAGATGATAATTCTGGGTGGACGAACATAAATTTCCTCCTCGCGGATTTGTCAATCGGGAAAGCCAAAGACGGTATTTTCTAATAGTTTCCGCGGTTATTTCTTGCGATTCTTGAACCTGACTTTGCTTTAAAAATCTGGCCAAATAAAAACCGTAATTTCTAATTGTTAATTTACTGGAGCCTTTTTCAACTTCTAAATATTCAAGAAATTCATTGGCTAATTGTTTTAAATTTTCGGACATAAAAACGTCGCGATATTTTAAGAATTTTTACGACCCATTTATTTTATCATTTTTTTTCCATTTGTCAATCAAAAAAGGATATAACAAATAACCCAAAAAGACGCCAGCCGTGTCAAAACAAATATCAGCTAAGCCCATCACCCGGCCTGGAACAAAACTTTGATGGAACTCGTCAGATAAAGCGTAACAAATTGAAATTATTAGAGAATATTTTAAAGGCTTTTGCCAGGCTCGCGCTAAAAGAATGAATAAAATAGCGTATTCAAGCATATGGGCGATTTTTCTTAAAATCATGTCCCAGGTTTTATCCAAGCCGCTGCTTAAATTGGGCAAAGAAGAAAGATAAAAAATAAAAATCGCCCAGATAAAAACCGGTCCCCATAATTTAAT
>CAZHDT010000010.1:2602-6542 GCA_964531505.1 uncultured Gammaproteobacteria bacterium
AAGAAAGATAAAAAATAAAAATCGCCCAGATAAAAACCGGTCCCCATAATTTAATGAATTTTTTTAGCATAAACGCATTATAACAAAAAAAAATTATTTATCAACTTTTAAAAGTTTGGTGGCTCAGCCACCAAACTTTTCCCTTCCCTCAGCTCGCTCTTTTTGAGCTTGGAAGCCGAGCTTCCAAGCTCAAAAAAGATTTGTTTATTTTTTTAGGTTTTGCGTAGACGGGAACCTGAATGGAAATCCAGAAAGAAACTTAAACGGAAATCCGAATAAAAATTTAAACAGAAGTTTTTATTAGGGAAAAAGTGTTAGTTGTTTAGGATTAAAATTTGCCTTTTATTTGGTTTTATGTTAAAATGTTAACGATTTAAAAGACTGAAATTCGCTTTAAAAATTTTGAAAAAATAAAAATTGGTATTTTAAATAAAAAATGTTATAATGGTAAGAAATCTGCTTCGTTGCAGAAAATTGTTTTAATTTAAAAATTTTATGGTTAAAAAAATTGAATCTAAAAAACAAGAAAAAAAGAAAATTATTGACGAATTTAAAATCAATGAAAAAGATACCGGCTCAATAGAAGCTCAAATTGGCTTATTAAACAAAGAAATTAATGATTTAATTGAGCATTTAAAAACGCATATTCATGATTTTTCTTCCCGAAGAGGCTTGTTGAAAAAAGTTAGCCAGCGACGGAAATTTTTAAAATATTTAAAAGTGGAAAAGCCCAAAAGTTATGAAAAAATGATTAAGATTATTAAGAAAAAGATTAAAAAATAAAAATTTATGATTATATATAAAAATCAGCGAGTGGGGGTTTTTATCGATGTTCAGAATATGTATCATTCGGCTAAAAATCTTTACCACTCCAATGTTAATTTTTCTAAGATTTTGGAAAAGGCGATTGCTGGCCGTCAGATTATTCGGTCAATTGCTTATGTCACCAAATCAGATACCAAAGAAGAAAAAATTTTCTTTGACGTTATTTCCAAACAAGGATTTGAATTAAAAATAAAAGACTTACAAATTTATCCCGGCGGAATGAAAAAATCTGATTGGGATGTCGGATTAGCGGTTGATACCATTAAAATGGCCAATAAATTAGACGTGGTTGTTTTAGTAAGTGGCGATGGGGATTATGTCCCTTTAGTTTCTTATCTACAAAATAATAAAGGCTGCTTAGTTGAGGTAATTGCTTTTGGAGAAACGACTTCGTCAAAATTAATTGAGGCGGCAGATGGATTTACTGATTTAAGTAAAGACAAGAAAAAATTTTTAATTAAGAGATTGAGTCAGGCTTTAACAAACAATAACGGTAAGAAACATTCTTAGTTAAAAGCCTTAGTAATTATTTAATGTTATGGAATTTAGAACAGAAGTTAGTGGAAAAAATTTAATAGTTAGAACTGGTGAAGTAGCCCAGCAGGCAAATGGAAGCTGTATTATCCAATACGGCGAAACCACTGTTTTAGCTACTGCGGTTATGGGACAAGAAGAAGGAGAAATGGATTATTTCCCCCTTTCCGTTGATTATGAAGAGCGTTTTTACGCCGCGGGAAAGATAAAAGGTTCCCGTTTTATTAAAAGGGAGACCAGACCGCCTGAAGACGCAGTTTTAACCGGCCGATTAATCGACCGTTCTATTCGGCCTCTTTTTAATCAAGATAGCCGAAAAGCAGTTCAGTTAATTTTAACCGTACTTTCTATTGATGGAGAAAACGATCCGGATATGGTTGCTTTATGGGGCGCGATTGCCGCTTTATGCCTTTCTGATATTGAATGGGAGGGGCCGATTGCCGGCGTTAGGGTAAGTTTGGTTCCTAAGGAAAATGAGGAGGGAGTAATTTCTTTGGAAAAGGAAGGAGAGTGGGTTTTAAATCCAACTTATCAAGCTCAGCAAAAAGGCATTTTAAATTTAGTGGTTTGCGGTACAAATAACCGAATTACTATGTTAGAAGGCGATGCTAAAGAAATAGGAAATGAAAAAATAATTGAGGGCACCCAGTATACCTTAGAATATTTGGATAAATTAACCGCCTTTTTTAAAGAGATTCAGGATAAAGCTGGGAAGAAAAAAGTTTCCCTTCTTAAAGAGCTAACTGAAGAAGAAAAAAAAGAAAAAGAAGAATTAAAAAAAATGACAGAAGAAATTGTGGAACAGGAAGCGCCAAAATATTTATTTGACCATCCTTTAAAATCCAAAGCGGAAAGAATTGGAGCCGCGGAAAATATAAGGCAGAGAGTAGATGAAATTTTGACGGAAAAACAGATTGGAAAAGAAAAAAGAAAAAAAGCAGTTGATTATTCTAATAAATTAATTTATCACCAAGTAAGTAAAAGAATTTTAGATAAAGCGGAACGGCTTGACGGTCGGAAACTTGATGAAATCAGGCCTTTAAATTGTCAGGCCGGCGTTTTACCAAGAGTTCACGGTTCAGGTCTTTTTAGCCGAGGAGAAACCCAAATTCTTTCAGTGGTAACTTTAGCAGAACCAGGCGCGGAAAAATATTTAGACACCATGGAAGAAAGCGGAAGAAAAAGTTTTATGCATCATTATAATTTTCCTCCTTTTTGTTCAGGAGAAGTCGGTTTTGTTGGAAGAACTAATCGGCGGGAAATCGGTCATGGCGCTTTGGTGGAAAAAGGATTTTTGCCGATTCTGCCCAAAAAGGAAGATTTTCCGTACACCATTAGAATCGTCTCAGAGTCTTTATCCTCCAATGGTTCAACTTCTATGGCTTCGGCTTGCGCTTCAGGTTTAGCCGCTATGGATGCCGGAATTCCCATTAGCCGACCGATTGCGGGCATTGCTATCGGACTGGCTTCAGAAGAAGGAGAAAAAGATTTTAGCCGTTATCAAATAATTACTGACATTCAAGACGTGGAAGATGGTCCGGGTGGTATGGATTTTAAAGTGATTGGCACTGACCAAGGTATTACCGCGATTCAAATGGATACAAAAACAAAAGGCATTAATATGGATATTGTCTCTCAAGCTTTAGCCGCTTCTTTAGAGGCGCGGAAAAAAGTTTTAAATGAAATTACTAAAGTTATTGCCGGTCCGCGAACTGAAATATCGCCTTACGCGCCAAAAATTAAATTAATTAAAATTAATCCGGATAAAATTAGGGATGTTATTGGTCCGGGCGGAAAAATTATCAATGAAATTATTGATAAGACCGGCGCGACTATTGATATTGAGCAAGATGGAACCGTAGCCATTACCGCCCTTACCGAAGAATCATTAAATAAAGCCGTGGAATGGGTTAGAAACATTACCCGGGAGCTTAAAGTGGGAGAAGTTTTCCAAGGAAAAATAAATAGAATTATGGATTTTGGCGCTTTTGCGGAAATTGTTCCTGGCCAAGATGGATTAATTCATGTTTCAGAAATGGATTATCGTCACGTCAATCATCCGGATGATGTGGTTAAAATAGGGGATATTGTCCCGGTAAAATTGATTGAGATAGACCATCAAGGCAGAATTAATCTTTCCATGAAAGCTTTAAAAGAAAAACCCGCTTTTAATGATAATTCTTTTAATGACAAGCCTTATCATGAAAAAAGACCGGAACGAAATAATCGAAACTACGGAGACAAAAGATAATTTTATTATCAACAAAATTAATTCATTTATTATGAAACTGGGCAAAAAAAGTTTTTATCCCGGAAAAGAAAGAAATGTTTTAATCACTGGCGGAGCAGGTTTTATAGGTTCGCATTTATGCGACCGCTTGATAAAAAATAACAATGTTATCTGTTTTGATAATCTTATCAACGGAGCGACTGGGGTAAATAATATCAGGCATTTATTGCAAAATCCGAATTTTAGATTTATCAAGCACGATATTAACCAACCGATAGATTTAAATAGTTTTCCGGAATTAAAAGAATTTCGTTTAGATATTCATGGCATTCAAGAAATTTATCATTTAGC
>CAZHDT010000010.1:6642-17502 GCA_964531505.1 uncultured Gammaproteobacteria bacterium
AATTAAAAGAATTTCGTTTAGATATTCATGGCATTCAAGAAATTTATCATTTAGCCTGCCCAACTTCAGTAAGGAATTTTAATCAATTCAAGCTTCAAACCCTTTATACCAACTCTATCGGGATAATTAATGTTTTAGAACTGGCGCGGTTTTACAAAGCAAAATTTCTTTTTACTTCCTCATCAGTGGTTTATGGTCCGAATCGGCAAGGAGTAGTTTTTAAGGAAAGTGATTTCGGCGCGGTTGATTTTACCAGTCCGCGCGCTTGTTATGATGAAGGCAAAAGATTTGCTGAAACTGCCATTTCCACATATCAAAAAAAATACGGGTTAGAATTAAAAATTAGCAGAATTTTCAGGACTTATGGCCCAAGAGAAGCTTTATTTGACGGCCAAATGGTGCCTGATTTTGTTTTACAAGCACTGACCAACCGACCATTGATTATTTATGGCGGAGAAAATTTTTCTACTTCTCTTTGTTTTGTAAGTGATGTAGTTGAGGGCTTGATTAAACTAATGGATTCGAAAGAATTCGGTCCGATTAATTTTGGTTATCCTCAACAAAGCAAATTAATAGACTTGGCCGAGAAAATAATTCAGCGAGTCGGTTCAAAATCTAAAATTGAAACCAGGGCTAGCTTGCCTTTTATTTCTCCTTTGGGAATTCCTGACATAACTTTAGCTCGGGAAAAGTTGGGGTGGTTTCCAATTACTCGCCTTGAAGACGGATTAGAGAAGATGATTGAATATGTTAAAGCTAATAGGATGATTCTCCAGCCGTTGATGAAAAAATACGAACAGGAATAGGTTTTTAAAGTTTCAATTATAAAATAATGGAAAATAGAAATATAAAAAAATCAGAACAACAAAAAGTTGTGGTGGTTATTCCGGCTTATAACGAAGAGAAGAATATCATTAGAATTATTCAGAAGGTAAAAGCCTTAGTTGATGAAATAGTGGTCGTAGATGATGGTTCAATTGACCAGACTTATTTTTTAGCTCAATCACAGGGAATTAAAGTTTTAAAACATATTTTAAATCGGGGACAAGGCGCTGCTTTGGAAACGGGCAATCAATACGCTTTGAAAATTGGCGCGGAGATTATTGTTCATTTTGACGCTGACGGGCAATTTTTAGCCGAAGAAATAAAAGATTTAGTTGAACCGATTAAAAATGGAGAAGTTGACGTGGTTTTTGGCTCAAGGTTTTTAGGAAAGAAATCAAGTATTCCTTGGTTTAAGGAAAAAATAATTCTGCCAATCGGAAAATTAGTTAATAAATTTTTTGTTGGTAAAAGTTTAACTGATTCGCAGAATGGATTTCGGGCTTTATCAAAAAAGGCAGTAGAGATAATTAAAATTGAAAATGACCATATGGCTCATAATACAGAAATTCAGGCGAAGGTTTTTAAAAATAAATTTAAAGTAAAAGAAGTGCCAGTTACAATCATTTTTAATAAATTTGGGCAAGGAATTTTATCTGGCAAAGGAAGAGGCGCTGGGGGGCTTAACATTATTAAAGATTTATTTTTAGCTAAATTAATGGACTGACATTAATATGTTTCAAAAAATTATTGCTCTCATTATTATCGTTTTATTTTTAGTTCGGCTTTTTTGGCAAAAAAATAAAAAACAAATTAAAGCCAACGAATTTATTTTTTGGCTTATTTTTTGGCTTATTGTTGCGGTTTTAATTATTAACTTAAAATTGATTGACGCTCTGGTGGCAAATCTCGGATTTTCCGGTTCAGGAATAGATGTATTGCTTTATCTGGCAATCGCGATTTTATTTTATTTTATTTTCCGCCTGAGGCTAAAAATGGAAAAAATAGAAAAAGATATTACTGAAATAGTGCGGCAAGTCGCTTTAAAAGAAAAAGATAAATAATAGAAAAATATATGAACGATAACTTTTTAAATGAACAAGAAAAACAGGAAACGGGCAGAGGTTTTGAGAAAAAAATTTCTCCTTTTTTTTCTTTAATTTTTGACTTGGCAAAATTATTGGTTCTGGCTTTCATTATTGTTTTACCGATTCATTATTTTATTTTTCAACCTTTTTATATTGTTGGACCGTCTATGGAGCCAAATTTTTATGATAGCGATTATTTAATTATTGAAAAAGTTGCTTATCATTTTCGAAATCCGGAACGGGGAGAAATAATTATTTTTAAATCGCCGAATAATCCCAAAAGCCATTTAATTAAAAGATTGATTGGCCTGCCTGGGGAAAAAATAATTGTTGCCAAAGGAAATATAAAGATTTATAACAAAGATTTTCCTCAAGGATTTGAATTAAGTGAAAACCTTTATTTAACTCCCGGAACCAATACCCCGGGCGATTTGGAAGTAGAATTAAAAGATAATGAATACTATTTATTGGGAGATAATCGCAATATGAGTTTGGACTCCAGAATTTTTGGGCCGATTAGAAAGGAAGATTTCACTGGGCGGGGTTGGTTCAGAGGTTGGCCGTTTAAAGAGTTGGGTTTTATTAAAACACCAACTTTTGTTTATTAAAAAATAATAATTTTCGTAGAATAATTAAAATATTTATGCCAAAATTAAAAAGAAGAATAAAATTAATTAGCAAAAAGAATCCAAAAAAAATTGACAAGAAGAAGAAGCTTTTAAAGAAACCGGTGAAAAAAAATGTTAAAAAACAAGTCAGTTTAAAAAAGAGGACTAAAGCTTTGAAAAAAATCAAAAAAAGCCCGATTGAAAAAAGAATAAAAATAAGCAGATTTAGTTTTAAAAGAAGAGATAAAAATGAAAATCCGGAAGAATTTCATTTAAAAAAGGGAAAATATATCCCGAAAATTTTACGGGGGATGAAAGATGTTTTTAATGAAGAAATAAAAATTTGGAATTATGTTTTGAAAAAAACTTCTGATTTGGCAAAAAGCTACGGTTTTGAAAAAATTATTTCTCCTGTTTTGGAAGAACGCCTTCTTTTTGAAAAATCAACCGGTTTGACTTCTGACGTGGTTGAAAAACAAATGTATCAGTTTGTTGACCAAGGAGGAAATAAGGTTGTCTTACGGCCGGAATTAACCCCTTCAGTAGCGAGGGCTTATATTGAGCAAGGGATGTTTAATATGTCTCAGCCGGTAAAATTATATTATTTTGGGCCTTTATTTCGTTATGAACGGCCCCAAACTGGGAGAATGAGGCAATTTCATCAATTTGGATTGGAAATTTTGGGTTCAGAAAAACCGGTCGTTGACGCGCAATTAATCCTTTTTTCTCAAACTCTTTTTAATAATTTAAATTTAAAAGTAAGTATTCAGATTAACAGCCTTGGTTGCGCGGTTTGTCGGAAACCATATCGGACGAAATTAGTGGCTTATTTAAAATCAAAGCAAAAGCATTTATGTTTAGATTGCCAGCGTCGCCTTAAAATAAATCCTTTAAGAATTTTAGATTGTAAGAATTCAGAATGTCATAAAATAATTTCTCAAGCTCCTCAGCTAGTTGATGACCTCTGTCCCGATTGTCGTCAACATTTTGTTAAAGTTTTAGAATATTTGGATGAAGCAAATGTTACTTATGAATTAAATCCTTATTTAATCCGCGGTTTGGATTATTATACCAAAACGGTTTTTGAGTTTTTGCCGATTATTGAAGAAAAAAGTAAAAATAAAGAAATAAATTTAGAAGAAAAAAAAGAGATAAAACTCGAAGATAATAAAAAAAACGAAGAGTTGGAACAAGAAAACAAACTAAGGTCTCAATCTGCTTTGGGTGGCGGTGGCCGTTACGATAGTTTAGTGGAAACTTTAGGTGGTCGACCAACTCCGGCTGCCGGGTTAGCTTATGGTTTTGAAAGAATCGTGGAAGAAATTAAAAATCAAAAATCTAATATTCCTAAGGAACGCGGACCCCAGATTTTTTTGGCGCAAATTGGAGATATGTCCACTCGCCGAGCTTTAAAAATATTTGAAGAATTAAGAGAACATGGTTTTAAAGTGGTGGAAAATTTAAGCAAGGACAGCTTAAAAGTTCAAATGGAAATCGCTAATAAATTGGGAGTTAAATTAACCCTAATTTTAGGTCATCAGGAAGTGCTTGATAAAACCATTATTATCCGTAATATGAATACGGGAAATCAGGAAATAGTTGACCAAGAGAAATTAATTAAAGAGTTAAAAAGAAGATTATAAAAATTTAATTTATTTATATGCTTAAATCAACGGCGAGAAAACCCATGGGAAAAGGGGGAAAACAATATCATATTAATTGCCAGCCAGGAGATTTGGCTTCTTATCTTTTAATGCCAGGCGACCCGGATCGAGTGGAAAAAATAACCAAAGATTGGAAAAATAAAAAACAACTGGGAATTAAAAGAGAATATCGTTCAGTAACTGGAACTTTTGAAAATGTAAAAATGTCTTGTTTATCAACAGGGCTTGGCGCTCCTTCTTTAGCAATCGCTTTAGAAGAAGCGGCGCGATTAAAAGTTAATACTTTTATTAGGGTTGGCAGCACCGGAACCATTAAAAAAGAGATTAATTTGGGAGATTTGATTATTAATGTTGCTGGAGTAAGATTAGAGGGAACTTCTCAACAATATGTTCGTTCCGAGTATCCGGCTTTTGCCAATTATGAAGTAGTTTTGGCGCTTATTGAGGCCTGCGAGAAAATGAAATATAAATATCATTTGGGTATTACCGCTTCCACCGACGCTTTTTATGTCGGGGAAGGGAGAAAGGGCTTTCAAGGATATTTTCAATCGCATTCTCATAATTTATTGCCTGACTTGCAAAGAGCTGGAGTAATAAATATGGAAATGGAAAGCTCAGTTTTGTTTACTCTGGGAAATTTATATGGTTTAAGAACTGGCGCTATCTGCGCGGTTTTTGATAACCTAATTACCAATAAATGGGCGGTAAAAGGAGAGGAACAAGCCGGTCGGGCTGCTTCTGAAGCAATTGCTATTCTTAATCAATGGGATAAAGCCAAGAAA
Organism: uncultured Gammaproteobacteria bacterium; assembly: GCA_964531505.1. Taxonomy (GTDB): domain Bacteria; phylum Patescibacteriota; class Patescibacteriia; order UBA2591; family UBA6264; genus UBA6264. Next base: position 11,607 of record CAZHDT010000010.1, read on the forward strand.
AAAAATAAAAAAAAGTATTTTTATCCCTCTTTAATAAAATAAATATTATTAATTAATAATCAATAATAAATTTAATTTTTAATTTATGAAAAATCGTAATTGTAAAAATGTTTTTAAAACCGGTTTATTAGCTACTATTTTCGGCTCTGTTTTAGGCGTTCTTTTTGCTAAAAAATCAGGCAAAGAAACTCGAGAAGACATTAAAGAAAAATTTGAAGAAACAAAAGACAAAGCAGTTGATTTAGTTGAAAAAGTAGTTGATGAAGCTAAAGAAATTAAAGAGAATTTAAAAGAGGATTTGGAAGAAATAAAAGAATCTCTTTCCCAAGAAGACAAAGAAGATAAATAGACTTTATAAGGTCCAATCAATTAATATAGATTTAACAAATATAAGTTTTAAACATATGTTCAAAATCAATTTGGATAAAGAAAAGTGTATTGGTTGTGGAACTTGTGTGGCGATTTGTCCCGGCAATTATGAGATGGGAAAAGATGGTAAAGCATTTGTTATTAAAGAAGAAATTATGGAACTGGGAAGCAATCGCATGGCGGAAGAAAATTGTCCTGTCGTCGCTATTTCCATCAAACCAATGGCCGGAAATAAGGAGGATTCAATAGCTAAAGAAAAAAATCAAGAAGATTAGATGATTTAATTTTTTGTTTGTTTTATATTTTTATATGTACCAAATTAGAATTCATGGTCGAGCCGGGCAAGGCGCAAAAACTATCGCCCAAATTTTAGCTGAAGCGGCGATTAAAGAAAATAAATTTGTTCAGGCTTTTCCTTTTTATGGACCAGCGAGAACCGGCGCGCCAATGAACGCTTTCGTGAGAATTGATTCCCGCCCCATTACCATTCATTCGGAAATAAAAGACCCGGATGCGGTTTTAGTTATCGATTCTTTGTTAATAAAAAAAGAAAATGTTGTTTTGGGTTTAAAAAAAAATGGGATTTTAATTGTTAATTCAAATAAATCCAGCCAAGAAATAAAAATTAGTTTGAAAAAGGAAAAAATATTATCTCAAATAAAAGTTTTATCTTTACCCGCTTCTCAAATCGCCAAACAAGAAGCCGGGAAAGATATTGCTAATGTTGTTTTAATAGGAGCTTTAATTCGCGCAACTGGTTTAATTAAAATGGAAAATTTAATTAAAACTATTGAAGAAAAATTTAAAAATAAGGTAGAACCGGCTTTAATCCAAGCTAATATTAAAGCGGTTAAAAAAGGTTATCAATATGAAGAAAAAAATAATTAAAAAACAAGAAATTTTAATCGGTGGAACAATTGACCGCCCAGGTTCTTCCCGAGATTATAAAACTGGTTTTTGGAAAGAACAAAAACCGGTTTGGGATAATAAAAAATGTATTCAATGCGGACTTTGTGTTAATTATTGCCCGGAAAATTGTATTCCATTTAAAGATGAAGAAAGAAAAGAAACGGATTTTGATTATTGCAAGGGTTGCGGCATTTGCGCTGAATTATGCCCGGTTAAGGCGATTAAAATGAATAAGGAAGACAAAAATGAGTAAACAAAAATCAGTAAAATATAAAGCTTTGACTGGCGGTGAAGCGGCAGCTGAGGCAATGAGACAAATAAATCCTGATGTTTTTTCCGCTTATCCTATTACCCCGCAAACGCCAATTATTCAAAGTTTTGCGCAAAAAGTGGCGGATGGAGAAGTCTCTACTAAATTTATTTTGGTGGAATCCGAGCATTCAGCAATGAGTGTCGTAGTGGGCGCCGCTGCTTCGGGAGTCCGAGCAATGACCGCGACTTCTAGCCAAGGGCTGGCTTTAATGGTGGAAATATTGCCGATTGCCTCTGGGCTTCGTTTACCCATTGTTATGAACTTGGCAACGAGAGCTCTTTCAGCGCCGATTAATATTCATAATGACCATCAAGACGCGATGTTGGCCAGAGACCTTGGTTGGATTCAGATTTTTTGCGAAAATAATCAGGAAGTTTATGATAATAATTTCTTAGCCCTTTGTTTGGCAGAAGAAATGTCTTTACCGGTTATGATTTGTCAGGATGGTTTTATTACTTCCCATAACACGGAAAAGGTGGAAATGATTTCAAACAGTCAAGTAAAAAGATTTATTAAAAAATATCAGCCGAAATTTTCTCTTTTAAATTTAAAAAAACCAATTACTATTGGCTCGCTCGCTTTGCCGGATTATTATTTTGAAATTAAAAAACAAGTAAGCGAGGCAATGGCAAAATCCGGTGAAAAATATTTATCTTTTGGCCAAGAGTTAAATAAAATCACTAAAAGAAATTATAAATATTTTGAAGCTTATCAAACTAAAAATGCGAAAGCGGTTATTGTGGCGCTTGGTTCAACCGCGGGAACTATTAAGTTTGTGGTTGATAAAATGAGAAAAGATAAGAAAAATGTCGGACTTTTGAAAATAAATTTATTTCGTCCTTTTCCTTATCAAGAGATAAAAGAGATTCTGAAAAAAATTCCCGTGGTCGGAGTTTTCGACCGGACTTTAGGGATTGGCTCTTATGCGCCTTTAGCTGGAGAAATAAAACATTGTCTTAATGCTAAACAAATTTTTCAAGATTTTATCTACGGTTTGGGCGGTCGAGAAATAGACCCAAAAGATATTGAAAAAACTTTTGAAAATTTATTAAAAATCAAAAAATCCGGGCTAGAAACAAAATATCTTGGTTTGCGTAAATAATTTTTATGCTGGTGGAAGCGAATAAAATAGAAAAAAAGTGCTCGATTAGCAATAAATTTATTATTTCTGTTTTGGAACAAGCCGGGCTATTTTTCAAAAAAGAAAAAGAATTTCCAGAAGAATTGTCAGTGGCGATTGTCAATGATAAAATAATTCAAAAGCTTAATTCTATTTATCGCCAAAAAAATAAACCAACCGATGTTTTATCTTTCAAAGACCCGGCGCAAATTGTTGTTTCTTGGCCCCGGATAAAAAAACAAGCGCAAGAGCAAAAACACAGCCAAAAAAAAGAAATGAGTTTTCTTTTAATTCATGGTTTTCTCCATATTCTCGGTTATGTCCATAAGACAAAAATCCAAGAAGATTTAATGGAAAATAAAACGCAAGAAATTTTGACTTTTCTTAAAAAGAAAAATTTGTTAAAATAATTATATTAGATTATAAATTTAAGAAATTAATTAATATGTCTCGTAAAGGAGAAATTATCACTGGAATCGACCTTGGCTCTTCCACGATTAGAATCGCGGTGGGTCAAATTAGTTCAGAAGGCGAGCTTCATATTGTCGGTTTAGGAGAAGGGCCTTCAGAAGGAATTGGCAAGGGAGTAGTTATCAGTATTGAAGATACGGTTTCCAGTATTTCTGCTTGTGCTGAACAAGTGGAAAGAATGACTGGCCAGCCCATTGAAAATGCTTATGTTGGCGTTTCTGGAACGCATATTATTTCTCAAGAAAGTCGGGGAGTGGTGGCAGTGGCTGGAGCAAGTGGAGAAATAAAACAGGATGATGTTAATCGGGTTTTAGAAGCGGCGCAAAAGGTTGCTACTCCGCCTAATTATGAAATTATTCATATTTTGCCGAGAAATTTTTCTGTGGATAAACAAGTGGGAATTATTGACCCGATTGGAATGACCGGCGTTCGTTTGGAAGTTGAGGCGCAAATTATTTTAGGGCTTTCAAATCAAGTTAAAAATTTGGATAAATGTTTTCGACGAGTTGGCATTGGCATAAACGAAACGGTTTTTACGGTTTTAGCCACGGCGGAAGCGGTTTTAAATAAAAAACAAAAAGAATTGGGAACGGTAGTTGTTAATATTGGTAGCACCACTACCAGTTTGGCGGTTTTTGAAGAGGGTGATGTTTTAAGCGCCAAAGTTTTACCGATTGGCGCTCGCCACATTACTAATGATATTGCCATTGGCCTAAGAGTGCCGGTTGATTTAGCCGAATCAATTAAAATTAAATATGGGACTTCATTGCCGGAAAAAGCCGGTCGCAATAAAATTATTAATTTTAAAGATTTAAATGAAAGAGAAGAGGGAACCGTTTCTCAAAAAAAATTAGCGGATATTATTGAAGCTCGTTGTGAAGAAATTTTCAAAATGGTTGATAAGGAATTGGCGGCCGTAGACCGTAGTAAGAAATTGCCAGCGGGAGCAATTTTAACCGGCGCAGGAGCAAGGTTGGATGGATTGGCGGAAACGGCAAAAAAAGTTTTAAAAATTCCAGCCTCTTTAGGATTTCCTCAAGGATTTTTAAGTGGAATCAATAAGGCTTTTGACCCAAGTTTTTCCACGGCTGTTGGTTTGGTTCTTTGGGGCACTCATGAAAAATCCCAAAACGGGGGAATGAAAAAAACTTCTCGCGGCGCGGTTCAAGGCGTGAAAAAATGGTTTAAAAATTTTCTTCCTTATTAATATAATTATAAATAAGATAAAAAAACGCGTCTTTTTAATTTATTTCTTAAGACGCGTTATATTTATATGCCGAAAAAAATAATATTAAAAAAAGATGTTGTTTTTAAAGAGAAAGGGACCCAAAAATCCAAAATTAAAATAGTTGGCGTGGGTGGCGCTGGTGGTTCTGCTATTAAACGGATGCTAAAAGAAAAAATTTCCGGAGTGGAATATATTGCTATTAATACTGATTTATCGGTTTTAAAAACTTTGGGAAAAAATGTTAAAAAGATTCAGATTGGAAAGTCCTTAACTAAAGGACGGGGTACTGGCACTGACCCTGATTTAGGACAAGCCGCGGTGGAAGAAAATACAGCGGAAATTAAAAAGGCTTTAAAAGGCGCGGAAATAGTTTTTTTAACTGCTGGTTTCGGCGGTGGCACTGGAACCGGAGCTGGTTTGGCAGTGGCGGACATTTTGGAACAAATGAAAATTTTAACCATTGCCGTAGTAACTAAGCCATTTACTTTTGAGGGACCGTATAAAAAAAATATTGCTGACCAAGGCATTAAAAAATTAATTAACCGGGTTGATTCTTTAATTGTCATTTCCAACGACCGTCTTTTACAAGCCATTGACCGTTCAACTCCGATTTTGGAAGCGTTCAATATTGCTGACGAAGTTTTAAAACAAGGCGTAAAAGGAATTATTGACATTTTAAATGTTCCAGGCCTGATTAATATTGATTTTGCCAATGTTAAACCGATTCTTCAGCAAGCGGGTAAGACATTTTTGGGAATGGGTTCAGCTAAAGGGGAAAATCGCGCTTTAGAAGCGGTAAAGAACGCTTTAAAAAATCCTTTGATAAATCTTTCAGTGAAGGGCGCTAATGGGGTGGTTTTTGTCATTACTGGCAGCCCGGATTTAAAAATGATGGAAGTTAATGAAATCGCCGAAATGGTTTCGCAACAAGCTGATTTAAGAGCTAAAATAGTTTTTGGCGCGGTAATTAATGAAAAATTAAAAGATGAAATAAAAGTGACTCTAATTGCTACTGGTTTTGAAGAAAATACTTATCATAATTTTTCTTCTCAGTTTCTTGAATCAGATAAGGAAAAAGAAGATTTACAAGATGAAGAAAAATCGTCTCAAGAACAAGAACAGGAAAATAGAGAAAAAAAGATTTATGTTTATCATGAAAAAAAACAAGAATTGGACGAAAAAGAAAAACAACGGGAAATGACCATGGAAGATGAATTAGAAATCCCGGCATTTTTGAGAAAAAAATTAAAGAAAAAGTAACAAAAATCCCTACTTGGTGGCTCGGCCACCAAGTTCAGAAAACGGCTCCCAATCTAAGAAAGAGCCGGAGACCTAACCCAAAAACTCCTACTTGGTGGCTCGGCCACCAAGTACTTAAAAATACCCTTTTCCGTCATTGCGATCCGCCTCTGGCGGAGAAGTAATCTCAATTTAAAGGTATTCCGTAGCTTTACTGTGTCCATCCGTAGCCTTTGGTGAAGGAGGA
>CAZHDT010000010.1:17602-21851 GCA_964531505.1 uncultured Gammaproteobacteria bacterium
TTAAAGGTATTCCGTAGCTTTACTGTGTCCATCCGTAGCCTTTGGTGAAGGAGGAGCGAAGATAACCATATTATAGGTGGATTTTTCAATTACATTGACAAAACACCTTTTTTGTGTCATAATATTAATATATAATTAATTTATAATTATCTTAAATTTAATTTTATGGAGAATATTATTGAGCAATTCATTCAAGATTTAATTAAAAAGTCTGGCATTGATAATATGCCCGAAGATTTTAAAAAAGAATATAGAGAAAAATTGGCAGCCCAAGCGCAACAGAGATTGGGCATGGTTGCCCTTCAAGAACTTGATGAACAAGGAATCAAGGATTTTGAAGAATTTATGGGTAAAGAAGAATCGCCGGAACCAAATGAGACTTTGGAATTTCTTAACAATCGGATTCCTGATTTTTCCAACAAAGTTGTTAAAGCCTTGGAACAATTTGGTAATGAATTCGCTCAAGGAGTCGCTAATTTAAAGGGAGTAAAATTAAACTCATAAATTTTTTTCAGTTTATTTTATATTTTTATGGTTATTAAGAATTTAAAAACCGTTAATGATAAAATTGAAGAATTGCAAAATATTTATAATGAATTTTTGAAAAAACTTAACGAATTAAAAGGCAAAAGAACTGTTATTATTAACGCAATTATTAAAAGAATTGAAGATAAGAAAATTCAAGATATTTTAAATAAATTAAAAAATAAATAATCAATTATTTTTAATTTTATCTTATGAAAAATAAATCTCAAAAATTACCAGAAAATACTCCTGACATAAGAAAAGGAATTGATTTCGGTAAGGAAGAAATTGGTTTAGATTTGGAAACATCATCTTATGAAGAATTAATGGAAAAAAGTAATCAAATAAAAAAATCAATAAAAATTTTAAAACAAGAAGAAAAAGAGGCACTATTAGATTCTACTAAACACAAATCGTTAACCAACTTAGAATGGGGGTTTGAAGAAATTATGAAAGAAATTGGAAAAAGAAAAGAAAATCCGGAAAATCTTGCAAGTCAGTTATTAGAAAAGGTGGGAGAAAAAAAAGGAGAATTTGACAAAGATGGTAAATTATCGCCTGAACAAGAACAAGAAGCTAAACTAAAAGAAAAAAAAGATTTAACTGATATTAATCAAAATGCGGAATTAATTACTCAAAAAACAATGGAGTCTTTATACCAAAGAATTGGTTTTGTTGACATTGAGCCTAAAGATATTTTTGAAAGTTTAAACAAACAAGACTTAGAACAATTGCAGAAATTAATGAAAGGCGGAGAAGGAGTTATCGCTTTGGAAAAAGAGATAGAAGTTTTAGAAAAAGAATATGAAGATCGGACAAGTGGTATGGTTTTTGAAGAAACAATTGAAAAAATGAAAGAAAAGATACAAGAGAAAAAACAACAAGCTAAAATTTTAAAAGAAAATGAAATAATCGTTTTTTGGCAAGATAAAGTCAAAGAGATTTTCATCAGCCAGGGAAAAGAAAGCGAATTAATTGAAGAAAAATCGCAAGAAATAGCCAAAAATTTAAATGAAGTAATTCAACAAACCATAAACGCGCAAGCTCAGGAAGTTATGGCTAAATTTGATTGGGCAAAAGGCCTTAAATTGGCTGGCAGTTTTGGTAAAAATATAGGATTAATGTATGGCGCCACAATGTTAATATCCGCTCTTGGAGTAACAACTGGCGGACTTGGGGTAGTGGCTTTGGCTGGCGGATTAGCTTTAACTCGTTTAGTTGAGAGAAAAATTAGCAAAAAGATAAGAGAAAAAAAGAGCGCAAGAACAGAGCAAGAATTCAACCAAAAATTAGAAGAAATAAAAAGCAAAGTCTTGGAAGATTTTTTTGTTGATGAAGATAAACTTAAAAAAGAATTAAGCGGGGCAATTAGTAATGAAATTAGAAGGCAAACAGGCAAAAAAGCTGTAGCTGTTTTAAATCAAGATAAACAAGCAGAAAATGAAGGAAAAAAAGAAATTATGGACGCCTATTTCAGCGAAATAGAAAAAAAGTTTTATTTAAATGCTTTAACCATAACTAAAGCGGAGCATCCGGAAATCAATGAAGAACAACAGCATAATATGGCGATTCAAATGGCGATGACTTTGTCTCAATATGAAAGAAATAATTTTGAAGCCAAAAAGAGATTAGAAGATTTAAAAAATAATAAACCAAAGGTTTATGAATTAGTTCAAAAATTTAATTTATTGCAAGCAGGCATTCCGGACAAAAAGCCGGAAGGGATGAACAAAGAAGAAGAGTCTCTTTGGAAAAAATATAAATATGATTTAATCAGTTTGGGTCTTGGTACCGCTGTTGGATTGGCAATCAGAACCAACAATTTAGCAAGAATGGCTCTGGGAACGATTAGCGGCATTGGCGTCGGTTATATGCTTAGTGAAATGAGAGGAAAAAGAGTAGAAAGAAAAGGTATTAAAGAAATTGAGGAAATGATTTCCGAAGCGGAAAAAGTTATTGAAGATATAGAATTTCCATCAGAAAAACTACCTGAGTTGAGGGAAAATGCAATTTTAGTTCAGTCTAAATTGGAAATCGGCTTATTAGATTCAGACGCGCTTCTTAAAAGTCGGGCTGAAAATTTTATTTATAATGTTAAAAAAATAGAGATAGCTAATCAAAAGTTTCTTAATGATTTATTAAAACAACAACAAGATAATAATAAAAAGTTAGGGGAGCAGATTGAGAAAGATGTTGATAGAATAGAAAATAAAACTAAGAAAAGAAGAATTTTATTTATGGTTGGTGGAGCAATTGGCGGATTTTTAATTGCTGAAGCATTTACCAAACATAGTAAAGAAGCTGAAGATAGTAAAGTGATTGGAAAAGCGCCTGAGCAAGAAGGGGTAATTCCCGAACCGGCGCTTGAACCAGAGCCACTAATTCCCGAACCGGAGTCTCAACCAGACTTAAGCGATGCCATTGTAGGTAAAGGTGAAGGCCCGGAACATGCTTTTATTAGGCAATTAATTCATAATCCTGAAAAATTCGGTTATGAAGGAAACCTTGACGATGCTTCAGCTATCAAATTATGGGCAGGAAAGACTGCTCATCGGATTGCTCTTGACCAAGGCATTGTTAAAACAGGAGAAGGGGGAGCTATGGAAGAAATAAGAACAAGAATAGCTGATAAAATCGCTTATCAATTAGAAAGGATTGATGACAAAATCACTGTTAAAGAAATAGATTTGGAAACTGACACTGTTGGTGACGCCAACGTTGTCAATTCTTATGAGTATGTTGAGCCACCCAAACCAGTAATATCGCAAACACCAGAGGCATCAGAAGAATTATCCGCAGAAGCCTCAAAGTTAGAGCCGCATCCTGCATCCATATCATTTGATAAAAGTAAATTTGATAAATTTGAACTAAAAATGAATGAAGAAATAAAAATAGAACCGCTTCCCATATCATCCGAAGTTCAAAATAATATTGATAATTTTGATGAATTATTACAACAAGGCGGAAAAGCAAAAGAAATTGACAAAGCAGTGGAAAATTTAATAAATAATTATCAAGATGACCCATCCTTAATCAGGGATTCCGGATTTAAAGAATCAGTTAGCAAAGCCTTAAACCATCGCTTGGATGATGTTTTAGAAAAAGGCCATGGATTATTTGGCAAAGAATCAGTAAATGCTAGCGCTGAAGGCATTGTTAGGAATTTTACTAAAATTAATGGCTTATCACTTGACGAAAGAAACTTTTTTATTAAAAACATCTCTGGAGAAAATGGTTTTGACCTTGAAGATTTGACAAGATTTACTCAAAATGGCAAATTTGTTCAAAACCGTTTAGAATTAGCCATTGAAGATTTTAAAGAATTAATTAATTCGAAAAGTTTGCCAATAGAAAAATGGGAATGGACTCCAAGAATTTTAAATATTATTCATGAAAATGGTGAAAGGGAATCAGTCTTAGGACAAATAAGAATCAATTTACATAATAAAATTGAAGTTGATTATAATAACGACGGGGTTATTAATGATACAGATGTTTACAATAAAGTCGTGGCAAAAAATATTATGCAATCATTTGAAGAACAGGAGACAATGATAGAAGCATCCGAATCCCAAGCCAGAATCGCGGAATCAATTGAAAAAGCGAAAAGCGATTTAGAATCAATTCATCAAGGTGTAGAAGATATAAAATCTCAAGGAGCGTCTTTACCTCATCCAAAAAGCGGGTTAGATATAGAATCTCAAAGTTTTGGACAAGAATCTTT
>CAZHDT010000011.1:0-20586 GCA_964531505.1 uncultured Gammaproteobacteria bacterium
TCGAACTGATTGATAATGCGAGTTTGGAAAACAAAAAAGGCCTGGAGGGGAATCGAACCCCTGGATAAGAGTTTTGCAGACTCATGCCTTACCACTTGGCGACCAGGCCCTATATAACGATATAGGATAGTTTATATAATCATTTTAGCCTAAAAAAAGAGTTTGTCAAATCAAAATTTTATTTAGTTATAATTATTTTTACCAGTTTTTACCAGGTTCGGCCTGACACACTGAATAATTTTAACCCTAAAATAGATTTAGATGATTAACATGGCGTCGCCAAAAGAATAAAAACGGTATTTTTTTTCAATCGCTTCTTGATATGCCTTTATAATAAATTCTCGGCCGGCAAAAGCGGAGACTAGCATTAAAAGTGAAGATTTTGGAATGTGAAAATTAGTAATTAATCCATTAATAAATTTGAATTTATAACCCGGATAAATAAAATTCTTGACCCATTTTTGCCCCGATTCTATTTTATTATTTTGATAAAAATCTTCTAAGGTTCGAGTGGTTGTAGTGCCGACAGCAATAATTCTTTGTCCGTTTTCCTTTTCTTGATTTAATTTTCTTGCTGTTGCTTTTGAAATTTCTCCCCATTCAGCGTGAATTTGATGTTCTTCAATCTGTTCTGTCCTTACTGGTTGAAAAGTTCCTAAACCCACATGAAGGGTAATAAAGTTAAAATTAATTCCTTGGCTTTTTATTTTTTTCATCAATCTTTTAGTAAAATGAAAACCTGCAGTCGGGGCGGCCACTGAACCTGATTTTTTCGCATAAATTGTTTGATATTTTTTTAGATTTGAGTTTTTTTTTATGTATGGCGGAGTGGGGGCTTTTCCGATTTTATAAATTTCTTTAAAAAGGAGATCATTTTCAAGATTAAATTTTATTTCCCAGGTTTGGTCAGAAAGTTTTTTTAAAATAACTCCCTGCAATTTTTTATTTAGAAATATTTTTGTTAATGGAATAATTTTTCCCTTAACCATAATTTCCCAATTTCCATTTAATAAAGATTTTAATAAAAGAATTTCTATTTTTCCACCCCCAATGTTTTTATTTTTTTCAAAATTTATTTTTTGCCCAATTAATCTGGCCGGGATAACTTTTGAATTATTAGCTACTAAAATATCATTTGGTTGGAGATAATTTCCAAGATTAAAAAAGAAATCATGTTTGATTTCGTGAGTTTTAAGGTTTAAAATCATTAGTTTTGAGCGGTCTCTCGGTCTAATCGGTTTTTGAGCAATCAATTTTTGTGGCAACAAATAATCAAAATCAATCAATTTCATTTTTATCTTTTTAACTATATTTTTAAGTATTTTTTTATAGCTAAAGCACTACCAATTAAAGAAACAAAAAATGAGAATGCCAAAAGAATAAGCCAAAATTGGATAGAATTAGTCGTTAAATACTGAAAAAGATTAAATTCTGATTCCAAAAAAAGACCTAATTGGGGCTGGAAAAGATAACTTAAAAATAAAATAATTCCTCCGTTGATTATCCACGCAGTAAAAGCATAATAAATGCCCTCAATTAAAAATGGGCTTCTAATCGTCCAAGCAGATGCTCCCACTAATCTCATAATTTTAATTTCTTTTTGACGGGATAAAGCGCCAAGTTTAATTGTGGTAAAAATTACCAAAATGGTAATCAAGGTAAAGATTCCACTGATAGCCAACCCACTTTTTGTTATTTTTTTACTAATTTGGTTAAAAGATTCAATTAATTTTTGATAATCGTAAAAATCTTGATTTTGAATTAATTCTTGATAAATGGGTTGTTCAATAATATCAAGCGCTTTCTGGTAAGCAGCGGGATTATGGAATTTTAAAGTAATAACCGCGCCTAAAGGATTTTCCCTAAGCTCTTCAAGCGATTTCAAGATTAGAGAATCATTTTGATGCTTGTTTTTAAAAATGACTAAAGAATCTTCAGCTGAAAGATATTTTACCTCTTTTATTTCTGATATATTTTCAAGTTCGGTCTTTAAAAGAGCGACTTTATTTTGGTCAATGTTTTGTTTTAAATATATTCCCAAATCCATTTTATCATTAAAAGAATTTAGAACTTGCTGACCCGCAATATTAAAAATATAGATTAAAGTTAAAGAAAAAAGCATTAAAATCATAATAATAATGCTGGTGAGAGTAAGCCAAAAATTTCTAAAATAATTTTGAGTAGCAAGTTTTAAAAACTGCATTTTAGTTGGATTTTTTATTATTAATGATTTTAATGTGGACTTGCTCCAGTTGTTCCTGAGGTAGTTCACTGGGCGCTCCCATCATTAAATCTTTGGCGTCGGTAGTTTTGGCAAAGGGGATAACCTCTCTAATATTGGGTTCATTAGCTAAGATCATTATTAAACGGTCAAAACCTAATGCAATTCCGCCGTGGGGTGGGGCGCCATATTCAAAGGCTTCTAAAATGTGCCCAAATCTTCTTTTAATTTCTTTTTCTTCTATATTCAAAATTCTAAATATTTTTTCTTGCAATTCTCTTTTATGGATTCTAATTGACCCACCTCCAACTTCAAAACCATTGCAAATAAAATCATATTGTTCCGCTTTGACTTTTAAGGGGGCGGTTTCTAAAAGACCTAAATCTTGTTTTTGGGGAGATGTGAATGGATGATGAACAGAAACAAGCTTTTTTTCCGTTTCAGAATATTCGAAAAGAGGAAAATCTGTAATAAAACAAAAAGCTAATTCATTTGGGTCGTTTCTATCTTTTCTTAAGTCAGGTTTGTCTGAATGGTATTTTTCCATTGCTTCTTGATAAGCAATTCTAGGAAATGGTTTAAAAGATATTTTTTTTTCCGGCATAATTTTTTCAATCATTTCAGTAATCATTTTTTCAATTAAAGTCAAAATGTCTTGTTGAGAAATAAAGCTCATTTCCATATCCAATTGAGTAAATTCCGGTTGACGGTCTCCTCTACTATCTTCATCGCGAAAACATTTAGCAAATTGAAAGTATTTTTCAAAACCTGCGACCATTAAAAGTTGTTTGAATTGTTGAGGAGCTTGAGGGAGAACATAAAATTGTCCGGGATAAACCCTAGAAGGCACGATAAACTCCCGCGCTCCTTCCGGGGTGCCTTTTGTTAAAATAGGCGTTTCGATTTCTAAAAAATCTTCTTGGTCTAAAAAGTCCCAGATACATTTTTTTATTTTATGGCGTAAGATGATGTTTTTTTTCATTCTTTCATGTCGTAAATCCAAGTAACGATATTTTAAACGCAATTCTTCATTGGCTTGTTTTTCTTCATTTTTTATTTCAAAGGGAGGAGTTTTTGATTCATTTAAAATTTTGACTTTTTTTGCCAGAATTTCCACCGCGCCAGTTTCCAAATCTTTATTTATTTGTTTTTGGGGTCGTTGATTAACAATCCCTTTTATTTCTAAAACGAATTCTGGTCTAATATTTTTAATTAATTGTTTTGATTCCTCATCTAATTCTTGAGGGGCTAAAACAACCTGAATTAAGCCGGAACGATCGCGAAGATAAATAAAAACAATTTGGCCCAAGTCTTTTCGGTCATTGACCCAGCCAGTTAAAGTAATTTCTTGGCCAAGATAATTAATTGCTTCTTTATTGGAGAGCCTTTTCATATTTATCTTTAAGTTGATTAATAATTGATTGGTCTCCTTCTAAATCGAAATTAAGACATTTTTTATTTTCTTCACTACTACCTATCAGCACATGGAAAAGATAATATTTTCTAATTTCAGGGATATTTTTTTCAAGGTTTTTTTGAAGGGGATATAATATTTTTGTATAGGCGTTTAGTGTCCCAAATTTTTCTCTAATTTCTTTCATTAATTCCCTTAGTTCTGAAATTTTTTCTTTTTGTTCTGCAGTGAATTGTTCTTGAAATTTTTTTTCAAAATCGCTCATCATATTCATATTTTTATGGGTTTAATCTATTAATTAATCTTGGAAAAGGGATAGTTTCTCTTACGTGGTCCAATCCGCAAAGCCAAGCTACAGTTCTTTCCACGCCAATTCCAAATCCTGAATGAGGCACAGAACCATAGCGACGCAAATCAAGATACCATTCTAATGGCTTTTTATCCACTTTAAATTCTTTTATTTTTTGTTCTAGAATCTTTAAATCGTCAATTCTTTGAGACCCGCCAATTATTTCTCCATAGCCTTCTGGCGCTAAACAGTCGGCATTTAAAACTAATTTTGGATTTTCTGGATCAGGTTTCATATAAAAAGCTTTTATTTTAGCGGGATATTTTTCAATGAAAACTGGTCGGTCAAACTGTTTTGAAATAATTGTTTCTTCATCGCCTCCCAAATCTTCACCGAATTTTGCTTTCAAGCCGTTTTTTTGGCAAATTTCAATTGCTTGATGATAAGTAATTCTAGGAAAAGGAGTTTTTATTTTTTTTAAAGACTCAATGTTTCTTTCTAAAAATAAAAGCTCAGTTTTTTTATTTTTTAAGACTTGTTCTACAATAAAAGAAATTAAATCTTCTTGAATTTTCATATTTTCTTCATGGTTGACAAATGCCGCTTCGGCATCCATCATCCAAAATTCTGTTAAATGCCGACGGGTTTTTGATTTCTCTGCGCGAAAAGTTGGACCAAAATCGTAAACTCGTCCCAATGAATAAATCATGGCTTCAAGATAAAGCTGTCCTGATTGGGATAAGTAGGCTTTTGTGTCAAAATAGTCAGTGGAAAAGAGAGTGGTTGATCCTTCACAGGCTGTGGGCGTTAAAATGGGGGAGTCGGTTAAAATAAAATTTTCTTTTTTAAAAAAGGAACGAATTGCCCAGATGATTTCATCTCTAATTTTTAAAATAGTTGCTTGACGTTTTGATCTAATCCAAAGATGGCGATGGTCCATTAAAAAATCAACGCCATGTTCTTTTTTTCCAATCGGATAGTCTTCCGCTAAACTGATTATTTCCAATTTTTCTACCTGCATTTCATAACCAAAAGGAGATCTTTTTTCTTTATGAATTTTTCCTGATATTTCTATACTAGTTTCCAAAGTTATTTTTTTACAATTTTCCCAAGTTTTTTGGTCAACTTCGTTTTTTAAAACCACTCCTTGAATTTCTCCGCTTCCATCTCTAAATTGAACAAAGAAAATAGAACCAGAAGAACGGTAATTAAAAATCCATCCTTTAAGGATAACTTTTTTGTTCAAATGTTTTTTTAGGTCTTTTAAAAAAATGCGCATAATTATGAATTTATTATAATTAAGGAATTAAATTTTAGTTTGAAGATTAAAAGCTTATTTATTTTAGCAAAAATTGAATAATAATAAAAGTAAGATAAAGAAAAAAGAGAATAAATCCCTCTTGCCAAGAAATTCTTTTTTTAGTTTTAGAAAAAATAATAAAAATTAAATAACTAATAACTAAAAAAACGGCGCTCCCGGCCAGTAAAGAAGTATCCTTGATGATAATGGGATAAATAATGGCGGTAATTCCCAAAATAGCTGTTGAATTAACCACCAATGAACCTAAAATATTTCCTAAAATCATGTCTTTATGTTGGTTGTTGGCTGCCTTTATATTAAAAACCAATTCCGGCAATGAAGTTCCGATAGCCACTAAAAATAGCCCGACTAAAAAAAGAGGAATTTTTAATTCTGAAGCTAAAAGATTTGAGCTACGAACAATAATTTCCGAACAAGCCAGTAAAAGAATAATGCCGAGAATAAAAAGGAAGATGTTTTTAATTAGATATTTTTTCTTCGCCCCTTCAAATTTTTTAGAAAAATTTTTGCTTTGATAAAAAAGAATTAGATTATAGAGAATAAAGATAATTAGAAGAGCAAAGCCGTCAATTCTCGAGATATTTCCATCCATAGCTAATAAAATCGGGTAAATTAAAATAAGAAAAGTATAAATGATATTTTTTTGGCTGGCTTTTGTTTCAGTATTTATTCCCTTGGTTAGAACGATGCTTATCCCGAGAATTAAAGTTAAATTGGCGATATTTGATCCCAAGAGATTGCTTAATGAGAGAATCGGCGTTTTGTTGATTGCTGCAGAAATGCCGACAAAAAGTTCAGGTAATGAGGTGGCAATGCCGGCTAAAATGAAAGCGACCACAAATTCCGGAATATGAAAATATTGGGCTAAATAAGTTAAAGCCTTAATCACCCATTGGGCGCTTTTAATAAGGATAAATGAAGCGATAAGAATAAAGAAAATGTAAACAAAAGCCATATTTATTTGTTTATTTTAGGATGAATAAAAAATATTTTACATAGTTCCACCAAAATAATTTCAATTAGACCAAGACAGATAAGAGCTATCCAATCACTCCAATGGAGTGGAACGAGTTTAAGGACCCTTTGTAGAAAAGGAGTATAAACCGCCAATAAAAGCATCAACCAGCCAAAAATAACACTAATATCTAATAAAAAATTATCAAAAGGATTGTAGTGCCAAATGGTTTTTTTAAGATTTTTACAGGAAAAGACATAAAATAGAGTATCAATTCCTAAACCGACGAAAATCATTGTTCTGATATGATTTAAATCAAAATCCGTTTTAAAAAGATAAATGAAAAGCCCGACCAAAATTAAGTCAGTAATTATCCCAATAAAGAAGATTAAAAATTTCATTTCTTTATCTAAAATTTTATTTTGATAGCCGCGGGCTTTTTCTTTTAAAATGTTTTTTGATTCTTTTTCATAAGAAAGGGCCATAGCCGGTAACGTATCTTCAATGATGTTAATCCAAAGAATTTGTCCGGCTAAAATTGGCAAGGGGAGACCCAGAAGTAATGAACCGCCGATTAAAATAAATTCAGTAAAAGTGTCGCTAAAAAGAAATAAGACAATTTTTTTTATATTATTAAAAATATTCCGACCAGTTTTAATTGCTTCTAAAATTGTTTTTAGATTATTATCCAAAAGAACCACTTCCGCAGTTTCTTTAGTAACTTCAGAACCATCGCCTAAGGCCACGCCAATATCCGCTGATTTTATGGCTGGGGCGTCATTAACTCCATCTCCAGTCATTGCTACAACTTCTTTTAAATTTTGTAAAGCGTCAACGATTCTAATCTTATGTTTTGGCTCCACGCGGGCAAAAATATTTGTTTTTTTTACTTCTTTTTCTAATTCTTGGTCAGACATTTTATCCATATCAGAACCAAGAATAATTTTATCACCCCTTTTAAATAATCCTATTTCTTCAGCAACGGTTCTTGCGGTTAAGGGGTGGTCGCCAGTAATAATAATTGTTCTAATGCCGGCTTTTTGGCATTCTTCAATAGTTTCCTTTGCTTGTTCTCTTAATGGATCTTTTAAAGCGATTAAACCTTTAAATTCTAAATCAAATAAATCGGTTTCAGAGATATCTTTAATTCTTGAATCTATATTTTTTTGAGCAATTCCCAAAACTCTAAAACCTTTTGCAGTCATTTTTTCAAAATCTTTTTGGATTTCTTTTTTATTTTTCTCAGAAAGTTTACAAAAATTAATTATCTTTTCTGGCGCCCCTTTAATTAAAATAAGATTCTTATTTTTTTCTAAAGTATTTTGATGCAAGGTCGCCATATACATTAATTGGGAATCAAAGGGGATTTCTCCTAAACGGGGAAATTCTTTTAGTATTTTATCTCTTTCTAGACCGGAAAAAATTGCCCCTTTGATTAAAGCGATTTCAGTTGTATCACCATTGATTTTCATTTTTTCCAATCCTTCTTGATAATTTTCCACTAAAGCATCATTACACAGTAATCCTATTTTTAATAAATCTTGATTTTCGGTTTTGGAAAGATAGGGAATCAATTGGGCAATTTCCATTTTTCCTTCTGTTAAAGTGCCGGTTTTATCAGTGCAAATAACTGTAATAGAGCCTAATGTTTCCGCGGCGATTAATTTTCTAGTTAGCGCCTTCTTTTTTAAAATATTTTGCATTCCAATTGTCAAGCAAACCGTGACGGCAATGGCTAATCCCTCAGGAATGCCAGCGACAGCAACCGCAACGGAAATTAAAAGCATTTCAAAAAAAGGTCGACCAATAATCAAACCACTAGCAAAAAGAACTATACAGAGGGCGGTAATAATTAAACCGATAGTTTTAGCTAAATGAGCAATTTTTTTTTGCAAAGGCGTCTGGTCATCATCAGTATTTTTTATTAAAGATGCGATTTTTCCCAATTCTGTTTTAAATCCGGTTTCTACGATGACTACTTTCGCTTTTCCCCTTGTTACAATTGTTCCTGAATAGACCATATTTTCTCTGTCAGCCAAAGGCGTTCCCGGCGCTAAAATATCAATATTTTTAGAAGAGGAAATTGATTCACCGGTTAAAATAGCTTCCTTTGTTTGGAAATTATTTACTTCTATTAATCGACCATCTGCTGGAACAATATCTCCGGCTTCTAAATTAATTATATCTCCGGGAACGAGATTTTCTGCCTTAATAATATTTTCTTGATTATCTCTTAAAACTCGGGCCAGATGAGTTACTAATTTTTTTAAACTAATAAAAGTTTTTTCTGCTTTATATTCTTGAAAAAATCCAATCCCGGAGTTGATTAAAACTGCGGTTAGAATAATTCCCATATCAATAAATTCTTTTAAGGCAAAAGAAATAGCCGTGGCGATAATTAGGATATAAACCAAAGGACTTTTAAATTGGATAAAAAAAGTTTTCAAAATAGAAAGTTTTTCCTGGTCAGGGAGTTTATTTTTTCCGTATTTTTTAATTTTTCCTTCTACTATTTTTGAAACAAGACCGTTTTCATTGGTTTCCAAAATTTTTAAGATTTTGGTCTTAGATAAGCTATGCCAAGTTTCTTCCATAGAATTTTTATTATTTTTTTAAATAAATATAATATTTTTTAGTGAATATTTACCAAATTATAACATTTTTTTACGAAAAGCGAAAATAAAAAAATACCCTCGCAGGGGATCGAACCCTGATCAATGGCTTAAAAGGCCACTGCTCTACCATTGAGCTACAAGGGCGTATTTAATAATAAATTATATTAATAATTCCTAAAATATGTTAATGTTATAATATAAGTAAATAAGAAATTTTTATTTCCTTTCCTTAATTTCAAAATTTCCATTTAATTTGCTAAGCAAGGTATAATTTCTTCCCAAACGATCTTCAAATTCTATTTTTCCAGACATTTTAGCATTGTCAAAAAGTGAACAAGTTTCATCAAAACTTAAAACATAAGCAAGGTGTTCAAATCCATTTTTTGCTTCTTCTAAAAAAGAAACAGAAAAACCTTTTAAATTTTTTTGAATCATTTTTTATTTTATTATTAATTTTAATAAAGATGGTGTTAATAAAATGTGCAAAAATTTCTTGCCAAAGAAAGAATGTTTTAGTATGATGAAATTATAAATTAAATTTAAAAAATTCGCAACCCTTTTTATTTTTATGATAAAAAAACAAGAAAAAAAAGATAAAGAATTTGGAAAAATTTTTGAAAAATTGCCCCCTCAAAATATAGAAGCCGAGGAGGCGCTTTTAGGCTCATTATTAATTGATAAAGAGGCGATAATCAAAATTGCGGATATAATTAGTGAAGATGATTTTTATAAAAATATCCATCAAATAATTTATCAAACTATGTTGGAAGTTTGGGAGAACAGCGAACCGATTGATATTTTAAGCGTTGGCAATCGTTTGGAAGAAAAAGGGGAATTAAAGAAAATAGGAGAAAAAAGTTATTTAGCATCTTTGGCGGAAACGGTTCCCAGCTCCAGCAATGTTAAATCTTATGCTCAAATTGTTAAGAAAAAATCAATTTTAAGAAAATTGATTAGATCATCAACCGAAACCATAGAAATGGCTTATCAAGAAGAAGAGGATACTCTGATGGTTTTGGATCGAGCAGAACAAAAATTATTTTCTATTTCCCAAAAACATTTAAAACAAAATTTCGTTTCTATAAAAGATACCCTAGATGAATCTTTTGAAAGAATTGATGAATTACATAAAGGAGGTAAAGCTATTAGGGGGGTTCCAACCGGTTTTAATAATTTGGATAATACTTTAGCCGGCTTACAACCATCCGAATTAATTATTTTGGCGGCTCGTCCATCAATTGGAAAAAGTTCTTTGGCTTTGGATATTGCGCGCCATGCTGCGGTGGAACATAAAGTCCCAGTGGGGATATTTAGTTTAGAAATGTCAAAGGAACAAGTAAGTGATAGAATTGTTTGCGCTCAATCAGGGGTTAATTTATGGAAATTACGCACCGGTCATCTTTCTAAAAAGGAAGATGACGGCGATTTTGAAAAATTAGGACAAGCCTTTGGTATTTTAGCTGAAGCGCCGATTTTTATTGATGATTCTCCTATGGCAACACCGATTGAAATTAGAACTAAAGCTCGCCGGTTAAAATCAGAACATGGTTTAGGATTATTAATTTTAGACTATATCCAATTAATGGAGGGGGGTGATAGTTCAAGAGAAGGACGAGTTCAGGAAGTATCTTATATTTCTCGTTCATTAAAAGCAATCGCTAGAGAATTAAATATTCCTGTTTTAGCATTATCGCAACTTTCTCGAGCGCCAGAAGCTCGTACTCCAGCTATTCCCCGTTTATCTGATTTAAGGGATAGCGGTGGTTTAGAACAAGATGCAGATGTCGTTATGTTTATTTATCGTAAAGGAATGGATCGAGGGATTAAAAATTGTCCAGAAGAAGAAAAAAATGTAGCAGAAATTCATATTAGCAAACATCGCCACGGCCCAGCTGGGATTATGGTTCCTTTATATTTTGATTCAGAAACAGCCAGTTTTAAAAATTTGGAAAGAGGAAAGCAAGATTTTGAGTTTAATAGTAACGAAGGTGATGACCAGGAAATGCCCTTTTAAAAAATAAATTTTTATGAATTATCCCCAAGAAATTCAAAGTTTAATTGATGAATTTAGTCAATTTCCGGGAATCGGTCCTAAAACCGCGCAACGGTTTGTTTTTTATTTATTAAGAAATTTTTCTAAAGCTGAAAATTTGGTTCATTATTTAAAAGAAATCAAAAAAATTCGGCCTTGTTTAATTTGTCATAATTTTTCCAGCCAAAAAATTTGTCAAATTTGTCAGGATAAGAAAAGAGACCATTCTCTTATTACTATTGTTGCTGAGCCCCAAGATTTAATGGCAATTGAAAAAACTAATAATTATAGAGGAGTTTATCATATTTTAGGAGGATTAATCGATTCCTCTAAAGAAAAAACTGCGGAGAGGTTAAAAATTCCCCACTTAATTCAAAGATTAAAAAAACAGGAAATTAAGGAAATAATTTTTGCTCTTAATTCAACTATTGAAGGAGAAGGAACGGTTCTTTATCTCACCAACTTAATTAAAAAGGAACCATTAATCAATCATATTAAATTAAGTAAAATCGCGCGAGGACTACCCTTGGGAGGAGAGATTGAGTATGCAGATGAAATAACTTTGGTTGAAGCTTTAAAAGGAAGAAAAACAATTTAATTTTTTATTTTAGTTTTTTATAGATGATAGAAATTATTTATTTAAGGTAAAAAGATGAAAAAATTCGTTGAAAAATTAAGAAAAGAATATCAATATTATACTAAAAGTCGTCATTTAATTATAAGCCAAGCTAATGACGCCTTACATCTTTCTAAACAAGCTATTTTTTCTTTACATAGAGACCAATTTGAAAAAGCAGAAATTATTATTTCCCAAGCAGAAAAAAAGATATTAAGCTTGAGTGATAATTTGAAAAAAGCCCCGGATTTAAAATATAACGGAGCTTATAAAGCGGCTTTAGAAGAATATTTAGAAGCTAAACTTTTTTGGCAAGTTTTAAAATTCGGTTCAATTAAGCCAGTTAAAGAAATTAAATTAAATTTTGATGATTATTTGGCCGCTAGTTGCGATTTGACTGGCGAAATGGTTAGAAAAATGATTTTTTTTGTTACTGAGAATAAGAACGATCAGGCAAAAGAATTAAAAGAATTAATTGCTGAAATTTTAGAAGAATTAGTTAAATTCGATTTAACCGGATATCTTCGTCATAAATATGATGACGCTAAAAGAAATTTAAAAAAAGCAGAAGAAATTATTTATGATTTGAAAATAAGAAAATAGTTTATATATAAATATATAAAATATATGAAAATAGGAAGTTACAGACATTTTAAAGGGACAATTGTTGAAGTAATTGGGATTGCCCTACATAGTGAAACAATGGAAAAAATGGTGGTATATAAACATTTTGATTCAATAAAAGGAAAAAAGAAGAATACTTTATGGGCAAGACCCCAAAAAATGTTTTTAGAAAAAGTAGTAGTTAATGGAAAAAAGGAACCGAGATTTAAATTTTTAAAATAAAACAAAATAATATGAAGAAAATAAGTAAAGATGAATATTATTTAAATTTAGCCCAGAGCATCGGTTCAAGGTCAAAATGTTTTCGCATTAAATTAGGGGTGATTATTATTAAGGATGACCAAATTGTTGCTACTGGTTATGTCGGCGCGCCCAGAAAAACTAAAGATTGTTTAGAAAGAAATAATTGCTTGAGAAATGAAAAAAATATTCCCCATGGTCAACGTTATGATATTTGCCGTTCAGTTCATGGAGAACAAAATGCTATTATTAATGCGGCTCGGGCTGGAGTATCCATTTTGGGCGGGCAGATGTACATTTCTGCTACCGACGGCGAAGGAAATAAGATTAATTCTTTTCCTTGTTATATTTGTAAAAGAATGATTATTAATGCTGGGTTGAAGAGAGTGATTTGTTCGAATGCTAAAGGAGGAATTAAGATTTTTTCTGTCGATAAGTGGATTAAAGATTGGCAGGTTCATGATATTGTCGATGATAAATATCAATATGGAGCAGAAAGAAACTAAAATTTTAAAAAAAGAGTTGATGAATTAAAATAAAAGATTTATAATAAAGAACATACATTTGTTGAGTAATATAATTTATATGGAAAATAATAATAATTTAGAAAAAGAAAAGTCTTGCGACCAGGAAGAAAAGAAAAAAGTGGAGGGAGAACCTCTTAAAATTAATTTTTGGCGTTGGTATTTCCCGCGCCGGCCAATAATTCTTATTAGATTTTTACTTTTTTCATATTTTATTCAATGGTTTGTTTGGAATTTTGTTACCCTGCTTAAAAAGGATAATTTTCAGACTGTTTTCCTTTTGCAAAAAACTTGGAATAATTTAGGCGGTATTACTTTGGTTTTCGGCCCGATTTTGGGGACAATTTTTATTTTAGTTACCTTTCTCCCTTTAATTATGATGTGGGTTTTTTATGCGTTGTCAGTAAGTAAATGGGAAATCAAAGACCCGGCTTTACGAATTTGGGCTGGAGTGGGAATTGTTTTAGTTCCGTTTTTATCAACTTTGTTTTTTAAACTTTTAGCCTTAATTTTAGTGGGAGTGGGTTATTAATTTAAATATTTTTTGTTTTTAAAATGCTTTGAAAAATAAAAGGGTTTTTTAGCCCTTTTATTTTTATTATCAAGTGTTATTATAAAAATAATGTTAATCAAAGTAAAGGCTTTTTCAAAATCAAGAAAACAGGAAATTAAAAAGATTTCTGAAGATAATTTTGAAATTAAAATAAAAGAAAAACCGCTTCAAGGTAGGGCTAATAATCAACTAATAAAGTGTTTGGCTGATTATTTTATTTTACCGGAAAATAAAATAAGACTGGTCAAAGGATTTCATCAAAAGAATAAAATCTTTGAAATTTTGGATTAAATTTTATTTAAGATATTTTATATTAAAGGAATTTTTTGTTAAACTTGTCTTATGGAAAACAAAAATAAAATCGGCGTTATTGGGGGAGGGAATTTATATCAATTGGATTTTTTAAAGAATTTGGAGTTTAAAAAAATGTTGACTCCTTATGGCGACGCTTTCTATTATTCTTATCATTCTATTCCTTTTGTTCTTCGTCATGGACCAGAAAGGAATATTCTTCCACATAGAATTAATTACCAAGCCAATATTTTTGTTTTTAAAGAAATGGGAATAGAAAAAATCTTTGCTTTTAATTCAGTCGGGTCTTTAATTAAAAAAATTAGACCGGGAATGTTTTTAATTCCTCATGATTATATTAATTTTGATTCGGAGACTTGTTTAATGCAGGAACGTCGCCATATTATTCCAGAAATTTCTCAAGAAGTCAGAAATGATCTAATTAATATTAGTAAAAAATTGAATTTAGATTTTAAAAAGAAGGGGGTTTATTTTCAAACCAAGGGTCCTCGTTATGAAACAAAAACAGAAGTTAAAATTATTAAAAAATTTGCTCAAGTGGTCGGGATGACGATGGGAAAAGAAGCTACCCTGGCTAAAGAATTAGACGTTAAATATGCTTCTATTTGTTGTGTTGATAATTATGCCAATGGGGCGGTAAGAAAACTTTTAACTCAGGAAGAAATTGAAAGACACGAAAAAGAAATGATTAAAAAGGTATTAAAAATTACCCAAGAAATTTTAAGAATTTCATTATGAGTCTTTTGATAAAAAATGTAATTTTAGAAAATAAAAAAGTTGATATTTTTATATCAGAAGGGAAAATTCAAAAAATCGCTTCTAGAATAAATAAAAAAGCAAAAGATAAAATAGATGGTCAAGGGGAAAAAGCAATTTTTCCAGGTTTAGTTAACGCGCATACTCATAGCGCCATGAATCTTTTTAAGGGAGTAGGAGAAGGCCTTTCTTTAAAGGATTGGTTGGAAAAGAAAATTTGGCCTTTGGAAAAAAGATTGTCAGCAGATGATGTTTATTGGGGAACAAAATTAGCTTGTTTGGAAATGATTAAAACGGGCACGACTTGTTTTAATGATATGTATTTTTTTCAAGAAGCGGCTATAAAAGCAATTCAAGAAATGGGGTTAAGAGCGGTAATCGGTTTAACAATTTTAGATTCTTCTCCTTGGGGAAAAAGAGAAGACATAGTTAGATTTTGGCAAAAGTGGCAAAAAGAAAAGATGGAGAGAATTAAATTTTCTTTAGCGCCTCATAGTATTTATACTGTTTCCAAAGAAAATTTAATTTGGTCAAAGAATTTTGCTCAAAAAAATAATTTATTAATTCATTTTCATTTAGCAGAAACAAAAGAAGAAGTTGATAATTCTTTAAAAGAAAATAAACTTAGGCCGGTGGAATATTTAAAGAAAATAAAATTTTTAGGCCGAAATTTTATTTTTGCTCATGGAATCTGGCTTTCAAAAAAAGAGATTAAAATTTTAGCGGATTATCACTCTTATTTAGTTTATAATCCTATTTCCAATACGAAATTAGCGGCCGGGATTTTCCCTTATCAGAATATTCAGAATGCAGGAATAAAAATTTGTTTAGGCACAGACGGCGCTTGCTCAAATAATAGTTTAAATATGTTTAAAGAAATGAAAGCCGGATTACTTTTGCAAAAAGTTTCTAATCTTACTCCGACAATTGTTTCTACCAAAGAGATGTTTAAAATCGCTACAGAAAATGGAGCTCAAGCTTTAGGTATAAAAGTGGGAAAAATTAAAGAAGGTTATTTGGCAGATTTATTTTTAATAAATAATAACCAACTTAATTCTATTCCCAATCATATTAAATTATATAATTTAATTTTTTCATATTCTATTGATTTGGTTACTGATTTAATTTGTCATGGACAAATTATTATGAGAGAGAAAAAAATAAATAATGAGAAAGAAATAATTTTTCAATCAAAAAAAAGAACAAAAAAATTATTAAATAATTAAATTAATTATTGAGATTTTAATTTATGGAATGCCAAAAAGAAAAAAATAAAAGATATTGTCCTTGTAAATTTTTTTCTTGTCCTAGAAGAGGAATCTGTTGCAAATGTATTAAACATCACCAAAAAGATAATAGCCAGCCAGCTTGTCTTAGAAAAAATAAATAGTTTTAAAAGTTATTAACAGTTTTGGTTGTTTATTTTTTAAGTTTTTTGTTCTATTATTAAAATAGGTCTGCGGATTGTTCCGTAAAAAATTAATTAATTAATTTAAAATTATGGCTACAAAAAAAACAGTTAGGAAAGTAGTAAAAAAAGCAATTCCCAAAAAGAAAGTTGCTCCCAAAAAGAAAGTAGTAAAAAAAGCAATTCCCAAAAAGAAAGTTGCTTCCAAAAAGAAAGTTGCCAAAAAGACAACTTCAAAGAGAAGATAAAAAAGTATTTTATTTTTATTATTTTAAATAAAAATAATAAGACTTTTGTTTTTAGGTCAATTTTATTGACCTAAAAACGTTTTATGGACAAAATGAATAAAAATTCTAATTTAGGAATATTTTTACTATCTTTTTTATTAATTTGTTTTTTAATAATCTTTTTTATTAATTTGTTTTTTTTCCATAAAAGGGGAGACGCTAATTTTAAAAATGCTGAGATTAATGGTTTTAGTTTTCAAGTGGAAATCGCTCAAACTATTCAGGAAAAAACCAAGGGCCTTTCAGAAAGAGAAGAAATACAAGAGGGCCAAGGAATGTTTTTTATTTTTAAAAAAGCGGGGTACCATCCTTTTTATATGAGAAATATGAAATTCGATTTGGATATTATTTGGTTGGATGAAAATTTTAAAGTAACGGAAATTACCAATAACATCAGTTCGAATTCTTACCCCAAAATATTTAAGTCCTTAAATCCGATTAAATATGTTTTAGAAGTCAAAGCAGGCTGGAGTAAAAGACATCAAATTAAGGAAGGAGATTATTTAATTATTAAAAATTAAATTTCCTTAATAATGAATAAAATAATATTTTTTTAAAATGATAATTTAGTTAGCTAATCAATTATATTAAAAGATATGTTTTTAAATAATGATATTTTTTCTTTAAGTCAAAATTATTTTTTAAATAATAGTTCACAAAATTTTATAAAAGCAATATTTGTTTTTTTATTTTTTGTTTTGTTTTTCAATATCTTTCAAAGGATTATTCTTAAAAAATTAAAAATTCTAGCCCAAAGAACGAAAACAGATATTGATGATGTTCTGATTAAAATTTTTCGTTCAATTAAAACCATTTTTTATTATTATCTTGCTTTTTATTTAGCAATTCATTGTCTAATTTTAAATAGTTTATTGGAAAGAGTTATTGATATTTTTCTGATTGTTTTGGTGGTTTACCAAGTGGCGATTGGATTTCAGGTTTTAATTGATCATTTAATTGAAAAGTTTAAGAAAAAAGAAAAAGAGCAAAGCGCTCAAACAGCTTTGTTTTTTGTTGGTAAAATTACAAAATGGGTTCTTTGGGTTATTGCTATTCTGTTAATTCTGTCTAATCTGGGAGTTGAAATAAATTCTTTAATTGCTGGTTTGGGAATTAGCGGCATTGCTGTCGCCCTGGCGGTTCAAAATATTTTAGGAGATTTATTTTCTTCCTTGGCGATTTATTTTGATAAACCTTTTACCGTTGGCGATTATATTGTAGTTGGGGAAAGTATGGGAACGGTCAAGAAAATCGGTTTTCGTAGCACAAAGCTTCAATCTTCAAAAGGAGAAGAATTGATTATTTCCAATAAAGAGCTAACTACAAAGAGAATCCAAAATTTTAAAAGGTTAAAGGAAAGAAGAATTGCTTTTTCTTTTGGAATAGATTATGAGGTTTCTTCACAAAATTTAAAAAAAGTTCCCCAGATAGTTAAAGAGATTATTGAAAAGCAAGATCGAGTTAAATTTGAAAGAATTTATCTTATCCAATTTGGCGATTTTTCTTTGATTTTTGAATGTGTTTATTATGCAGAAACGGAAGATTATAATAAATATAAAGAAATCCATCAAGAAATATTATTTGAAATAAAAGAAGTTTTTGAAAAAAATAATATTACTATTAGACACAGATAAAATAAAGATAGGGTAAAAAATTTAAAGATAAATTTTATGGAAAATTTTTTTATGGAAAATTTTTGGTTTGTTTTAATAATTCTTGTCTGGACGATACCCTGGAAAGGAGTTGCTTTGTGGCGGGCAGCTAAAAATAATCAACAGATTTGGTTTATTTTTTTTCTTTTAGTTAATACTTTGGCAGTCTTGGAAATTCTTTATATTTTTATTTTTTCTCATCGTCGTAAAAAAAAGTTTTTTACAAAAAGTTTTTAAATAGATTATAATAACAAAAGAGCTAAATTATGGCTCTTTTGTTGTTTATTTTATCGTTTTAAGCTATATTTATAAATGATTTTTAAATTTTTTAGAAAAAATGGAAATAAAGGAAATTTTCGAAAAAAGAGAATGGAATGAATTTTTTAAAGAAACGGCTGGTTTAACAGGGGAATTTCTTCATTCTTGGGAGTGGGGAGACTTTCAATTGTCTTTAGGGCGAAAAATTCGCCGTTTTTCTATTATAGAAAACAAAAAAGTTATTTCTCGGTTTTTGGTTATTAAAAATTCCCTTCCCCTCAAAAAAAATTATTTGTATTGTCCAAGAGGGCCAATTTTCTTAAAGGGAACAGAATTTCAGAAAGGAAAAATTTTAAAATTACTGAAAATCTTTTTTAGAAATTTATCCATAGAAGAAAAGGCGGTTTTTTTTAAATGGGATCCTTTATTCGATTTTTTTATTGAGAATCAAATGGGAAAAAAAATTAAAGATTTTCAGCCAAGACAAACGGTTATTTTAAACATAAACGATGAAGAGGATAAGGTTTTCTTCAAAATGCACCCCAAGACTCGCTATAATATTCGTTTAGCGAAAAAAAGAGGAGTGGAAGTTTTTCAAAATAGTGGAAAAGATGATTTTGAGCATTTTTTTAATTTGTTAGTCCAAACCAGCCAAAGGGAAAAATTCAAAATTTATCCTAAAGAATATTATAGAAAATTAATGTCCCTGTCTTCTAATTTTGTTAAAGTTTTTTTTGCGCGGTATCAAGGGAAAATTTTGGCAGCCCATTTGATGATTTTTTATAATAAAACGGCTACTTATTTGCACGGTGGGTCATCTCGCGAAGAAAGACAAGTTATGGCTCCTTATCTTTTACATTGGGAAGCATTAAAAGAAGCTCAAAAAAAAGGGTGTCAATTTTATGATTTTTGGGGAATTGATTATAAAAAATGGCCCGGTTTAACCAGGTTTAAAAATAGTTTTAGTGGGGAAAAAATTTCTTATCCAGGTTCTTTTGATTTTATTATTTCTTCAAAATGGTATTTTTTATATCGATTAGGTAAATTAATCAAAAAATTTAAGTAATTTGTATGTCTTCTTTTATTCTTGGTCTTATTTTTTTAATAACTTTTTCTCCTATTTTGTCTTCAACAACTTTTTTAAATAAAGAAGAGTGGGATAAAAATGATGGATTAAAAATACAATTTCCTTATTCCCTGGGCCCGAAGATAACAGCAGAAAGCGCTTTAGCATTAGATTTAAATTCTGGTAAAATTTGTTTTTCTAAAAATCAAGAAAAAGTTTTATCTATTGCCAGTATAACTAAATTAATGACAGCGGTAGTTTTTTTAGAGAATAATAAATTTGATTTTGAAGAAGAAATTAAAATAGAATCTCAGGACATTATTCCAAATTCTATTTTTCCAAAAGACCTTGAGCCGGCTAGTTTAAATGTTAGGCCAGGACAAAAAATAAAATTAAAAGATATTTTTAACGCCGGTCTAATTAAATCTGCTAATGATGCAATGAAAATATTAGCGCGGTTAATCGAAATTAATTCAGAAAAAAGTTTTGTTGATTTAATGAATGAAAAAGCGATATCTTTAGGGATGATAAATTCTTTTTTTATTGAACCAACTGGTCTTAATTTTGAAAATAAATCAACGGTGGAAGATTTAGTTAAATTGATTTTCAGCGCTTTAAAAAAAGAAGAAATTAAAATCGCTTTAAACACGAAAGTCTATGATTTTCCCGTTTATGATTTTGGCGAGATTAGTTATCAAAGAGTTTGGAATACTAATGAACTTTTAAATAGTTTTATTAACCTTAAAGAAGCCAAAACAGGTTATTTAAATGAAAGTGGTTATTGTTTGGTTGGAGTAAGTGATTATCAAAATAAACAGTTTTTAGTGGTTATTTTAAATTCAGCCACCAGTCAAAGCCGTTTTCAAGAAGCAAAAAGCCTTATTTGGTGGAGCGAGAAAAATTGTTTTGATAAATAATAAAAAAAGCACCTGGACTAAAGTCTTTAAACTGATATTATAATGATATGGGGCCAGAAATTAAAACAATCTTATTGGCAATGACTCCAATAAATGAGCTTAGAGGAACAATTCCAATCGCTTTTGGCGTTTGGAATTTGGATATTTTAAAAACATTTTTTCTTTCCGTTTTAGGCAATATGATACCGGTTTTTTTTCTTTTGTGGTTTTGGCCTCATTTGGCTGATTTTCTTATGAAAAAAAGCAAAATGATAAGGTTTTTTTTGGATTGGATATTTAAAAGAACTTATAAAAAATTTTATAAAAAATATTCACTTTATGGAAATTTAGCATTAATTGTTCTAGTGGCCATTCCGCTTCCTTTTACTGGCGCTTGGACTGGTACAATTGCTTCTTTTCTTTTTAAAATTCCTTATTATAAAAGTTTAGGCCTAATATTTTTAGGAGTATTAATTGCCGGTTTAATCGTAACTTTGGGAATGTTGGGTTTTATTTCTTTAATTTAAATTAATTTTTTATAATACTA
>CAZHDT010000012.1:0-18205 GCA_964531505.1 uncultured Gammaproteobacteria bacterium
AAATATGCCAGAAGAAAAACAACAACCAATTCAAGATATTTTTCAAGAAATTCCAGAAAATCAATTAAAAAAAACAGAGAAATCTTCTCAAAATAGTGATTTTAATTCTGGTTTTCCAACTAAGAAAAAGAATAAAGGAAAATTATTATTGATTTTAGTAATAATTTTTATTATTCTTGTTGTTTCATTTCTTTTCATTTATCAACCGCAACAAGAAAATTCAATTCCAGTTCCAGAACAAGAGCCGTTAATTGAATATGAAATTTTAGAAAATAATACGACGAGTACGCCAATGGAAATCATTAAACCAAAAATAATAATTTTAGACCAAGACCATGATGGCTTAACAGATGAAGAAGAAAAAAAATTTGGCACTGATAAAAGCAAAGCTGACACTGATTTAGACGGTTTATATGATAATGAAGAATTAAAAGTCTATTTTACCGACCCTTTAAATTCTGATACTGACGGCGATGGAATTATAGATGGAGAAGAAGTAAAAAAAGGAACTAACCCAAAAGATAAAAATCCTGAAGCCAAGATTTTTGATTTGCAAAAGGAAATTGATAAATTAAAATAAGCTGGGTAATTAGGCAATTGGATGATTTGTTTTCCAATCCTTAATTCCCCATTAATTAATTAACTAACATTATTATGTTTGACGAACAACAAAACAATCAAAATAATCAAGAACCTTTATCAGAATCAGGAATTAATTCTAATTTTTCCGGCGGAAATGATGATAATCCGAAAACAGAGGATATTTTTTCAAATGCCATACCTGAAAAACAAGACGACTTAGGGGCGGAAAATTATGATTCTACTCAGCAACAAAATTCTTTTAATCAGCGGAAATCGGAAGAACCAATTTTTCCACCCAGCGCCCCTTCTTCATTTTCTAAAGAAGATTCAGCGCCTAATTTTCCAAAACAAGAATTTGTTACCCCTGAACTGGCTAAAAAAGAAATTATTGAAGAGGCGGATGAGGGGGAAAAATCTCAAGCAGAGTCGGTCCATGTCATGGCTAAAAAATTTCAAGAACAAAATGAAAAAATTACCTCCCCGAAAAGTAAGAAAAGAAATATTTTGATTTATTTTTTATTAATTGTATTAATCTTTTTAATCGTCGGAAGTGTTTATTATTTTTGGGCAAAGGATTATCTTTTTAAAGCTCCTATTTTAGAATCTCCTTTTGAACAAAAACCGCAAAAAACAGATGATATTTTAGAAAATCCTTCTGTTGTCGAAGAAGAAATCTTAATCCCGGAAATAAAAGTTTTTCCAGAAACAACATTAAAAGCGGAACTAAAAACCGAAGATGAAAAAATTGTTTCTAAAGCGGAAATTTATTTTCCAGAGGATTCAATTAATTCTGATTTAATTCCGAAAGTTGAAGGGATTCTGTCCAATCAAGAAGAATCAACAATGGATGAAAATTATCAAATAATTGGTGGAATATTTTCAATTTCTTTTGCAAAATTTAAAGAAGATTTGCCCCTGGAACAGGAGTTCTTGCCGGTAGATGAAGAACCCGTTGAAGAATTAATTGAAAGCGGCATTGTTTTAAATAGCCCGATAATTTTGAATCTTTTTTACGATCAAGATTTAGTTCAGGAGGATTGGGAGAATGAATTGGTAATTGCTTATTTTAAAGATAATTTTTGGACCCCGTTAAATTCTTCTCTTAGCGTTGAAAATGATATTCTAAGCGTTGAACTTGATCTACTTCCGGCCTCAAAATTTGCGATCGTGGTTGAAAAAAGCAAAATTGTTCCGAAAATTGAAAAATTTCAGGTTGCGCCCAGCGTTTCTTCCAGCCTTGATTCTGATAATGACGGTTTAACTGATGTGGAAGAGATAATTTATCACACGGAAATAAATAATCCTGATTCTGACGGAGATGGAAATCCGGATAGCCAAGAAATTATTAATTTATCAGACCCTCTAAAAATAGAAGAATCAAAATTAGCCGCTTCCGGCGTGGTTAATGTTTATACTAATCCAACTTATGCCTATAGTTTTTTCTATCCCTCTTCCTGGCTGGCGCGGGCGATTCCAGAAACAGATAATCAGGAGGTTTTAGTTATTACTAATACTGGAGAATTTTTTAGCTCTACTGTAATTAATAATCCGGAAAAATTAAATCCAATTGCCTGGTATCTTCAACAATCGCCTCAGACCGAAGAAAGTTCTCTTTATCCATCGATAATCAACAATCAGGAAGCGGTTTGGAATCCGGACCATTTAACAGTTTATATTGCCAAAGAAGATAAAATTTATATTTTATCTTATAATGTTGGAACAGAAAAACAAGCGAATTTTAAAGCGACTTTTCAATCTTTAATTAACAGTTTTCAATTTATTATTCAGCCTCAGGGAAGGCCTGATAATACTTTAATTAAATATCCTGACCAGCCTGGAGTTTTCTTAATTCAGAATGGAAAGAAAAGGCCGTTTTCTTCAGGCGAAGTTTTTGAAAAGCTCGGCTTTAAATGGGAAGATGTTATTGAAATTCCTTATCAAGAAACTTATTCTGATGGAGAGGTAATTATTGGGCGTTTAGATAATACTTTAATTAAATATCCTGACCAGCCTGGAGTTTTCTTAATTCAGAATGGAAAGAAAAGGCCGTTTTCTTCAGGCGAAGTTTTTGAAAAGCTCGGCTTTAAATGGGAAGATGTTATTGAAATCCCTTTTGATGAAATTTATTCGGAGGGGCCAATTATTATAAGTAATGTTTCTTCAGTGCCAAGCGGGGAATAAATTTTTATTTTAATAAAAAAAACAATGAAAAAAATAATTATTTTAATTATAATAATTATCTTGTTTGTTTTTATTTTTCTCCTAAAAGGAGAAAATGTTTTTTTTGTTTCTTTAAAACCGTTTCAAAATTATTTTTATAATTCAAAAAAAGGGC
This sequence comes from uncultured Gammaproteobacteria bacterium, assembly GCA_964531505.1. GTDB lineage: Bacteria > Patescibacteriota > Patescibacteriia > UBA2591 > UBA6264 > UBA6264. The sequence goes on from CAZHDT010000012.1 coordinate 2,918, forward strand.
AAGAGATTGAAGATAATATTTGTCGGGATTTAAAAATAGAAAATACTAAATTGCGGGAAATAGAAAAGGAAAATGAAATTTTAAGACAACAACTCGATTTTTCAAAAAAAAATGAAGATAATTTTATTCTGGCAAATATTATCGGGCGGAGGTCAGAAGGAGGGGTCAATTGGTTTTTAATTGACCAAGGCTTAAAAGATGGAATTAAAGCGGGGCTGGCAGCGGTTGATGAAAAAGGAGTTTTAGTCGGTAAAATCATAAAAGTTAAGGACCAGATTTCTTATTTGAGGCCGGTTTTTGACCAGAATTTTTCCCTTGGCGCTGATATTATCAGTCAAGAAGATATGGTTAGTTTAAAAAAAATAAATGAAATTTCAGGAATTCTCCAAGGAGAATATAGTTCTATGCTTAAAATGAAGTATGTGCCTTTAGATAGAAAAATAAGCATTGGAGACAGTGTGGTTACCTCCGGCTTAGAGGATGATATCAGATGGGGAATCTCAATTGGGCAAATAGTAGAAATAAATAAAAAAGATAATTCCATTTTTCAAGAACTTGTTATTAAACCTCTTTTAAATCCTGATTTTAGAATCGTTTCAATAATTTTGCCGACCAAGACAGAATAATAATTTAATTTGAAAATTCTTAAAAATAAAATAAGAAATGTTTAGAATAATTGTTTTAATTTTTTTTATTTCTTTTTTAGGAATCTTGGAAATTTCTTGCCCATTTATTCCTGAAGGGCTTTCTTTGATTTTTATTTTTTTAACTTTATTATCTCTTAAAGAGGGTCAAAAGGAAATTATAAAGAAAAGCGACAATAAAGTTTTTTTGCTAATCGCTTTTATTTTAGCTGGAATTTTTTTAGATATTTATTCCATTTTTCTCCCAGGAACATTTTTTTTAATTTTATTGATTATTTTTTTAATTATCGATAGATTCTTAATTAATAAATTTAATTTTAATAAACCAATTAGCGTTTTTATTTTTAGTTTTCTGATAAATATTGTTTTTCAAATTTTAATTATTTTAGCGAGTCTATTTTTTAGATTTTTAAATATCGTTCAAATCAATGTCATTTTTGACAAGTTTTATTTTCTAATAGTTTTTCAGGGAATCTTTTTAAATAGTTTGTTGAGTCTGGTTGTATTTTTATTTTTAAGACGTTTTAAATTTAAAAGCATTCAAAAATAATTTATTATGGTTAATCCTTTTTTAATTCAAGCAGAAGACAAAAACATAAAAGATCGCAAAGTGGCGGAAATTTCCTTGCGTCAAGAAGAGGGAAATTATCTTCCGGATCAAGAACCGGAAAAGGCGGCTTTGGCCTTACCGATAAAAAAGGGACAACTCTACCTTTTTTTTATTCTTGTTTTTTGCTTGATTTTTGTTATTTTTGTCCGTTTATTCTGGCTTCAAATTATTAAAGGAGAGGAATATCTTAATTTGGCAGAGGGGAATCGGATTAAAACAATTTCTATAAAAGCGGACAGAGGACTGATTTATGATTGTAGCGGGAATCTTTTAGTTAAAAATAAGCCATATTTTTCTTTGATTTTTTTACCCCAAGAATTGCCCAAAGAACAAGAAAAAAGAAAAGTCATTTTTGATGATTTCTTTTTATTTTTAAAGAATAACTCCATTTCAGAAGATTTATTTTTGGAAAATAAACAAAGAATGGAAAAGATTTTTGAAGAAAAAATTGATTATGATAGAGAATCGGAATTATGGAAAGATATTGATTATTTTACGGCTATGAAATTAGACTTGAATATTGGTAACTGGCCGGGGTTTTATCTTAGGATTAAAGCGCAAAGAGAGTATTTAAAAAACGAACTCGCCGCTCATTTTCTCGGTTATTTAGGAAAATTAAGTCAGGAAGAAATAGATGCTAACCCGGATTATTTAGTAGATGATTTTATTGGTAAAGAAGGATTAGAACTTTTTTATGAAAAAGAATTGAGAGGCCAAGATGGAAAAAGAGAAATAGAAGTAAATTCAATCGGTGATGAGGAAAGAATAATTTCTCAAGAAAATCCGAAAACTGGACAAGACTTAATTTTATCATTAGATTTTGATTTACAGAATAAAGTAAGTCAAGTTTTGAAGAAATATATTAATTCAACCACGAGCCAAGCCGGATCAGTAGTTATCCTAAATCCGCAAAATGGGGAAATTTTATCCCTTTTTTCGTGGCCAAGTTATGATAATAATTCCTTTGTCAAAGGAACACCGGAAAAATATCTTAATGATCCGCAACGGCCTTTATTTTTTAGGGCAATTTCTGGAGAATATCCTTCCGGGTCAGTTATTAAGCCAATAATCGCGGCCGCTGGTTTAATGGAGGGATTAATAGATGCCCAAACAAAAATTTTATCTCAAGGGGGATTTTGGGTTAAAGAATGGTTTTTTACGGATTGGAAACAAGGCGGACACGGAATAACGGATGTCGTTAAAGCATTAGCAGAATCAGTTAATACTTTTTTTTATTATTTAGGGGGTGGGTTTGGCAATTTTGAAGGATTGGGTCCAGAAAGAATTTATTCTTATGCCAAGCTTTTTGGTTTAACCGAACCAACTGGGATTGATTTATATGGAGAAAGTAAAGGATTAGTGGCTACCCCGAAATGGAAAAGAGAAAATAAAAAAGAAGATTGGTATATCGGCGATACTTATCATTTGGCGATTGGCCAAGGTGATATTTTAGTTACCCCGATTCAGGTGGCAAATTATACAGCGGCCATCGCTAATAACGGAACGCTTTTTCAGCCAAGGCTTGTAAAATATTTTCAAGACCCTGACTTAAAAACAAAAATAGAAACGGCGTCAAAGATAATTAGAAAAGATTTTATTGATCAGGAAACATTGGACATAGTTAAAAAGGGTTTGCGAGCCGCGGTGGAATGGGGAAGCGCTAGGCGGCTATCTTTATTGCCAGTAGAGGTAGCAGGAAAAACTGGTACGGCGCAAATTGGAACATCTAAAAATTCTCATGCTTGGTTTACCGGTTTTGCTCCATTTGATAATCCGGAAATAGTTATTACGGTTTTATTGGAAAATGGCGGTGGCGGCGATACGGTGGCGGTCCCAGTTGCTTTTGAAATATTGGATTATTATTTTTCTAAAACTAAATAAGAATATTTTACCATATTTATTCTATTTTTAACTTATTCACAGGGTAGATTTTTAATTATTGACGATTAAAATTAGTATTGTTATAATAGATTAAATTAATATATTTTTATAAAAAAGAGCTTTTAATTGGCTTATGTTTTTGTTTATTTTTTTTTATTAATATAATTAAATATGACGAGATTTCTAACCCCGGAAGGGCGGATAAAAATTCAACAAGAGTTGGTAGATTTATATGGGCAAAAACCCCAAATTATTGAAAGATTAAAAAACGCTAAAGAACTGGGGGATTTAAGTGAAAATGCGGAATATACAACCGCTAAAGATGACTTGGCTAGAACAGAAAGCCGAATTTTAGAATTGAGAAATTTGTTAAGGAACGCGGAAATAATTATTAGTTGTCATGAAAGCAGTTCAATAAAAATCGGTTCAAAAATCAAAATTGAATTAAATCAAGAAATAAAAGAATACACCTTGGTTGGAACTGAAGAAACAGATCCGGCAAAAGGTTTAATTTCTTATCAGTCTCCTTTTGGTCAAGCTTTATTAGAAAAAAAAGAAGGAGAAGAAACGCAAATTAAAACGCCTCGCGGGGTTGTTAAAGTAAAAATCATTAAAATTAATTGATTAAACAAAATCAATATTATATATTGGGAGCGACTAAAACAAGGGAATTACCCTTGTTTTATTTAAGGTTAATTGTTATGATATTAGCATAATATTAGCATATTAAAATATTTATTATGGGAGAAAAAGAACAAAGAATTAAAAAATTTGAACAAATTCAAGAATCAGGAATCAATTGTTATCCAGCAGAATCGAATCGTTCCCATACTTGCGCGCAAGCGACAGAGCTTTTCGATGAATTAACAGACCGGGAAATTTCTTTAGCTGGCCGGTTGGTTTTATTTCGTTCTCACGGCAAGGCAAGTTTTGGTCATTTGGAAGATGGGAGTGGAAGATTTCAGATTTTTCTAAGGCAAGATGATTTAGGAGAGGAACAATATAAATTTTTTATTAAAAATATTGATTTAGGCGATTTTTTGGAATTTAAAGGAAAGGTTTTTAAAACTCAAAAAAATGAAAAAACTTTAAGGGTTTTTTCTTGGAAAATTTTAACAAAATCAATTTTACCTTTGCCGGAAAAATGGCACGGATTGGTTGATCTAGAGGTTCGCTTTCGCCAACGTTATTTGGATTTATTAGCCAACAAAGAAACTAAAGAAATTTTTTATAAAAGATCTCAAATTGTAAAATTAATTCGTGAATTTTTTAACCAAAGAGATTTTATGGAAGTGGAAACCCCGATTTTGCAACCCCTTTCCGGTGGTGCGGCCGCTCGTCCGTTTATCACCCATCATCAAGCTTTGGATATGGATTTGTATTTGCGAATTGCTCCTGAATTATATTTAAAAAGGCTGATTGTGGGAGGATTTGAAAAAGTTTATGAAATTGCTCGTTGTTTTAGAAATGAAGGAATTGACTGGGCGCACAATCCGGAATTTACGCAAATAGAATTTTATCAGGCTTATGCTGATTATCACGATTTAATGAAATTAACTGAGGATTTAATGGAAAAATTAGTTAAGGAGATTAATGGGTCCTTAAAACTGCGTTATCAGGAAAATGAAATTGATTTCACCCCTCCTTATCAACAAATGGATTACCGGCAAGCTTTATTAGATTATACGGGCGTTGATTTGGATAATGAAGATACAGAAAGTTTAAGAGAAAAGGCAGAAAAGATGAAAATAAAAACAGAAATTAGTTGGGGTAAAGGAAAAATAATAGATGAAATTTATAAAGAAACCGTTCGACCTAAAATTATTCATCCCACTTTTTTAATCAACCATCCCATTGAACTTTCTCCATTGGCAAAACAAATTTTTAATCGTCCAAATTATGTGGAAAGATTTCAGCTTTTAGTGTCGGGTCTAGAGGTTTGTAACGCTTTTTCTGAATTAAATAATCCCTTTGAACAGGAAAAAAGATTTAAAGAACAACAGAACTTATTGGAAAAAGGTGATCAAGAAGCGCAACCATTTGACCAAGATTTTATAGACGCCTTAAAACAAGGAATGCCACCGACCGCGGGAGAAGGAATTGGAATTGACCGTTTAACCACCATTTTGACTGATAAAAAAAATATTAAGGAAGTAATTTTATTTCCCACCTTGAAGCCAAAAGTGGAAAAATAAAAGTTATTATTTATAAATATAAATTTTATGATTGATATTAAAGTAATTAGGCAAAACCCTGAAAAAATAAAAAAAGCTTGTCAGGATAAAGGCGTTGAAGTGGATATTGATCAACTTTTGAAAATAGATGAAAAAAGAAGAAATCTAATTCAGATAAATGAAGAACTAAAGTCACAACATAATCAATTAAATAAAAAAATTTCTTCTGCGCAGTTAGAAGAAAAAAATTTTTTGATTATTGAAGCTAAATCGCTTGTTCAAAAAATAGAAAAAAGCGATTATGATTTAAAAGAAATTGAAGCGCAATTTAATCAGGCAATAATTTTAGTTCCTAATCCGGCCCTGCCAGAAGTCAGAATAGGGGTGAATGAAACGGAAAATCAAGTTTTAAGGAAATGGGGGAAAATTCCCAAATTTAACTTTCCAATCAAAGATCATTTGACTTTGGGAAATGATTTAGACCTAATTGATATTGACCGGGCTAGCAAGGTTTCTGGTAGCCGTTTTAGTTATTTGAAAAATGAATTGGCGATTTTGGAATATGCTTTAGTTCAATTTGTTTTTGAGATTTTAGTTAAAGAAGGATTTATTCCTGTCGTGCCACCAGTTATGATAAAAGAAGAGGCGATGAAAGCGATGGGTTATATAGAAAGAGGCAGAGACGAAATTTATCAAACAGCTAAAGATGGCCTTTATTTAATTGGAACAGCGGAACAGGCTCTTGGCCCTATGCATATGAATGAAATTTTTCAGATAAAAGAATTACCTAAACGTTATGTTGGTTTTTCGTCTTGTTTTCGTCGAGAAGCCGGTTCTTATGGTAAAGATGTTAAAGGAATATTAAGAGTGCACCAATTTGATAAAATTGAAATGTTTAGTTTTACTTTACCTGAAAGTTCAAAAGAGGAGCATAAATTTTTACTTTCTATGGAAGAAAAAATGGTGCAGAAATTAGGAATTCCTTATCAGGTTTTGGACATATGTACTGGCGATTTAGGAGACCCAGCCGCTGCTAAATATGATATAGAATGCTGGATGCCAGGACAAAACAAGTATCGAGAAACTCATTCTACTTCTAATTGTCTTGATTTTCAAGCAAGAAGACTTAATATTCGTTTTCGCAATGAAAAAGGAGAAATGAATTATGTTCACACTTTAAATGGCACGGCGTTTGCGATTGGTCGCATTTTAATTGCTATTATGGAAAATTATCAGCGAAAGGACGGTTCAATTAAAGTTCCTCAAGCGCTTAGAAAATATCTCAATTTTAAAAAAATTAAAAGAAAGAATTAAAATTTTTCTTTTAATTCAGCTAATTATAAGAATTAGCTTTTATATTAAAAATTTTTAAAATTATGGAAAAGATTTGGGAGATTGCCCCAGAAATAGAAGAAGATTTTCAGAATAAATTCCCGGAAATAAATCCGATTATTTTACAGTTGCTTTTTAACAGAGGTTTAAAAACTCAAAAAAAGATAGATGAATTCTTATTTCCAGACTATTCGCAGGATCTACACGATCCTTTTTTATTTAAAAATATGAAAAAGGCGGTTAATAGGATTTTTTCCGCTGTAGAGAAAGGAGAAAAAATGGTGGTTTGTGGAGATTATGACGCGGATGGAATTACGGCCTCGGCAATTTTATTTTTGACTTTTAAAAAAATGGGCGCTAAAAAAATCACAGTTTATATTCCAGACCGAGAAACAGACGGCTACGGTTTAAATAAAAAGATTGTTGAAAAGTTTATTAAAGATAAGGTTGATTTAATTATTACTTGCGATTGCGGGACAACTAATTTTGAAGAAATAAAAATGGCAAAAAAAGCTGGGATAGATGTTATTGTTACTGACCATCATTGTCCGGGAGAAGGGATTCCTCAAGTTTTTGCCATTATTAATCCGCAAATTGAAAAAGAAACATATCCTTTTAATTATTTAGCCGGGGTAGGGGTAGCATTTAAATTGATTCAAGGAATTTTAAAAAGTCCAAAATGCCAAATTGACAATAAAGAGGGAATGGAAAAATGGTTTCTTGATTTGGTGGCAATTGGCACAGTCGCGGATTCTATGCCCATTTTAGGCGAGAATAGGACATTGGTAAAATACGGATTGATTGTTTTAAATAAAAGCGCTAATATTGGATTAAGGTCTTTAATAAAAAAAAGCGGGCTTGTCTTGGGTGGGATTGAGACTAATAGTATTGTTTATTATCTCAGTCCCAGGCTTAATGCCGCAGCGCGAATTAAGCACGCCGAAGAAGCTTTAAAATTGATTTTAACAGAAGATGAAGAAAAAGCTAAAGAATTCGCGGACAACTTAAATGATTTTAATAAAAAAAGGCAGGTTTTAGTAGAAAGAGTCATTAAGGAAATTAGAGAACAAATTGATCCAGATTCAAAAGATAAAATATTAGTGTTACTTGGAAAAGATTGGCCTAAAGGAATTTTAGGACTGGCGGCGTCTAAATTATTAGATGAATATTATCGGCCAGTAATTATTCTTTCTCAAAAGGGTAAAGAGGCGGTTGGGTCGGGACGATCTATTCCAAACCTCAATCTTCATGAAATATTATCTCAATTGGACAAATATTTCTCTCGTTTTGGAGGACATCCGGGCGCGGTTGGTCTAACATTAAAAGATATAAATTTATTTGAAGATTTTAAAAAAGAATTAAATAAAATTGCTGAGAAAAAGATAAAAGAAGAAGATTTTATTCCAAAAATAAAAATTGACGCTAAAGTAAAACTTAAGGATATTAATTGGGATTTGTATGAATCTTTGGTTAAATTTGAACCATTTGGCCGGGATAATTGGCAACCGAATTTTTTGGTGAGAAATGTTATTTTAAATGATTTGCAAAAAGTGGGACAAAAAAAACAGCATTGCCGTTTAGTAGTGGGGGATAATAAAAAAATGATTTATTTTTCTCCAAATTCCGGAGTCTTTGATTTTAAAAAAGGGGATCGTTTGGACATTATTTTTCAATTGGGTGTTAATCAATGGAACGGACATCAGGAATTGCAGTTTAAGGTGATTGATATTAAAAGGTCTTAAATATTAAATTATGAAATTTATAATACACACAGATGGAGGTTCTAGGGGTAATCCCGGGTTAGCTGGTTGCGGAGTAATAGTTTATAACCCCGCAACAAAACAAAAAAAAGAATATTCTAAATTTTTAGGAATAGCGACTAATAATCAAGCTGAATATGAAGCCTTGATTTTAGCCCTTGAGAAAGCTAAAGAATTGAAAGCAACCGAGATTGAATGTTATTCTGACAGCCAATTATTGGTTGAACAATTAAATCGGCGTTATAAAGTAAAAAATCCCTTATTGGGATTATTATTCGTGAAAGTTTGGAATTTATCTCAATGCTTTAAGAAAATAAGTTTTTTACACATTTCTAGAGATAAAAACAAAGAAGCAGATAATTTGGTCAATCAAATTTTGGACAAAAATTCTTAATGGTTTATTGAACTTAAATAGATGAGTAAGCCGAATTCTGTTACCCCGAAGGGCGCGATCATTTATCTAGGATCGATTTCACAATCGACCTCAAGCGACCTACCATAAACCTTGAAAATCAAGGTTTTTTATTTGGTCTTGCACTTAGGTAAGGATTTAGCCGTTTCAGTTCAACTTTTGGTTAAAATGTTTTTTTCAAATCCCGTTAAGCGGAATAAGAGAAAATAAACCTTATAGTTGAATTCACCCTCAAGCGCTTTTGCTTTCGCTAAAAGCGATGAAGGGTGATTTTGTCTTTTCAGACAAAATCGTCTCTGTTCGCACCTCTACCAACAAAAACGTTGGTGACAGGCGTTACCTGCTACCCGTCTCCCTTTTAAAAAAGGGAAGTGTTCGGACTTTCCTCTCCAAACTGGAATAAATCCGGTTTAGAGCGACCGCTCTATCTATTTAAGCCTTTTAAATTTTAGCAAAAAAAATTCTCTTTGTCAAATTTTTGTACGAGATGAAGACATTGGAAACAGTTGCTTGTATTTTTGAGTATACTTAATAGACGGGAATTTATCCAGCGACCTGGACAGACTTTTTCTCTAAAGTGCGATTTAAAAACTTGAGTTAAAAGTTTGGTGGCTCAGCCACCAAACTTTTGCTCTGTCCAGCCCGCTCCCAGTCTGCGTTTCCGAGCAGTTTTTTTTCACCCTGTTTTTTAAAAGTTTGGAAGCTGAGCTTCCAAACTTTTTGCTTCGCGAGGAAAATAATTTAATTTATATTTAAATTTTTTAAATGGCTGTTGCCGAAATGAACAGAATAAAAATCATGACAAGAATAATCAAATTTGTTATAATATAAACATATTGATTGAATAAATTCAATTTTATTATGAAAAAATCTGACCTCATTTTTTCCGCCCTTTTAGTGCCTTTTGATTATTTGATTCTTGTTTTGGCTGGCATTTTTGTCTATTATCTCCGTTTTAACGCTTTAGTAGAATTAAGGCCGGTCATTTATGAAATACCTTTCGGACGTTATCTTGCCAGTTTATTGATAATTTTCTTTTTTTGGATTTTAATTTTTGTTTTGACCGGTCTTTACAATTTAAGCGATAAAAGACACTTCTCTAATGAAATTTCTAAAATATTTTTAGCTTGTACCGTAGGAACAATGTTAATTGTTCTTTTTATATTTTTTAAAGGAGAATATTTTTCTTCCCGTTTTATTATTTTGGCTGGCTGGCTGATGACAATTATTTTTATTTCTTTCAGCAGAATTTTAATCCATGGCTTGCAATTATTCTATTACCGACATGGCAAAGGATTGGAACCGGTTTTAATTTTCGGTCAAGGGGAAACAGCAGAAGGAATTAATGTTTTCTTAAAAAATCATCCGGGAAATGGTTATCAAGTCATTGGTTGGGTAAAGAATATGAAAGGATTAAAGGAAGAATGGTCGTCTCGAACTAAAGAAATAAGCGAAATTATTCAAACCGGACAAGATTTATCAAGGGACGAAATTTTAGAATTAGTTGAATTTTGCGAAGAAAACCAAATTATTTTTAAATACACCGCGGATACTTTTAATTCTCTTATTAGTAATATTAGAACGGAAACCTTAGCCGGTATTCCGATTGTCGTCATAAAAAAGACTTCCCTGGATGGTTGGGGAAGAATTTTAAAAAGAGTTGTTGATATAATCTTTTCTTTTTTCGCTTTAATTTTTCTTTCCCCACTTTTTTTAATTTTAGCCATAATTATCAAAATTGATTCTAAGGGGACGGTTTTTGTGAAATTAAAAAGAGTTGGCGTAAAGAGAAATATTTTTTATATTTATAAATTTCGTTCCATGATTAATAATGCCGAAAAAATGAAAGAAAATCTTATGGAGAATAATGAAAGAAAAGAAGGGCCTTTATTTAAAATAAAAAATGACCCAAGAATTACCAACTTTGGCAAGGTTTTAAGAAAAACCAGTCTTGACGAATTGCCCCAGTTATTAAATATTTTTAAAGGGGAAATGAGTATTGTTGGGCCTCGGCCCCATGAGCCAAAAGAAGTTTCAAATTACCAGAAAAAGCAGAAACAACTTTTAACTATTAAACCAGGTTTGAGCGGTTTAGCTCAAATATCCGGCAGATCAGAGCTTTCCTTTGAAGAAGAGGCCAAATTGGATATTTATTATATTGAAAATTGGTCTTTAGGTTTTGATTTTAAGATAATTATTAAAACAATCCCGGTGGTAATTTTTAGAAAAAATGCCAGTTAATAAAAATAAAAAATGGTGAAAAATTTTGAAACAATAATCGGACTTGAAATTCATTTGGCAGTTAAAACAAAAAGCAAATTTTTTTGTTCCTGCCCAAATCAACAAACTTTTTCGGATAAAAAGCCGAATTTTAATATTTGTCCAATTTGTCTTAGCCACCCAGGAGTCTTGCCGGTTATTAATAAAGAAATTTTAATAAAAGCGCTAAAATTAGGAATGGCTCTTAAAGGAAAGATTTCCGAAATTTCTTCTTTTGATCGAAAAAATTATTTTTATCCAGATTTGTCAAAAGGCTATCAAATCAGCCAATATAAATTTCCTTTAATTATAGGAGGATTAGTTGAAACAGATGAAGGCGCAATTGAATTGGAAAGAGTCCATTTAGAAGAAGATACGGCAAAGTTATTTCATAGTCAAAAAGCAAGTTGGCTGGATTTTAATCGAGCCGGAATTCCTCTTTTGGAAATTGTGACTAAACCCACTTTGACCAACCCCAAACAGGCTAAGAGTTTTCTTGAAGAATTGCAAAAAATAGTTAGAGCCTTGGATATTTCTGCCGCTGAGATGGAGAATGGCCAGATGCGTTGTGATGCTAATATTTCTTTAAGGCCGTTGAAAGAAAAAAAATATTATCCTAAAATGGAAATTAAAAATCTTAATTCTTTTAAATCAGTAGAAAAGGCTTTAATTTATGAGGAAGCAAGACAAACAAAACTCTGGCAAAAAAATAACCCACCTTTATTTCAAGAAACAAGGGGTTGGAACGAAAAAGAGGGCATTACGGTTAAACAAAGAGAAAAAGAAGAAGAGAAAGATTATCGTTATTTTCCAGAACCAGATTTACCCCCATTAAATAAAAACTTTTTTATAAAACAAGGTATTAATATTAAGGAACTTCGAAAGGATCTTCCAGAATTACCATTCTCTCGCCGGCAAAGATTGAAAATGGAATATGGACTTAATAAAGAACAAGCAAAACTTCTTGCGGATAATAAGGAAATTTCTTGCTATACGGAAAAAGTTTTTTCTGAATTAAGAGCTTGGCTTTTATCTTTACAAACAGTAGAAGGAAGTGAACAAGAAATTTGGGAAAAAAATAAAAGCCAATTTGTCAAATTGATTGTTAAATGGTTGATAAACTACCTTTTACCCTTAGCTAAGAAAGAAGAAGTATTGGACCTTAAAATTACCCCTGAAAATTTTTCAGAATTTATAATTTTATTTTATGAAAAAAAGATCAATGGTCAATTTGCTAAGATAATTCTTGAAGAAATGTTTGAAACTGAAAAAGACGTTGATCAAGTTTTAATCAATAAAAAAAGTATTTTTTTGGAAAATAAAGATGAAATTTATGAAATTATCCAAAGGGTTATTAAAGATAATCCCGAAGCGGTGAAAAAATATCATCAAGGCAAAATTAATGTTTTTAAATTTTTAATCGGTCAGGTCATGAAAAAAACCCAAGGTAAAATTTCAATAAAAATAATAGAAGAAATTTTTAAAAAAGAATTGAATTAATTAATTTTTTAAAAAATTTTTAATAAGAGTTTCCGCCTGCTGAAAATCTTTTATCCAATGAAGATTTTTTTCTTTTTTAAACCAAGTTATTTGCCGACGGGCATAATGTTTAGTATTTTTTTTTATCGTTTCTATTGCTTGTTCCAAAGAATATTCTTTATTAAAATAAGAAATAATTTCTTGATAACCAATGGTATGGAAAACAGCTGAGGGGAGGGGATATTTTTCTATTAAGTTTTTTACTTCATCAATCAATCCTTTTTCTATCATTTTATCAACCCTTTGGTCAATTCTTTGGTCGGTTTCTTTTTTATCTATTTTAATTCCAATTTTTAATGTTTCAAACAAAGAATCGCCCTTTTTTCTTAAAGCAGAAAAAGGTTTTTTCGTTTTTAAACAAACCTCCAAAGCTCTAATAACTCGACGTGGATTTTGTCTTTGAACAAAATCCACTGCTTGAGGATCTATTTTAATCAGTTTTTCCCAAAGAAAATCTAAGCCATATTCATTTGCTTCTATTTCCATTTTTTTTCTTAAGTCTTTATCTGGAGGAACTGGAGGAATATTAAGGTTATCTATTACAGCGCTTAGATAAAGGCCGGTTCCGCCCACTAAAAATGGATTTTTAAAATGTTGATAAACTTGACTAATAGCTATTAGTGCTTTTTCTTTAAATTGCGCGACGGTAAATTCTTCATCAGGATCAATTAAGTCAATCAAATAATGGGGAATTTCCAGCCTTTCTTTAAAAGAAGGCTTGGCAGTTCCAATATCCATTTCTCTGTAAATTGTTCGACTGTCTGCCGCAATAATTTCTCCATTGAATTTTCGCGCCAATTCCAAAGCAAGGCTAGTTTTTCCAGAAGCCGTAGAACCGCAAATAGCGATTAGTTTTTTTTGCTTCATAATTTCACCTTTACCTTACTTTATTTTTTATTTATAATATAAAGAATGGGTTATCTAATTAATTATTTAATTGAACAGGCTAATTGGCAAAACTCTTTATTTTTTCTTTTTTTAAGCGCGGGACCAACTCTTTTATGGCTTATTTTATGTTTAAAGTTAGACAGCTCGTCACCCGAACCTAAAAAAGAAATTTTTAAAGTTTTTGTTTTTGGAATTTTCATTGCGATTTTAATTATTCCTATCGCCGGTTATTTAACTCGTTTAACAAAAAATAATTTATTATCGCAGCCATTGTTGTCGATTTTTGTCCTTTCTTTTTTAATAGATGGATTTATTGAAGAATTGGCAAAATATTTTATTTTAAGATTCAAAATTTATTATTCAAAATATTTTGATGAACTTAGGGACGGCTTCATTTATGGAATGGTGTTGGGCTTAGGTTTTTCTTTCATTGAAAACATTTTATATGCGTTTTTATCAAATAACCTTATCTCTGGCGCTGGCATGATTATCTTCCGAGGTTTTACTAGCACTTTTATGCATTTTTTATCTGGCGGCATTATTGGTTATTATATTGCTTTATTTAAAATGAGGCAAAGAAGTCCCATAGAAAGGGGAGGGCGAAAACAAAAATGGATTATGATTAGGGGATTATTAATTGCGGTCTTATTCCACGGTTTTTATAATAGCATTATTCGTTTTGACTGGTGGTGGAATTTAATCCCCTTAACAATTCTTCTTTTATTCGTTTGTCGTTTAATCCTTAAAAGGATAAAAAGTATTTCCTAAAATTTTTATTGATAGATTCCCTGTAAATTCCAAGGAGAGACTTTAATGATTTTAACGTTGATAAATTGGCCCAGATCTAATGATTCAGGGGCATTTTTTATTATTACTCCTTTATTTGTTCTTGTTTTTCCGAAAATATTATTTTGTTCTTTTCTCTCAATGAGAATTTCTATATTTTTTCTCAAATATTTTTTGTTTCTTTTAAGAGCGGTTCTGGTAAGAATTTTGTTTAGTTTTTGTTCTCTTCTCTTTTTTTCGCAATTAGGAACATCATCCTTTAAAAGCGAAGCCGTAGTTCCGGAACGGGGAGAATATTTCGCTAAATAAGCCATATCAAATTTAACTTTTTTCATTATTTTAACAGTTTTTTTAAATTGTCTTTTAGTTTCACCAGGAAATCCGACAATAATATCGGTAGAAAGAGCAATTTCTCTTTTTTCTAAAATTTGACTTTTAAAAGAAAAATATTTTTTAATTTTTTTTATTAATTTTAAATAATTTTGGCGAGTATAACCGCGATTCATTTTTTTTAGAATTTCATTATCTCCGGACTGGAAAGGCAAGTGCAGATATTCAGTGACTTTTTGGCAATTAGCCATGGTTTTAATTAATTCATCTGACAAATCTTTAGGATGAGAAGTAATAAATCTGATCCAAAAATTACCGGGAATATCATTGATCATCTGAAGTAATTTTGGGAAATTAATTTTTTCATCCTGATAAGAATTAACATTTTGGCCAAGTAAGATAATTTCTTTAAATCCATTTTTTATTAAATTCTTTACTTCTTGAATAATATCATTTGCTGGTCGGCTTTTTTCCCTACCTCTGGTAAAGGGGACTACGCAATAGGAACAAAAATTATTACAGCCGGTCATAATCGGCAAATAGGCGCTGGTTAAAGAATCGGGTTTTGGTTTTAATGAAAGATAATCTTTTAAATCTTCTTGCTTTCTTTTATCTTTTTCTTGAATAAGAATATTGGGGAGATTCGAAAGGTCTTTAATTTTAAAGATAAAGT
>CAZHDT010000013.1:0-18144 GCA_964531505.1 uncultured Gammaproteobacteria bacterium
ATAATTTCATCCTTTCCATCTCCGTCTACGTCTCCCGCCGCCACCTGCACCCCACCTTTAAAATTTTCATTATAAGCAAAGAAATTGCTAATTGGTAAACCGACTGAATCAAAAACCCTGACATGGGGTCCGCCTCCGGCTCCAGCTCCGGTGATGATATAATAAGATTGATTAGTTGCGCCGATTTGACTTCTGGCATAACTAATAGTTTGATAAACATTAACCCGGCCCTGCCCTAATTGACCTGAAAAATCCGGATTGAAAGCATCAATATTATCTGCCATCATCATAACAAAATCTTGGACTTGCTTATGACTGAATAAAGGATTTACTGCCCAAACTAAAGAAACCAATCCGGAAACCAAAGGAGCAGAAATGGAGGTTCCTGACCAATAACCTCCGTAATAATCTTTAAATCCTTCATAGTTCGGATTATAAACAAGGGGTCCATAAAATCTTGTTCCTGGTGCAGAAATATCCACACAATTAGAACCATAATCTGAAAAAAGAGCTTTTTTATCAAAATTATCAACCGCAGCCACGCCTAAAATAAAATTTTCTTCATCTTCGTCAAGACAAATTGGATAATTTGGATTATCATTTAGATTAGCTGGCGCATTTAAAGTCTCGTTACCAGCCGCCGCTACAATGATTATCCCTTTATCCCAAGCCTTTTTTAAAGCTTGAGCCAAAAAATAACTTTTACTCGTTCCGACAAAACTTAAATTGATTATTTTTACCCCATTATCAACAGCATAATTAACCGCTCTAATAACATCCTCTACGCTACCATTGCCCTCGCTATTTAAAACTCTTAAGGGCATAATTTTGCTTTTCCAAGCTAAACCGGTTATTCCTTCCACATTATCTCCCACCCCAGCCGCAATCCCCGCTACTAAAGTTCCATGATGAATTCCTCCCTCCGTATAAGGTTCATCAAATTTTGGTTTTGGGCTAGGAACATTTCTGACAAAATCCCAACCGTTAATATCATCAATATAACCGTTCTGGTCATTATCAATTCCATCTCCGGCGATTTCCCCTGGATTTATCCAAATATTTTCTTTTAAATCAGGATGGCTGATATCAACCCCTGTATCCAAAATAGCAATGATAATATTTTCATTCCCGCCCTTAACCAAATCCCAACCCTGGGGAGCTTTAATTTTATCCAAATACCATTGTTCATGATAATAAGGGTCATTAGGAATATAACTCATTCTAAAAAAATAATTTGGTTCAACTAATTCTATTTCCGGCATCTCGTTTTTTAAATTATCCCAATCGTTTATCGAAAAATTTGAATTTTCGATTTTATATAAACGCTCTATATTTTTTAATTTGATTAAATAATCTCCTGGTCTAAAATTTTTTTCCATCACCTGCGCTTCTACTTGATAGCTTAAAAAATAAAAAACATTCGTGCCTAAAAAGGCAAAAATAATAATAAACAACAATAAAAATATTTTCTTAAACATATCTTTTATTCTCGCCTCAAATTATAGTAAAAGTGCTCACTGTGTCTCCTGATTTTTTAAAACGCATTAAATGAACCCCTTGAGTGGATCTTCCCATTATGGGAACACTTTTTAAGGGCATTCTGATTGTTTGCCCCAAACGAGAAATCAATAATAAATCGCCGGTAACAAAATCTGATAGGTTGTTCTCATTAATAACACATCCGCCAATTATCTCTCCGTTTTTTTCGTTTATTCTAGCCGCTTTTAATCCCGTTCCTCCTCTTTTTTGAAAACGATAATTTTCAATATTGGTCATTTTACCAAAACCATTTTTCATAATTACTAAAAGATTCCTTTTATTTTTCTTTTCTTTAGAAAAATAAATGATTTCCATTCCAACAATATGGTCATTATCTTTCAATCTCATTCCTCTAACCCCCGAAGCAACTCTTCCCATTGGCCTTAAATCTTTTTCTTCAAACCTGATTGCTTTTCCAAGGGCTGAAAGAAGAACAATCTCATCTTTCCCGGTAGTCGGTCTAACCCACTCTAAAATATCACCTTGTTTTAATTTAATAATAATCAAACCAGAGCGTCTTACATTTAACAATGAATCGACTGAAACTTTTTTTGCTAACCCTCTTTTTGTCACCATTACTAAATATTGATAATTTTTTAAATCCGCCACCGACAAAAGGGTTGATACTTTTTCTTCTTGATTAATTTCTAAAAAATTTACCAGCGCCTGACCCTTAGCCGTTCTTTTGGTTTCTGGAATATCATAAGCCTTTAATTTAAAAACTTTCCCGCCAGTAGTAAATAATAATAAATCAGTATGGGTTGTGGTGGTGATTAACTGTTCCACTTGATCTTCTTCTTTGATTTCCAGTCCGGCAACTCCTTTTCCACCACGAGATTGGATTTTAAAATCTTTAGGAGATAGTCTCTTAATATAACCATCCTGAGTAATAATAATAATTGTTTGTTCGTTTGGAACTAAATCTTCTTCTTTAAATTTTTCCACTCCTTGTGAAACTATTTGAGTCCTTCTATCATCCCCATATTTATCATTTAAATCATTCAATTCTTTTTTAATGATTTTTAGAATAATTTTTGGGTCTGCTAAAATTTCTTTCAACTCCTTAGCTATTTTATTTTTATCCTCGAGTTCGTTTTTAATTTTTTGTCTTTCCAAATTAGCTAATTGATGAAGTTTCATCTCTAAAATAGCTTGAGCCTGTATTTCTGTTAATTGATATTTTTTAATCAAATTAGTTTTGGCTTCATCTTTATCTTCTGATTTCCTGATTAAATTTATAATTTCATCCAAGTGATCGAGGGCGGTTTGTAATCCTTTTAAAATATGAATTCTTTGGTTTGTTTTATTTAGGTTATATTCCGTTCTCCGATAAACAACAATTTTGCGATGATCAATATATTCTATCAAAATACTTTTTAAATTTAACACTTTGGGCTGAATTCCATCTGATAGAGCAACCATATTAACATGAAAAAACTGTTGTAAATCAGTAAGTTTAAAAAGCCTATTCAAAATCTTTTTTGGAAAAGATCCTTTTTTTAACTCAATGACAATTCTTACCCCATCCTTATCTGATTCATCACGAATATCTCTAATGCCTTCTATTTTTTTATTTTTTACTAAATCTGCTATTTTTAAAAGTAAATTGACTTTATTGATTTGATAGGGAAGTTCATTAATAATAATTTTAAAAAGACCCATTTGCTGTTCAACAATTTCTGTTTTTGCTCTCATTAAAATTGGTCCCCTGCCAGTGGTATAGACCTGTTTTATATCTTCCGCATTAAAAATAAATCCTCCTGTGGGAAAATCCGGCCCTTTGATAAATTTACAAATTTCTTCTACTTCCGCGCTCGGGTTGTCAATAAGATAATTTATTGCTTCACAGACTTCTCTTAAATTATGGGGAGGGATATTAGTAGCCATACCAACTGCAATCCCCATTGAGCCATTAATAATCAAATCGGGTAATTTAGCTGGCAAAACTTGGGGTTCTTTTAAAACCCCATCGTAATTCGGAATAAAATTTACCGTCTCTTGGTCAAGATCGGCTAAAAGTTCTTCCGCGATTGGGGTTAAACGCGCTTCAGTATAACGCATAGCAGCAGCGCCATCTTCCAATGACCCCCAATTTCCCTGTCCGTCAATCAAAGGGTATCTTAAAGAAAAACTTTGCGCCATTCTAACCATAGTTTCATATACGGCCGTATCTCCATGGGGGTGGAACTTACCCAAAACTTCCCCGACCACAGTCGCTGACTTTCGATATTTAACTCCTGGTTTTAATCCCATTTCAGACATCGCGTATAAAATACGACGATGAACTGGTTTAAGTCCATCTCGCACATCTGGCAATGCCCTAGAAATAATTACACTCATCGCATAATCCAAATAAGAACGGCTGACCTCTTCTTCCAGGTCTGTATTTTCCACATTGCGATTAGCAAGAGTCTTGTCCTCGCTTTTTTCTTGTTTTTCGTTATTTTCTTGAAAATTATTTTTCATAAACAATGTTTATGGTATTTAATGTTATTTCTAAATCTTGGTTAATTACTTCTTGCTCATCTTTAAAACTGTTTTTAAACTCTTGAAATAAGTCTTTAATCTCTTTAAAAACTTTTTTTATTACTGAACCAAAACTTTGTTCCAATTCTTGATCACTTAAAAAGTTTTTTAAATCAAAAGACCAAACAATAAAGATAAAAAATAAAATTAAAAAAATGGCTAGGATTAAAAAATCTTTTTTCATTGTTTTAATTTAAAAATTTGGTTCCAAAACAACGACCCTTACTCCTTCCGCCAAAAGATTGGCCCTTTTAAGAGAAAAAATCTTTTCTTTTTCCACTTCCTTAACCCCCATTTCTTTTAAAAACTTTTCCACCGGATCTATTGTGATTTTTATCCCCGGGATTTCATAACAACTCGGAATTACTACTCGCGGTTCAATGGAATTGATAATTTCTCTGGCTTGAGAAGCGTTAATTGTTTCATTTCCCCCTACTGGAATTAACAGAATATCAATCCCGTCTAATCCTTCTAATTCATCGCCATTTAAAACTCGATTAATTTCATCTAAAATCCCGATTTTTATTCCCTCTACTTCTATTTGATAAATAATTGATTTCCTTCCATGATGAATAAATTCCACGCCATAAACAAAGATTCCCTTAACCTCATACTCTCCCGGTTCGGCAATAATAAAAGTTTCTTCATTTTTTTCAAAAAGGGTAATTTCTTCTGGGTTAGTTAAAAGTAAAATATTTGCTTTGGAATTTTGTTTTTTAAATCCGGCTTTTACCGGACTATTGGGATTAATAACAATTAATTCCTGCTTACTTTGGATTTTAAAACAAGATTGCCCGTGCCAAGTAATTTTCATAAATTATCATTTAATATTTTTTTTTAAATTAAACGGTCTTTTCCGACAATTATTTTCACTTTTTCTTTTTCAATTTCAATTAAAGCGGGGGTCTTAATAATTTTATCTTTATCCACTTTAATTAAAATTTCTTGGTCCGACTTCTTCGCCTGAACTTTTATTTTTTTAACAAAAAATAAGCTATCTTTTTGTTCCCTCCTTTTAATCGGCCAAAAATTATTTTCTGGACGACCTATTAAAACTTCCAAATATTCGTCTTTTGGATTGCTAACTGATTGGAAAAGATTTTCTGAATTGTTGATTTTCTTCTGAAATTGTAATAAATCTAAATTCGCTACTTTGACGGTTTTTATTTTATGGGGAATAATCTGATATTTATTATCCACGGTTAATAAAGATTTATGGCCGTCAAACTCCACGGAAGAAAAAAACCTTTGCCCATTGATTTTTCCCAAACTGAATTCTTCTATTCTTCTAGCAGAAATAACATCGCAAGAATATTCATTTACTGGAATCCCAAGTAAATCAGCCACTAATGAATCTTGCTCGGTTGGAATGAAACCCAGGGTTGCGTCTTTGCCAGCCAAGGGCAAGGCGGTTTGACAAAAGGTTTTATCACTCCCAATTACAATAATAGTTGGAGCTTCTTTTTGTAAAATCCTTTCGACAATTTCATCAACGCTTCTTAAAACCGATAATTGGTGTTTTTGCCCAGCAATGTCTAAACTGGCTAATCTGGTTTCTATTCTAGAAATAAACCTAATATATTTTTTTTCATTCAGAAAAGAATCGTAAATATAGAAATACATAGTAATGATTTTTAAAGCCCGTAATTCTTAATAATATGTAGCTAAAAAAATAAGTTTTATTCTATTTATTTAATTTTAATGGTTAGATAAATAAAATCTAACAAAAATGGATTATTAAAATTAATACCAAAATATGGATAAATCATTAGCAATACAAAGCAATTCCTTGAATCCGCGCATTTTATAATTTTTTCCAACCAAAATTATAAATTTTCTTCGTCGATGTCTTCTACTTGGGGTTGAAGTTTTGATTTTTTCTTATTTTCAATAGAAGCCCCCTCGCCACCAACTCGACAACGACCATTAAGAATTGCTCCTTCATTAATTGCCAAAACTCGACAATTAATATCACCAAAAACCCTAGCCGTAGAAGAAAGCTCTATTTTTTCTTCCACATCAAGGTTGCCTTTTATTTCTCCAGCGATTAAAGCGTTTTTCGCCCTAACGTCAGCTTCTACTTTTCCGCGATCTTTAACAGAAAGATTATTTTCCGTTTCTAAAGAACCGGTTAGTTCGCCCTTGATAATAACATCGCCGAAAGCATTAAAAGTTCCCTCAACCTTTACTCCTTCACCAATAATTGTTTCTGCTTCTTCAGACCTTATTTTTGAATCTTTTCCCAACATAATGATAATAAAAAAACCAATTAAATAATTTTTGTTTCATCCTTTAATTAATATAGTATAACTATAAAAATTAATTTTGGCAAGAATTGATAAACTTGATTTTTTTTAATTCTTTTTCTTATTTTTTCAAAGCGGTTTATTTTTTTAATAAAATTTAATTTTCTTATACGATTGACAAAATCTTTTCAAGAACTAAAATAAATAAAAAGAATAAAATTTTAATTTGTTTCTTTTTTTATCTTAATTAAAAATATATTTATGGATCAAGATAAAAAATTCGACTCCCTATCAAAAGAACTAAAGAAAACCGCTTTAATTTTCTTGTTCGTTTTTCTTTTCCTAATAATAATTTATATTGTAAATCTTAAAACTGATATTTTTTTAAAATTGGCGGAGAAATTTCTTTCTTAAAAATAAATTGACCTAAGTATTTTTTAATTTCCTTTTATTTAAAAGGGCAGATTCCGCATTAATTTAGTAAACCCCCTCGTAGTTCAATGGATAGAACAAGGGACTCCTAAGCCCTAGATACAGGTCCGATTCCTGTCGAGGGGACTTTTAAAGCTTATTGATTGGTTAATTTCTGAGAGTCTTCATCTATCTATTATAATATAATATTTTTGGGGCTCGTAGTTTAGTGGTAGAACAGCGCATTCGCATTGCGCAAACGGGAGTTCGATTCCCCCCGAGTCCACCATATTGAATTAGTCGCCTCGCTTAAAATTTGTTTTGATTATCCATAAAATATAAATTTTAAAAAAATAGCTGAATTCAGCTATTTTAATTTTTAATGCGTTTTTCTTTTTGCAAATTAAGCCAATCAAGAAATTGATTGGCTTAATTTGCAATACAACAATTTAAAACAAAGAACAACCATGCCGGCGATGCTTGGAATAAGAGCGGTAAGAGGATTGTCTGTCACAAATTTCAGAATCAAACCTGCCGCAAAAACAAGCATTCCAGTAATAAGAAAAATATTGATATCCGCGGTTTTCAACTTTAAAAACATTGAAACTAATAAAGCCGCTCCTATCACGGATATTATAGAAACAAGAGCAAAAACAGATTGCAAAAACGAAAAAAGATATAGTGAAGCAATGGCGGCAAAAACTATACCAATGAGAGTAAAATATCGCGTTAATCTAACCGTTGAATCTTGGGTTATATTGTTTTTCGCGCGAGCAACCAATATTCCAAAGGCGAACGCGCTTGAATCAATTGTTCCCATAAAGGCGGCGATAAGAGATACAACAAGAAGTGAACCAAGCCATTGTGGCAAAGCGCCGAGTACCCCCTCAACAAATAAATTTGACGGATCGGTTATAATACCGGAGAATTTAAAATTAATACCAAGATAGGCAATAGAACCGGCGACAAGGGTAAGTAATACAAACGCCACAATTAAGCTTTTTTTTAATGTTTTTGAATCCTTAACGGCAAAAACTCTTTGAAAACTTTCCGCCTGGGCAAGCAAGCTGAAAAATTGCAATAAAGCCAAGCCAACAGCAAACCAAAACTGAGATAAGTCAAAAGCAGTGGGAAGCTTTTCCCAACTAAAATGGACTGGGAAAACAAATATTGTAAGAATTATTGGCAATAATAATATGCCTTGGAAGATGTCGGTTTTTACTGATGTCTTAAATCCCCCCAGCCATAAATATACACAAACAATGCCGGAGGTTAATAACAATGCTAGGCCTTTTTCAATATGAAGCAAAGCGGAAAAAAGCCCCGTGTTTACATACATTTGCAAAATCAAAAAAAGAAGCAAGCATATACATAAAATCAAATTCACTAAAATCTTGGTTGATGATGCATATTTAAGTCCGAAATAATCGCCGATTGAAAGAAGATCGTGATTTTTTTGCAATACGGCGAGCCGTTTTTTGTAAAAGAAATACAAAACTACAAACGCCATTCCCGCGCCGACAAAAGCCATTAAATACCAAAAACCGAATAAATACGCGAAAGTAACGCCGAGCACAAAATTGTACCCCGTCAGCAACGAAGCGAATGTTGTCCACGTTGATTCTGACGCGGTCAATTTTTTTGAGCTGTTTATGTATTCGCCCGCGGTTTGCCCGCGGGACGACAACCAAATGATAAATACTAAGGCTATGAAATATAAAATTAAATACGCTATTGTTATAGTCATAATGGTTTTATTGTTTTATAATTTAATTTTGATGCGCTAAATTTTTTAAAGATTATTTTTTAAATCTATTTTTATCATAACAACACCTAATTTTTTGCAACAATGAAAAGTGTGGATAATTTTTGTTTTTTTGAAAAAATTTTTTAAATTTATTTTCAGCGGGAGAAAATAAAACTGCCACGGTATTAAATTTTTGCTTTAATCAAATCGTTTATATAAGCATTGAGATTAATTTTTCGGCTGACTAATTTAACTACCTCAAACATATTAATTAAAAATCGCTTCATAAATATTTTTGTTTTCAATTTTTAAATTTCGAAACCCGGATTTCGTTCAACAAACACCACTATTTTAAACACTTTTGGACAAAAATTTACCACAAAAGCTCTTTTTTTGCCATTTTTTACCAAAATCTCTACGATTTACGACGCAATAATGAGTATATTATGTGGTATTTATTGTAAAAAATCTAAATTTTATTGTTTAAAATATTCTAATTTATGGCAAATTGTTCCACGTGGAACAATTTGCCATAAATCCAAAAAACATCTTAAATAATAAATAAAAACTTATTTTTAGTTTTTTTTACTAAATCAATATTCTTAGATATTTTAAGCAAACTCGGCCCAAAAAGAATCATCAAAGAATGACTGTTTTTTTTATCACTTAAAAGGGTTTAAAAGATAAACAAAAAAAGCTAATATCATTCTACAATAAATCATATTAAAATACTAAAAGAAATTCCCGACAATATATAAAATAAGAACAATAAGAATATTCCAACGAGGAAAAATTTAATAAAATGTTATTATTTTAAAAAAAACAAAATAATAGCTATAAACAGCTATTATTTTGCGTCGTTTAATATGTTAAACATTTTTAAATATAAATATTTCTCTTAAAATTGTTTGTTGGGGACGTGAATAAATAATGGAGTTTCTTGGGGTTATCTTAATTGCATCTTTTTCAATATTACAACCCAATAAAGAAGAAAAATCTATTGCCGCTTCTAATATCCAGCCGTTTTTTTCTATTTCGTTTATTATCTTTAAATCATATTGTTTATTTCCGATCTTGAAAATTGGAAAAATAATAACTATTTTCTGCCCTATTTTAAGAATTTTTTTAAATTCTCGAAAAACAGTCAAATATAATTCTTTTAGCTCTCTGATGATTAAAGAACATTCTGAAGGCTTAAACCTTACTGGCCCTAAATATGGCTCCGTGGTGATTAAAATTATTGAATGTGGCCTTATTTTTTGAGAAATTCTTCTCGCGTCAGAACAAAAAATTTTTAACCCATTCATATCTAAATTCATTTTTCTACCCAACCAAAACAAATTCTTGTTTGCCTCCTTTATAATTCTCTTATCCTTGTCTGTCCCGATAACCCCCTTAAACCCTGCCAAAACAGCTTCTTGAATAATTGTTCCCGAACCGCAAAATGGATCTAAAAAACAGCCATTAATAGAATCTCTCCCCAAATTAATCATAATTTTTGCCAACTTGGGGGGAATCATTCCTTTTTTTATCACCCTAGACGGACGCTTAATATCATGTAAAATATATTTTTTAAAATCTTGGCAAACCCTAGTTTTGCCAATAAAAACTTTATTTTTTCTAAACAAAAAAACTATTTCTATTCCTTGTTTTAAAATCTTTTTTTTAGTCAAATCCACCGAAGAAAAGGCTGAGTAATCCGGCATTATTTTTTGAATTTCAACATCTCTTTTTGCTAAATCCGCTCGTATTCCTTCGATAATTTTGTTAATAAAAATTTCTGTTGTCTTAATTATTTTTGGATTTCCAAAGCCATAAAAACTAAACCCTATTTTTGTTTTTCGGTTATCTGTTTTTAATAGTTGATATATATTCTTTTCAATTACTTCTTTTTCTGCGTCTAAATCTTTATTTGTTTCAAAAAATATCTCCCCAATTTTAATCGTACCGCCCAATTGATTTTGAAGTTCTTCTATCCCTAAATTTTCTTCGCTATCCAAAATTAAAAATTCCAAAGAAATAAATTTTAGTTTAATTTTCTTTGGTTTTAAAATTTTTAAAATTTCAGCTATTGACAAACTGGAATTATTGCCTAAAATAAAAAAATAGGTCATAATAAATATTATATTATTTTAATTAAGTAAATGTCAATTGTTATGTATGAATTATTGTATATCGTCCCTTCTCCTTTAACAGAAAAAGATTTGCCCATTGTTTCAGAAAAAGTAAAAATCTTTGTTGAAAAACTTGGTGGTAAAATTCTTAAAGAAGAAAATTTGGGAAACAAAAAGTTAGCTTATCAAATTAAACAAAATTTTCGGGGTTTTTATGTTTTAGTTAATTTTGAGATGGAGACAGAAAAAATTAAAGAATTAAACAATAAATTAAAATTGATGCCCGAGATTCTAAGACACATGATCACTATTTTTATTCCAAAAATTGGAGTGAGAAAACAACGAATTTCTAAAAAAGAGGTTAAAGACGATTTTTGTGAGTTAAGTGAATTAAAAAACCCGAAAGTGGTCTCAGAAAAACGTGAAGAAAAAAAAATAGAAGAAAAAAGTAATAAAAAAATAAATTTAAAAAATTTAGGAGAAAAAATAGACGATTTGTTTAAAATATAATTTATTTACTTTAATAATAATCTATTATAGATTTTTAAAATATTTAATTAACAAGTTCTTAAACAACAAATTTATGAACGTTAATAAAGCAATTGTCGCTGGAAACTTAACCCGGGACCCCGAAACTAAAACAACTCCCTCTGGTCAAACTGTTACTTCTTTCAGTATTGCCACTAATCACTTTTGGACTGACAAAGGAACTGGTGATAAGAAAAAACAACCCGAATATCACAATATTATTGCTTGGGGAAGGTTGGGAGAAATTGCTCAAGAATATTTAAAGAAAGGGGGGCTGGCTTATGTGGAGGGTCGAATACAAACTCACGCTTGGCAAGATCAACAAGGAAATAAAAAATCTCGGACAGAAATAATTGCCGAAAAACTACAACTTGGTCCAAGAACAAATGAAAACGAATCTTTCCGAGAAAAGGGAAATCAAAACTTATCTGAACCAAACCAAGAAAATGAATCCTTACCAGACGAAATAAATGTTGAAGAAATTCCTTTTTAAATTAATAAATTAATATCTCCGTTTTATGCAAAACAATCAAAAGCATTGCCATTTTTGTGTTAACAATGTTAAAGAAATTGATTACAAAGATACTGACGTTTTGCGACGTTTTGTTTCTAGTTATGAAAAAATCCTTCCCAAAAAGAAAAGGGGGACGTGTGCTAAACACCAAAGAAAATTATCTCAAGCAATAAAAAGGGCTCGAATTATGGCTTTGCTTCCTTTTGTAAAAGAGTAAAAAGATGAACATCAATGTAAACGACTTAAAAAAAACTGGTTTAGTAATTAATTTTAATAACGAACCATACCAAGTTGTTTTTTCTCAACACTCAAAGACTGCCCGAGGACAGTCTTTTATTAGAACTAAATTAAAGAATTTAATTACTAATCAAGTTTTAGAAAAAACATTCAGTCAAGGGGACCGATTAGAAAAAGCTGATATTGAAAAATCCAAGGCTAATTTTCTTTATCAAAATCAAGAAGATTTTTTCTTTATGGACAACCATAATTATGAACAATTTTCTTTAAACAAAAAATCTCTTTCCGGGCAAGAAAACTTTCTTAAGGAGGGACTAGAGGTGAATGTTTTAATTTTTAATCAAAAACCGGTTAATATTGAGCTTCCTAAAAAAATTGACCTTATTGTGATTGAGTCTCCCCCAAGTATAAAGGGCGATTCTGCCACATCACCATCTAAAATTGTAACCCTGGAAACTGGATTAAAAATAAATGCCCCTATTTTTATTAAACAAGGAGACTTAATTAAAATTAATACTGAAACCGGGGAATATGTGGAAAGGACATAAAAATTTATGATTACTCTTGAAGAAATTTTTAATCGTGCCGCCATTTCTGGCGCTTCCGACATCCACTTGGGGGATTCTTTACCTGTTTATTTCAGAATTGATGGTTTACTTTTGCCAACAGAAAATTCACCCATTTTAAAAAGTGAAGATATTTTATCATTAATTTCCCCTTTAATTAATGAACAACAAAAAGAAAAACTTTTAAAAGAAAAAAATTTAGAATTTTCTTATCAAATTAAAAATAAAATTCGTTTTAGAATAAGTGTTTTTTGGGAAAAAAATAATTTAGCCCTAGCCGCTCGATTAATAAGTTCTCAAATCCCGAGTTTAAAAGAAATGGATTTATTGGAAATTGTTCATAAAATAGCGGATTTACGCGATGGTTTGGTTTTAGTAACTGGTCCAACTGGTTGTGGAAAATCAACCACCCTAGCCGCTTTAATTGATTATATTAACGAAAAAAGAAGCTGCCACATCATTACATTGGAAGATCCAACCGAATTTATTTTTCAATCAAAAAAAAGTTTAATTGCTCAAAGAGAATTAAACCAAGATATGATTTCTTTTAAATCTGCATTAAAACATATCGTTCGTCAAGATCCTGATATAATTTTAGTTAGTGAAATGAGAGATTTGGAAACTATTTCCCTAGCTATAACATTAGCAGAAACTGGGCACCTTGTTCTGGCAACCCTTCATACTCCGAATGTCCCTCAAACCATTGACAGAATTATTGATATTTTTCCATTTGAACAACAAAAACAAATCCGCCTTCAAGTTGCCTTAGCTCTAAAGTGTATTATTTCGCAACATTTAATCCCCAAAAAAGACAAAGGGCGAATTGCCTCTAGAGAAGTTCTTTTTAATACCCCGGCTATTGCTAATTTAATTAGAGAAAACAAAATAACACAAATTAAATCTGTTTTACAAACTGGGTCAAAAGATGGAATGTTTACTTTAGAGCAAGATTTAAAAAGACTTTATCGCGCCGGATTAATTACTTTAGACGTCGCTATAAATCACGCTAATTTTCCAGAAGAATTATTAAAAGAATAAGAATATAACGCCCCTGTGGTATAATGGATAACACAACAGGCTTCGGACCTGTAGTTGGGGGTTCGAATCCTCCCGGGGGCATATTTTAATAATTATTTAATTTTTTTAAATTATTTCTTAGATAAATGTAATAAGCCCCCATAGCTTAATGGTAAAGCAGTTGCCTCTTAAGCAATGGACGGAGGTCCGATTCCTCCTGGGGGTATTTTAAAATAATAATAATAAAAAAGCTACGCCATTTCACTGTGTAGCCTTTTTATTTAAAAAAATTAATTATTTTTTAACAACATCTTTTAATCCTTGCCCCGCTTTAAATTTAGGAACAGTCATTGCTGGAATTTTAATTTGTTTTCCAGTTTGGGGATTAACACCAGTTCTTGCTTTTCTTCTACTTGTTGAAAATGTTCCAAAACCAGTAACAGAAACCTTTTTGCCTCCTTTTAAAGTATCTTTAACGATACTAATAAAAGAATCTAAGTGTCTAGCTGCCTCTGTTTTAGAACAAGACTTAGCTTTTTGAGCTAATTTTTCAATTAATTCTTTTTTGTTCATAAAGACCTCATTTATTATTCTATCTTTTAATTTGATAGAATGTTAATTATTTTTTATTGGCATAATTAAATATAAAAAGTTATTTTCGGGGTTGTTTTTAAAAATTCCCGGCGTATCATCATTAACAATCTGAATTTTAATTTCATTTTCTGATAAATTATTTAGTCCTTCTATTAAATAGCGGTAATTAAAAACTATTTCCACATCTTCTCCTAAAACTTCTCCATCTAAAACTGTTTTATTTTCTCCAATTTGATCATTAATGGAGGAAATAATTAAATTATTTTTTTTACTTGAAATTTTTAAATTAATATCATTAATTCCTGTTTTTGAAAAAAAACTCGCTGTTTTTACCGCTCTTAACAATTTTTCTTTTTCTATAATAACTTGTGTTTTATTATTTTTAGGAATGGTTTGTTGATAATCGGGATAGTCTCCATTAATAATTCTTGAAAAAATTTCTGTTTCTTGATATTTGAATAAAATTTGATTTTCTGTTAAATATATTTCAATTTCACTTTTTTCTTTAATAATTCTTAAAACTTCTTGAAGGGTTTTAAGTGGAATAATAAAGTTTGTTTTTTCTTTAAAACAAACTTCTTCTAAAGAAATTTGTTTTTCTGTTAATCGATAACTATCTGTTCCAACAATAGTTAAATTTTTATTTTCCGGATTATTAAAAGAAAATAAAGCACCACTTAATTCATTTCTTATTTCTGAAGAAGAAATAGCGAAAATTGTTTTTTCTAAAGCATTTTTTAAAATTTCACTTTTAATAACATTTTTATTATTTCTTTCAAGTGAGGGGATAATGGGAAATTCTTCTGAGGATATTCCTTTAATTTTAGCTTCTTGATCTTCACTTTTAATCGTTAGTTCATCTTTAATTAATTCAAAATCTATTGGTTTATTTGGTAATAAATTAATATAATTAGTAAATAATTGAGCTGGAATAGTAATCTTTCCTTGTTTTTCTATTTTAGCTCTAATTTTTGTTTCAATTGCTATTTCTAAATTTGTTGTAGTTAATTTGAGATTATTCTTTTCCGCAGACAATAAAATATTATTAAGAATAGGTAAAGTGGTTTTACTTGTTCCTGCTAAATGGGAATTAATATTTAATCCCTGAGATAAATTTTCTTGCAAACAAGAGAATTTCATATTTATATATATTATTATTATATTATATTAAATATTTATTAATAATAAAAGGGGGATGAGTGTTAATAAAGTAATAAAAATGTTTATAACAAAGGTTAAAATGAAAATTAAGTTTGGGAAAAGATTTGGAGAATTAGGGGAAAAAAAGTTAATTAAATTATTTTTTAATTTTAAAATTAACTTTAACCCATTTTAAGAACGCTTTATCCACAAGTTTTCTACCCAATATTGTTTATTTTATTATCGTCTATTTTTTGAAACAATAAAATCCAAACAGAAATTTGCCAAGAGGAAATAATTGAATTAATTATTAAAATTAAACCCAAAAGACAAAAACTATAAATAATACTAATCAAAGAATAAACAAAATGAAAATTTAATTTTAAAGATAAATTTAATAAAAAGATAAAAGGACTAGCCATACCAATAGAAAATAGTAGAGCAATTAAACCAACCAAAAGAACAACTAAAGTAAGAATAATTAAAGTTTTAATAATTAAGAAAAAATTATTAAAAAAGAAAGAAAAAGAATTTTTAATTGATTCTAAAAAATTATTTTTCTTAATAACTAAAAATAAAGTCGCAAAGCGAGAGATAAAAGAAAATAGTAAAACTAATAAAATAAAAACAATAATATAAATTAAAATAGGAATAGGTAAATTTTGAATAAAAGGAATTCCTAAAATAAAGAAAAAAATTAAAATCGAAATCCAAAAAATAAGGTATATAAAAAGAACTCGATAAAAAGGATTATTATTTTTATCCCCCAATAAAATTTTAAAAGAAAAACTCCTTTTAACAACAGCATTAATAATAGCAATTTGTGATTTAAAAGAAAGGTATATTAAAATTAAAGCAAAAAAAATAATTATAAAAAAACGATAATTATCTTTAGAAGAATAATTAATGTTATTTAAAAAGGAGCCCAAATTTAACTTAAATGATCTTAAAATAATAATTTGATTTATCCAATTAATAAATCTTTTTAAATTAATAACAATTAAGTTTATTTCATTATTAGCCAAAAAACCAGCTAAAAATCCAAATAACCAAAGAATAGGATTTCTCCAAACAATTTGCCAAGCAGATTTTAATAAACCCTTAACTTTCATTTTCATTCTTTATTAAATTAACAAATTCTTTTTTTTCTAAAGTTTCCTTTTTAAGTAAAACCTGAGCGATTTTTTTTAATAAGTTTTTTTGTTTTTTAATTATTTCTTGAGCTTGTTTAAGGCTAAAATTAATAAAAAAGGAAATTTCATCATCAATAATTTTGGCAAATTCTTCAGAATAATCTTTTCTTTCAGATATTTCCCGTCCTAAAAAAATCAACTCTTCTTTTTCTCCAAATGTTCTGGGGCCAAGTTTCTCACTCATGCCGTATTCCATAACTAATTTTTGAGCTATTTTGGTTGCTCTTTTTAAATCATTGGACGCTCCGGTTGTTACTTGTCCAAAAATTTCTTTTTCTGTTAAATAACCACCCAAAAGAGCGCTTAAATTATCTAAAAATTCCGATTTAGTTTTTAATGATTTTTCTTCTTCGGGAATTTGTAAGGTGTATCCAGCCGCTTGACCCCTGGCAATAATAGAAATTTTTTGGACTGGGTCGCAACCCGGTAAAAAATAACTAACAATAGCATGTCCGGCTTCATGATAAGCAACAATTTCTTTTTCTTTTTTTGTTAAAACGTGGCTTTTTCTTTCCGGGCCCAAAATAACCCTTTCAACACTTTCCATCATCTCTTCTTTTTCTATTTTTTTCTTATTTTTTCTTGCAGTTAAAATAGCAGCTTCATTTAAAAGATTTTCTAAATCAGCGCCACTAAAACCGGGGGTGGTCTCCGCAACTTCTCTTAAACTAACGTTTTTATCTAAGGGTTTATTAATGGAGTGAATTTTTAAAATAGCTTCCCGGTCTTTTAAATCGGGCAAGTCAAGAATAACTTTTCGGTCAAAGCGACCCGGTCTTAAAAGAGCTTGGTCTAAAATGTCGGGACGGTTGGTGGCTGCCAAAACAATTAATCCACTATTTGGTTCAAACCCATCTAGCTCAACTAAAATTTGGTTTAAGGTTTGTTCTCTTTCATCGTGTGATCCTCCCAATCCAGCACCTCGTTGTCGGCCAACCGCATCTAATTCATCAATAAAAACAATTGCCGGTAAATTTTTTTTCGCCTTATTAAATAAGTCTCTTACTCGAGAAGCGCCGACCCCAACAAACATTTCAATAAATTCTGATCCGGAAATATGAAAAAACGGAACCTCTGCTTCCCCAGCCACGGCGCGAGCCAAAAGTGTTTTTCCACAACCTGGCGCGCCAACCAAAAGGACACCCTTTGGTATTTTTGCTCCCAATTTTATGTATTTTTTGGGGTTTTTTAAAAAATCAACAATTTCTTCTAATCCTTCCTTGGCTTCATGTACCCCGGCAACATCCTTAAATGTGGTTTTTCCCTTTTTATCTTGGGGATTTATTTTTCTAGCCTGACTTTCTCCAAATTTAAAAGCTTGCATTCCAGACCCCTTCATTTGTTTAGAAAAGAAATAAATCAAAATGCCCAAAATTAATAAAGGAATAATTAAGGGGAAAATGATATTTAAAAAAGCCTCCCTTCCTTTAGTGCTTTTCACCTTAAGAGAGACCCGAGATAATTCTTCAAAAGAAACTCCGTAACTGGTTAACAAATCAACCAAACTTTCATTATCTTCTTTAAAAGAATAAAAGATTTCTTGATTGTTTAGAATAATTTCTAAACGACTTTCTTCTATATTAATTTCTTTAACTTCACCCTTTTTTATTTGTTGAACCAAACTATTAAGACTAATTTCCCGGCTATCTTTTACTTGCGGGTTTAAAAGACTAAATAATCCGGAAATAATTAAAAAGATAATTAAAAATATTAAGAAATTTTTAACTAAGGATTTCATTTTTCATTTTCTATTATTTTTTAATCAAAGAAAG
>CAZHDT010000014.1:0-16335 GCA_964531505.1 uncultured Gammaproteobacteria bacterium
TCATCATTTTTAAAGCAATAATTTTTAATCCTTTTTTTTCAAAACGAGAAATAATCTCTCCTAAGAGATTTCTTTGTAAAGCATCCGGCTTTAATAAAATAAGGGTTCTTTCCATATTATCACTAAAAAAACAATAATTTATTTTTCAAAAGTTTAATTATTATGGACATTTATGTTTAATGGTAGAAATAGATTAACATTTTACATTTTAATTGTCAAGACAAAATATAGAACATTGGGGATTAGGGATTGGGTACTTAGGGATTGGAAAAAGGAATCTTTAAAAAAATTCTTGCAATTCTTACTTCCTGCCAGTTCTGCCAGGTCGAACCTGACAGAACATAACCTACCTAGTTTAAAAATTTTTTGATTATTTCAAAATCAAATTTTCTCCGTCAGTTAAAAATATAATGTCCCCTTTTTCATCGGTTCTTAAAATTTTTACTTGGGCTGTTTTTAAATTTTTTAAAACTCTGAAACTGGGATGACCAAAATTATTTTTTCCACAGGAAATAATCCCATATTCAGGATTAACTAATTTTAAAAAATCCAGCCCAGTAGAATATTTTGAACCATGATGGCCAATTTTTAAAACATCTGATTTTAAATCAATTTCTTTCGCAATCAATTCTTGTTCTATTTGCTTTGGCGCATCCCCCATAAATAAAAAATTCTTTTGGCCATAATTTAATTTAACTACCAAAGAAGATGAATTATCATCGCCCTCTAATTTTTTTAAATTATCAAATTCGGGCCAAATAAAATCCAAAGAAAAATTATTGTTTAAATCCATTTTTATCGGCTGGTTTATTTCTTGAACTTCTATTTTATTCGCCTCAATCAATGCCCGCCATTTTTCTCCCGCTGAAGTATTATTATCTAAGCCATTAGTAATAATCTTTTTTATTTGATAGCGTTCTAAAATTTCAACTAAACCAATAAAATGGTCTGAATCAAAATGGCTAACAATAATTAAATCAATTTTTCTTTGATAAAAGGGAAAAAATTCGTCCATTTTAAAAATAAGACTTTTATCCGGACCGCCATCCAATAAAATATTTTTTTCTTTAGTTTGAATTAGCGTGGCATCACCTTGTCCGACATTTAAAAAAACAATTCTTAAATTTCCATCAGGAACCGGCGAGACAATTAAAAATTTTTGATAACCCCAAAAAACCAAAACAGAAAAAATAAATCCTAAAATTAAAATCAAAAAAAATATTTTAATTTTCTTTAATAACATTTTTTTTAAGATTTAAGAAAAGAAAAAAAATTAAAAGGTATAAAACCAAAACTCCTTGTTTTGAAAAATCAACAATTAAAAAAGACAAATAAGGAATCTTAGCGACCAATTTAGCCAATAAAATAATAGCAGTTGTTAAAATCCATAAAGGATAAAATATCGCCTTAGCCAAAAATAAACTGATTAAACCAAAAATAATAAAACAAAATCCCAAAACCATGACAATTGGCAAGTAAGGGATAATTAAAATATTCATCAATGGCGCAATTAAAGAAAAATTTCCAAACCGATATAAAACTAAGGGCAAAACTCCAATTTGAGCGCTTAAACTTAAGGCTAAATAATCCTTTCCCAAGGTAACTTTTTTAAATAATTTTTGAAAAAATGGAAAAAAATAATTAATTCCCAGAATGGCGGAAAAGGAAAATTGAAAACTGAGGTCTGATGCTAAAATTTTAGGGTTAATAAAAAGCATTAACCCAGCCGTGTAAAAAATAATTCTTTCCGTGTTTTGGGGCCGAGAAAAATTTTGGCTTAAAAGAAAAAGTAAAACCATAATTCCGGCCCGCACTGCGGAAGAAGACGCGCCAGTTAAAACAATATAAAAAACAATAAATAAAAGTATAAAATAAAAAGCTTTTTGCCGCGGAATTAAAAAAACTCTAATAAAAAGCAGCCTAATTAATTGGCTGAAGATAACAAGATGAAGACCGGAAATTGCCAAAAGGTGAGAAATTCCAGAAAAGGCAAACCAATTTCTTAAATTTTCAGAAACCTGTTTTTTATCGCCCAATAAAAGAGCGGCTAAAAAAGCATTCTGGGGTTCAGGAAAAAAGGAAACTAATAAATTTCTTGATTTTGACTTAAAAGCTAAAATCTGATAATAAAAACCCCGTTTATAATTTTTCTCTATTAATTCAATTGACGACCAATTACAAATAGCATAAACATTTTTTTGCGCTAAATAAGCTTGATAATCAAAAGATTGTGTTTGAAAGGGTTTTTTCAAAAAACAATTGACTTGAAGCAGGTCATGATAATGATATTCGGAATAAACCGGCGCCTCAAGTAAAATTTTTCCTTTTATCTTTTCTTGGTTAATTGTGAGTTTTCCTAAGGTCAAATTTATTTTATTATTTCTCAAATCCGGTTCTGAAATAACTTTTCCTTGAAAAACAATCTTTTGGTTTTGATAAAAAGAAATATGCTGTTGATTGATTGGATAAAAATTGGCTTCATTGCGGATAAAACCTAAAATAAGAAAAAATAAAACGCTAATGATTAGCGCTTTATTTTTTTTAAAAAAATTTGATTTTTTCCAAAACCAAACAACTGTTATTAATAATAAAATTAGAAAAAGAAAATGGTAAAAAGCTAAAAAAGAGCTCAAAGCAACCCCGATAATAAAAAACTGACAAGCAAATAAAATCAATTTTGATTTTGGCATCCCTCCTATTTTTTAAAGCGGAGACAACTTTCAATAATTTCTTCTAAATTTCCATTTAAAATGTCTTCTACTTGATCTGTTTCATAATTGCTTCTTAAATCCTTAACCATTTGATATGGTTGAAGGACGTAAGAACGAATTTGATTTCCCCAGGAAGCTGATTTAAATTCTCCTTTTAAGCGGTCCTTTTCCTCCTGTTTCTCCGCTTGATTATATTGATAAAGTTTTGATTTTAAAACTTGCATCGCTCTTTCTTTATTTTGGAGTTGCGAGCGTTCTGATTGACAAGTGGCAATTAGATTAGTGGGTAGATGAACAATTCTAACCGCAGTTTCATTTTTTTGGACATTCTGACCACCATGGCCGGAAGCTAAAAAAGTATCAATCCTTAAATCTTTTTCATTTATTTCCACTTCTTCTTCGGTTATTTCCGGCAAAACCTCAACCAAAGCGAATGAAGTATGTCTCATTTTTTCCGCGTCAAAAGGAGAAATTCTTACTAACCGATGAACTCCTGCTTCATTTTTTAAAAAACCATAAGCAAATTCTCCTTTAATTTCTAAAACAACGCTTTTCATCCCAGCTTCCATTCCCTTGGAATGGTTTATTATTTCCGCAATCCATCCTTTTTTAAGGGCATATCTGGAATACATTCTTAAAAGAATTTCCGTCCAATCTTGGGCATCCACTCCTCCGGCGCCGGCAAAAATTGAAAGGAAAACATTCTTTTGGTCATAAGGTCCGTTTAAAAATACTGTTTTCTCAAAATCATTAAGTTCTTTTTCGATTATTAAAGATTGCTTTTGAATTTCTTTTTTTAATTCTCTTTGGTTTAATTCTGATAGAGAATTTTCTCCTTTAAATTTTACTAAATCAATTATTTTATCTTGTTGAATCAATTTGGCAAATTCCAAACAATCATAAATTGATTTTTTAATTCTTTCCAGTTTCTCAAAAAATTTTTTTAAATCAGTTATTCTTTTTGATTTTTTCTCTGCCAATTCCCGATTCTGCCAGAAACCGGCGCAACCCATTTCCGTTTCTATTTCCTTAATTTCATTTTTCTTTTTAGTTAAGTCAAAGATAGTCTCCGACTTTGCGGAGCCTCTGTTTAAAATTTTCCAATTCTTGAATTAATTCCTGCATATTTTATATTTCCATTATTTACTTTGATATTCTTCTAAAATAACCTTGATATTTTTTTCTTCTCCTTGATGATAAATTTTTAATTCAATTTCTTCATTGGGTTGGAATTTTTGAATTTCTTTTGCTAAAGAATTTTCCTGGTCAATTTTTTTTCCTTCAATTTCCAAAATAATGTCATTTTCCGCCAAACCGGCTTTATTTGCCGGCGAACCGGGAATGATTGCCAAATCAGTTGCTTGTTCTCCCCTGATAATTAAAACGCCATAGTCATAGGGTAAATTATTTTTTTGTGCGATTTCTACATTAAGAATAAGATACCTAATTCCTAAAAAGGGGCGAACAATTCGGCCATATTCTTTAACACTTTCAATGACCTGTTTGGCTTGATTGATTGGAATAGCAAACCCGATCAGCTGTCCCCCTTGATTAATGGCCGTATTAATGCCAATAACCTTCCCATTGATATCAATTAAAGGTCCGCCAGAATTGCCAAAATTAATTGCGGCATCAGTCTGAATAACATTTTCTAAAACTTCTGATTGCCCAAAAGAACTTCCAGCCACAATTCGTCGGCTAATGCCACTTATCACACCTTTAGTGACGGTATTGCGATATTCTCCTAAAGCATTGCCAATGGCGATTACGGTTTGACCAATTTTTATTTGGTCAGAATCTCCCAAATCAACTTCTGGCAAATTAAAATCTTCCTGATTAATTTTTAAAATCGCAATATCATTAAAAGGGTCACGCGCTAAAACCTGAGCTTCATAACTATCGCCTTGATTGGTAATAACAGTATATTCCGCATTTTCGTCGTCAACTACGTGCTTATTAGTTAAAATCAAACCCTCTTGAGAAGAAATTATAAAACCGGTCCCACTTCCTACTTCCTGTTTTTCTTTCTCTTCTGGTTGAGGGGGGTTTGGAACCGGAGTAGGAATTCTAACACCGGGATAATCTAAATCCGGATAACTAAAAAATTGATTAAAAAAATCGTTAAAAGAAGAATCTTGAGGATAAACAGAAACATCCTTGCTAATAATAATGTTAACCACTGAGGGATTTATTTTTTCCACGGCTTTAATAATTTTTTCCTCGTTGCCTATAGGAAAAAAAATATTTTTATCTTCCTTGTCTTCTTCACTTAAAGAATAATTTTCCGAATTAATTTCCTTTATTAATCTTTGGTTAGAATAAATTCTCTTAGAAATATAAAAACCGGAAAATCCTCCGGCCAAAGATCCAATAATTAAACTGATTAAAACGATTAAGATTAAATAATTTAATAAATTTTTATTTTCTGTTCTCATAAATTTCAAATTAAATTACTAAACCCTTAAATTTATTTTAAAATCTTTTTTAATCTTTTCCTTGATTGCTTCAAACCAATCATTTGAATAAGGACTCTCTTTCAAATTTTTGTCTAAAACATTTTTTGAGTTAAATTGCTGAAGATAATAATTTTTTGCCCCTTTTAAATCTTTAATAATTTCTAAAATATCCTCCGATGTCAATAAATTAGGAACCGCCGTAGTTCTAAACTCATAATTTATTTCTGACCCAATAATTAATTTGACACTTTTTTTTATTTTTTTCAAATCAATTTTCTGACCGGATAATTTATCATATTTATCCTGCTTTAACGGAGCCTTAATATCCATCGCTATATAATCAATCGCTTTTTTCTCAATTAAAAATTCTAATGCCCGGGGGAATGACCCATTTGTTTCTATTCCAACCAAAAGACCAATTTCTTTTATTTTTTGAATAAAATCAATTAAATTTTTAAGGCCGGCAGAATCTTTATTTTCCATCCCCAGTAAAGGCTCTCCACCGGTAATCATAACGCCGTCTAATAAATCATTATTAGATTTTAAATAATCCAAAATTTCTTTTTCAGTAATTACGGGAAATTTATCCTGGTTTAAAACTAAATCAAAATTATGGCAAAATGGGCAACGAAAATTACAACCGCCAGTAAAAATAACTGAACAAACTTTGTTTGGCCATTCGTTTAAAGAAACTTTTTGCCATCCTCTAAAAATCATGCTAATAAATTTATTCCTTAATTTTAAAAGCCACTCTTTGTTTATATTCTTCTTGTTTGCCCTCATTCCATTGCTTAACCGGTCTTAAATAACCGACAATCCTGGAATAAACTTCTGTCTCCTCTTGGCATTCAGGACAAATAAATTTTTCCCCCGGCAAATAGCCGTGATTTGGACAAATACTAAAAGTAGGAGTTAGTGTTAAATAAGGAAGTTTAAATTTATTAAAAACTTTTTTAACCAAATTTTTTACTACCTCTGAATCATAAATCCTTTCTCCTAAAAAAGCATGAAAAACTGTGCCTCCGGTATATTTTATTTGTAAACCATCTTGATTTTCCAAAGCTTGAAATAAATCTTCTCCATAATCAACCGGCAATTGAGTGGAATTAGTATAATAGGGATTATCTTTTCCGGCGGTAATAATATCAGGATAAGATTCTTTATCTATTTTAGCTAAACGATAACTGGTTCCTTCAGCCGGCGTTGCTTCCAAGTTATAAATATTGCCAGTTTCCTTTTGATAACCAATCAAGCGACTTCTCATAAAATCCAAGATTTTTTCTGCGAAAATTCTGCCTCTTTCAGAAATAATTTTTTCATTCATAAAATTAAGCAAAGTTTCATTCATTCCCACTAAACCAATGGTGGAAAAATGATTCGCCCAATACTGTCCCCTCATTTTTTTTATTTCAGACAAATAAAATTGAGAATAAGGATAAAGATTTTTTTCAGTAAATCCTTCCAAAGCTTTTCTTTTAATTTCCAAACTTTCTTTGGCTAAATCCATTGTCTGACCTAATCTTTTAAAAAATTCTTCTTCATTTTTGCATAAATAGCCAATTCTTGGAAGATTAATGGTGACCACTCCTATACTGCCGGTAAGGGGATTGGAACCAAAAAGTCCGCCGCCGCGATGATGCAAGTCTTTATTATTCAATCTTAAACGGCAACACATTGAGCGAATATCTTCCGGGTCCAAATCAGAATTAATAAAATTGGAAAAATAATTAATTCCATATTTAGCCGTTGCTTCCCACATTAATTTTAATTTTGGATTTTCCCAATTAAAATTTTTGGTGATATTAATAGTCGGGATGGGAAAGGTAAAAACCCGCTGTTTAGCATCACCATCCATAATCACTTCATAAAAAGCCTGATTAAAAATATCCATTTCGTTTTGAAAATCCCCATAAGTTTCTTTTTGATTCTCTCCGCCGATAATAACTGGAACTTTAGTCAAATTTTTTAATGGCTCCAAATCTAGGGTAACATTAGTAAATGGGGTATTTCCGGTAATAAAAATTTTTCCATTTCTTCTAGCAACTACTGTTTCATTATCCGTATTCGGACACCAAATTATTCCCTGATAATTAACCTTTTTAACTTCATTAATATAAGTATCTTTGTGTTTGATAACTCTAATAATATACCTATCCTTTTTTGACAATTTGTTATCTGGGTGGCGGATTAAAACTGAAGCGCCATAACCGGCATTAACAATAACATGGAGTAAACTATCTTTTATAGATTCCTCTGTGGTTGTAATTTTACAATCATCGTGGCCATCCCCTTTAATATAAGTTTTTATAAAAGTTTTTGAATCCTCGGTATTTATTTTAAGAATATTTTCGGGAACAAATTTAATACCTTTATTTTTAGAACTATTAAAATATTTTAATATTTTTCTGGTACTATTTGCGTCAAATCTAATAACGTTACAATCCACTCCTAATCCTTTTTGGATTCTTTCAGTATATTCTAATTTTAAACTTCGACATAAAGAAGTAATTTCTTCATAATTTTCCAAATTTTTTTCTTTTGACTGATAAATACTAACTCTTCCGCTTCCCCGACCACTTTTATCCATTGTTCCTTCTGCTATTAACCAAGCGATTAGTTTAACCTCATCTTCATTTAACCGGTTATTTCCTAAAACATTTCCCTCGCTCCCCACTGGTACTATGAAGGGCGAATTTAATTTTAAAACTTTTTCTATTTTTTCCAAAACATAATTATTTGAATTGAACATTTTTCTTACCACTCGATGTTCTGGAGAAATTAATTGATCGCTAATTCTATTTTTTAAATTATACATTATTCCATTATATTTTTTAGCAAAAACATTATTAACCGGCAAATATTCAATGAATCCTTTTTCGATATTGAAAGTAGCGATGATACTCTCTTTTTTAATTTGGTGATAATTTTTCCACCCATCTTTTGTTAAAATTTCCGTGTCTTCAGACAAGCACTGAAAACCAACTCGAGTCGGAACATTGCAATTAAACATAAATTCCTGAATGGCTTGTTTTACTTGTTTATAGGTTAAATGGTCGTACCGAATAAAAGGAGCCAAAAAAGTATCAAAGGAAGAAACCGCGATGGCGCCCGCGGCTTCTCCTTGTAAAGTATAAAAAAAGTTAACTAATTGGCCAAGCGCTGAATGCAAATGTTTTGCCGGTTTAGAAGAAATTTTTCCGGAAACGCCGGTAAAACCTTTAACCAAAAGGTCTTGAAGGTTCCAACCAACACAATAAGGAGCTAAAATCCCCAAATCGTGAATATGAAAATCCCCTCTTTTAGATGCTTCCCTGATTTCCACCGGATAAACTTTTTCCAGCCAATATTTTTTAGTAACGGTATTGGAAATATAGTTATTCAAACCCTGTAAAGAATAGGTCATATTAGCATTTTCTTTGACTTCCCAATCAACTTCTTTCAAATATTGATCAACCATACTAATGCTCTCGCTGGTTACTTTCATAGCTTCCCTTATTTTTCTTCTTTGCTCACGATAAATAATATAAGCCTTCGCCACTTCAACCAAATCAGCTTGAATTAAAACTTCTTCTACTAAATCTTGAACTTCTTCGACGGTTGGCGCTTTTTCATCAAAACGACGATTAAGAATTTTAACTACCTGGTTGGATAACTTCTGTGATAATTTTCCGTCTTCTTCAGAAACGGCTGTTACCGCTTTATAAATCGCTTCTGTAATTCTCTCTTGATTAAATTTGACCAAACGGCCGTCTCTTTTCCTTACTTTATTTACTTTTTGTTTCATAGGGTTTCAATATCATAATAATAAAATTTATCACTATAAAATAATAAAAAGCGATAAATTCAACCTATTAATTAATCTATTTTTTTTAAATTAAAGATTTTATTTGCTTAAAAGCTTCAGGAATGAGCGGTAATAAAATCTTTCCAAATCCAATTAAAGGAAGAGCGATATTGGAATTATTTAAAAGATTAACCCAATTATTTCCCAATGGAAATTTGGCGGAAAAATATAAAATCAAACCCAGAATTAATCCCCCTTCAATTAAACCTAGAGTTGCGCCAGCTAAACGATTAATTGTTTTTAGAAAGGGAATAAAAGTTAAAAAATCAAAAATTTTATCAAGAACTTTTATTAAAAGGAGAATTATAAAACGAGCTAAAATAAAAACTAAAATAAATCCCAAAAGTCGCGATAAATTCAATTTATCGCCTAAAAGAGGAAGAATTTTCAAAGCAATAACATCATACCAACGGCTAGCGATGAATACCGCTAAAACTACGCTTAAAATGCCGCCTAGAGTCTGAATTAATCCATTCCAAAAACCAAACCAAGTAAACCCAATTAAAACTAACAATAAAATTAAATCAAAAAATGTCATAATTATTTTTTTTGATTAAATTAAAATTAAAAATTATTTTAAAAGCTTAAAGTTGGGGAAATAATTGCTCGTTCTCAGAAATATTCTTAAACTTAATGTTTCCCCATTCTTGTCCTCGTTTTAAAGTTTTCTTTTTTTCTTTTCCTAAAAGCCCCAATGACTTAAAAATTTGGTCGCTTTTTTCCGGCATAAAAGATTGAGTTAGCCAAGCTAAATGGCGCTCTGACTCTAAAAGATTAAAAAGCAATTTTCTACTCTCTCCTTTATTATTACTCTTAATTATTTCCCACGGTTTTTTTAAATCAATATATTTATCACAAAACCTTACTAATTCATTAATATTTAAAATCGCTGTTTCAAATCTCAATTCTTCAAGCGCTTTTTCATATTTTTCCCAGATCTCCTTTATTTTTTCTTGAAAACCATCATTATTCTCTTCAAAAAAATACTCTTTGTTTTGAGTATCTTTAGAAACTAAAGATAAAATTCGGCTTAATAAGTTTCCTAAACCATGAGATAAATCAGTTTGGTATTTATCATAAAATTTTGATTCTGAGATATCACCATCTTGGCCAAAAGGATAAGCGGATAATATCAACCAACGAAGGGCATCTGACCCAAAAACAATCGCTAATTCTTCCGGGTCAAGAATGTTGCCTAAAGATTTGCTCATTTTTTGACCACCAATGGTAAAAAATCCATGGGCAAAAAGTTTTTTAGGCAAAGGGACATCCAAGCTTAATAAAATAGCCGGCCAAATAACAGCATGAAATCTTAAAATATCCTTTCCAATTAATTGAATATCTGGGGGCCAAAAATCCGGTAGTTTGCTTTCTCCATCCCAACCAATCCCTGAAAAATAATTTATCAAAGCGTCAATCCAAACATAAATGGTTTGATTTTTGTCCCAGGAGAGAGGAATTCCCCATTCTACTTTTTCTCGAGAAATAGCTAAATCTTCAAGCTTTTCAGTAGTTAAAAAACCCAAAACTTCATTTTTTCTCTCTATTGGACCAATTAACCATTGATCTTTTTTAATTAAATCAATTAAAGTATCTTGAAAAGAAGAAAGCTTAAAAAAATAACACTTTTCAGAAATAGAAACGGTTTGTTTTTGATGCATTGGACATTTCCCCTTATCCAATTCTTTAACCGTATAATATCTTTCGCAATCAATGCAATAA
This sequence comes from uncultured Gammaproteobacteria bacterium, assembly GCA_964531505.1. Lineage (GTDB taxonomy): Bacteria > Patescibacteriota > Patescibacteriia > UBA2591 > UBA6264 > UBA6264. The sequence continues at coordinate 10,734 of CAZHDT010000014.1, forward strand.
AGGCCCTGATATTCTCCCTGATAAATTAATCCTTTTTCTTTTAATTTATCTAAAATCCGGGAAACTAATTTTTCGTGATCCGAATCAGTCGTCCTAACAAATTTATCATAAGAAATTTGTAAAGTGTCCCAAACGGTTTCATATTTGCCAGCATTTTGGTCACAGAATTCCTTTGGATTTAAATTATTTTCCCGCGCCGTTTGGGCAATTTTTTCTCCGTGCTCGTCAGTACCGGTCAAAAAAAATGTTTTTTTTTCTTTCATTCTTGACCAGCGCGCTAAAACATCAGCGGCTAAAGTAGTATAAGCGCCACCCAAATGAGGTTTAGCATTAACATAATAAATTGGGGTGGTAATATAAAATTTTGACATTTTTTCTTTCAAATTAGTTAAGTAATTATAACTACAAATTCTCCTCTAAATTCTTTTTGATTAATTTTTTTTATAATTTCTTCCACTTTCCCGCGATAAATTGTTTCAAATTTTTTAGTCAACTCCCTTCCAATAAAAATTCTTCGATTTTTTAATTTAGGAAAATTATTCAATTCTGTCAATGTTTTAAAAATTCGATAAGGAGATTCGTAAAAAACCGAAGTGCTTTTATTTTTTTCGATTTCTTGAAAAATTTTATTCCGGCCTTTTTTTTGCGGCAAAAAACCCCAAAAAAGGAATTTGTCGGATGGGAAACCTGAGATACTCAACGCGGCTGTTAATGCGGCTGGACCAGGAATGGGAATAATCTTAAAATCAGGTTCTTTATCTAATAAAAATTCTATTAATTTATTTCCCGGATCAGAGATGCCTGGCGTTCCCGCATCTGAGACTAAAGCCAAATCACGATTTTGTTTCAATATTTGAAAAATCTTTTCTTGTTTTTTATTTTTAGAGTGCTGATGGTAGCTTAATAAGGGAGTTTTAATTTGATAATGCTGACAAAGTTTTTGAGTTTGGCGGGTGTCTTCGCAAAGAATAAGATTAACATTTTTCAAAGTTTCTACAGCGCGAAAAGTAATGTCTTCCAAATTGCCAATCGGAGTCGCGACAATATAAAGTTTCCCCAATTCCATAATTAAAAATTATTTTATTGGCAAAGCAAATGGCGGTTCACCTCTTTTACTGCCAGTTTTTTTAATTAAAGGCACTCGACCCGTAATAACCGGAAAATGATAAAGGGTTGCCAATTCTTCGATGTTTAAAATATTCTTTTTTTTATTCCCTCCAATTTTAATAGCTAAAAATTTGGCCAAATTAGTTAGAATTCTTCCCATACCTTTGGGTTTAATCTGCCAATAAAGACTTCTCTTTTTATAAGCTTTTAAAATGGATTCTTTAGATGATTCTGTTTTCTGCGGACGTTTTAAAGAATCAAAAACCTTTTTTTCTATTTCAATACCATTTAAATCCAAGGTATTTATTGCGTTAAAAGCCCCTAAAATACCAATTACCCCGCGGTCCTTAGAAAAAATTTCCTTTTTAGCCAAATAAATCACCCTGATTCTTGTTTCAAAAGCAATTTTAGAAATTTTCTTTTGGATTGCTTCTATTATTTTATGGTTTTCAGGAGAAACTGGCTTTTTTTCCTTTTTATCTACTTCTCCGCTGGGATTAAAAAAACCAAAAATATCTAAAAAAAGATCGCCGATAATCTGGCTAATTTTAACAGGAATTTTTAAAGTTTTATCAAATAAATTATCCGAAGAATCTGATTTTTCCCCGGAAATTGATTTAATCAACGAACTTCCCTCTTTTTTTAAAGCTGAACCGGCAGGTCGAATAATAAATTGAATCCAAGTTTGTTCCCCAGGAAGAAGCTTTCCTAAAATTTCCAATAACCCAGTCATTGGGTCTTTTAATTCTTTACTTAACCCGTGCTCAAAATCAGGATAAGTTCTAATGGGAAGCGGATTTTTATTATAGAGTCCCAAATCAGCGCCCCATAAATCATCTTCCTTATCCGGAAATTCTTCCGGGCTTCCCAAAGTATAATCTTCTGACTCTGAAATTTCCACTCCTGGATAAATGGCATAAATTGACGCTTCAATCATATCGCGGTAATGGACTGGCGCGTAAATAAGATATTCAATTTGACCATTTTTACTGATTATTTCCAAAGAAATATCTAATTGAGATACCCCTTGAATGTTTTTTTCAAACCAGGTTGGATTTACTTTTATTGCCGCTAAATTGGCGAAAAATCTTTCAACCGCCTCCGGACCCTGCTCATTGTCCCGAGGCACATTAATGGAAAGAAGGATGTATTGCTGTTCAGCTAAAAATATATCTTTGGCATAACTAACTCGGCTCTGCCAAATTATTTTAATAATCCAATAAATAAAAAATAAAAAAAATAGATAAATAAAAAGCTGGCGGAATAATAAAAGAAAATTTCCACCAACTAAAGAAGTTAAAAAGCTAAAATCAATAAAAATATCCATATTCGATGCCGTTATTATTTTTTATTATTATAGCATGATGAAAATTAAATTACAAACCTTCCTTTTTTAGGTCTTCCAAAATATTTTTTTGCTTGCGAGTTATTTTTTTAGGAATATTTATTATTATCTTTACCAAGTGGTCTCCTCTTTTTTGGGAGCGATCAAAAAAATGGCTTTCTGAATTAAGATAAGGGATTCCTTTGTTTCTTAACCTAAATTCCTGGTCAGAAGAAGTTCCGCTGGGAATTTTTAATTTAACTAAACCATCAACCGTCTTAACTTCTATTTGATCGCCAATTACCGCCTGAGAAATAGAAATTTTCTTTTTAGAAAAAATATCTCTTCCCTGACGACGAAAATCAGGATGAGCCTTGATTAAAATATGCGCGTATAAATCGCCAGCGGTAGCTCCTTTCAATCCCGCATTTCCCTGACCACTTAATTTAATAATTTGGCCATGGTCGATCCCCGCTGGAATTTTTATTTTTAAAGATGTTTCTTTTTGAATTCTTCCTGTTCCCCGGCAAGAATGGCATTGTTTTTCTGGAATTTCTCCTTGCCCCTGACAAGTGGGACAAACCTGAGAAGTTTGAAAAGTGCCGAAAAATGTGGATTGGGACGAAATTATTTTTCCTTGTCCTCGGCAAGTAGAACATTTTCTAAATTTACTCCCCGGTTCTATTCCCTTTCCCTGACAATCAGAACAATCTTGATAACGGTTTAAAAATATTTCTTTTTCTTTGCCAAATATCGCTTCCATAAACTCAATTTCTAATTTTATTTCCAAATCCTCCCCTTTTGTAAAACGAGATTTTCTTTTCCTATTTGTATTATCTCCGCTTCTAAAGGAAGATCCTCCACCCATGGAAAAAATATCGCTAAAAATATCGCCTAAATTGCCGAAATTAAAATTTTCAAAATCATTTTCTTTTGCATTTCCTCGCATTGCATCTGCCCAACTTGCCCAATCCCGAAAACCCTCAAAACCCTCAAAACCACCTTGAGCTTGAGCTTTTTCAAAAGACGGCCCATATTGATCATACATTTTTCTTTTTTCCTGGTCAGAGAGTGTTTGATATGCTTCGTTTACTTCTTTAAATTTTTGAGCATCGCCTCCCTTTTTATCGGGATGATATTTTTGAGCTAAACGACGAAAAGCTTTTTTAATTTCTTCGGGAGAGGATTTTTTATCCAACCCTAAAACTTCATAATAATCTGCCATATATAAAAATAATTTAAAAAATTATTCAGTTTGGTAAAAATAATTATAATATTTTATTAAAACTTAGTAAACCCTAAATTAAAGCTAACGATAAAACTATTTTTCCCTCAAATAATTATTCAGAAATCCTTTTTAGAAATAAAAAAACGGGTCCACCAGGATTCGAACCTGGAACTTTGGTTTTGGAGACCAAAATTATACCATTTAACTATAGACCCATTTTACTTTGTTTCTTTATGAAGAGTGTGCCTTCGACACCATTGACAATATTTTTTTAATTCTAAACGATCAGGAAGTTTTTTCTTATTTTTATGGCTATAATAATTTATACGATGACATTCAGGACACTCTAATTTTATCAATTTTTCTTTTGTAGGCATATATTTTATTTATTTTTATTACTATATTATATTATCTTAATTATATTATCTTATTTTTAAGATTTAATAATTTAAAAGATGGAAAAAATGAACTTGAATAATTATTTACTATTGCCGGTCATGGAGCCATCCGTCGGACTTGAACCGACAACCTACTGTTTACAAAACAGTTGCTCTGCCAATTGAGCTAGGATGGCCGGCAAAACAGGCGCTCCTAAATCTCATAATAAAACTATTAAGAGTTTAAAAATGGGTGGGGCAGGATTCGAACCTGCGAAGGCCGAGACCATTAGATTTACAGTCTAACGCATTTGACCGCTTTGCTACCCACCCAAAAAGCCCAGAGGCGGACTTGAACCGCCAACCTTTTGCTTACCATGCAAATGCTCTACCAATTGAGCTATCTGGGCATTTTAAAATAAATTGATATTGATAATATCAATCTCAATGAGATAAAATCTTTTTTATAAATTGTAAAGGTTTTTTTAAAAAAATCAAGGTTTTTTTAAAAAAATCAATAAGAAAATTTTTCCAAACTAAACCCTTTTTTCTTATCTTTTTTTGCCATTCTTCAATAAAATAAATAATCTTTTTTTCTAAAATTGCCTTTTTAATTCTAATTTTTTTTTCTTCGGGAATTTGTTCTAAATCTATTTTTAATAAAAACGGAAATTTTTTAATAATAATATAGAGAATGACCCCTAAAGAAATTAAAATAATAATAATAAAAATAAGATTAAATAACATAAATTTTTTAAGACATTATTTTGCCCATTTTAAGAAATTCTTCCACTTTTAAAGATGCGGCACCTATTAAAAATCCATCAATATTTTCAAGATTAATAAATGACTCAATTGTGTTTAAATCAATATTTCCTCCATAAACAATCCTAATATTATTTCTAACAATGGGCAGAGGAAATAAATCAATCATCCTTTGCGAAATTATTTTAGCTAAATATTCTACTTCTTCTGAATTAACTGTCTGGCCGGTATTAACAACCCAAACTGGTTCATAGCTAATAATAATTTTCTGTCCTGAATTTATTTTAACCCCCTCTAAAAACTGAGAAATCTGATTAATAATTGCTTGTTCTTTTAAGCCCCTATCTCTTTCTTCTTTAGTTTCTCCTAAACAAATAATTGGCACTAAACCTGACAATAAAGCGTTTTTAACTTTTTTATTAATCATTTCTCCGTCTTCTTTTAAAAATTGTTTCCTCTCAGAATGTCCAATAATCACATAATTGCAACCCAAATTTTTTAGATAAGCAGGTGAAATTTCTCCGGTGAAATTTCCTTGATTTTTCCAAAAACAATTTTGCGCTCCTAAAAAAATTTCTTCTTTGTTTTTTTGTAAAATTTCACTAATCGAAACAAGGTCGGTAAAAGAAGGACAAATAACTGTTTCAAAATTAATTTGGCCTTTTTTTTCTTTAAAGATTGCCTTCAAACCCGTTAAAATTTCTTGGACCAATCTTTTAGATTCAACTAAAGAAAGATTCATTTTCCAATTAGCAATAATAATTTTTTTTTTAGCCATATTTTTATTATCGTATTATATAG
>CAZHDT010000015.1:0-15017 GCA_964531505.1 uncultured Gammaproteobacteria bacterium
CCCGTCATCGGTTCGCGGCTTTCCGCTACGATATTTTCTTTTAAATCAGGATCTTTTAAATTTGGAATAGTGAATTGCGATGGCTCAATTTCGTAATCCGCTCCCATTTTGTCAGCGCGAACCAACACGCTTATTTCTTCTTTGGCGGGAATTTTAATTCGATTAACCGCTCGGAAAATAAGACCGTTTGGGGAAGCGAAACGGGTACTGGCAATAAAACTCACTGAAGACCAGGTATTGTTTTTTACAAAAATTTCTCCTTCAGCATAATCTTCCATAGAAACAGTGGCTTCCGGATAATATTTTTTTTCTAATGTTTGTTTTGTTTCTAATAATTGGCCATTAAGAACCAAATCTTCTTGTGATGGATTCTCTTTAAATCCGGCTAAAAAATTAACATCGATTTCTTCCATTTTGGGTGTAATAATGATTTGCGCCCCGTAAAATGATTCGAAAAATCCAAAAATTAGACTTAGAAAAAAAATAACAGTTAAAACCAGGAAAAAATATCCTATTTTGTTGTGGGGAGAAATAAAAATTTTAGTCATGCGTTTTATTTATTGATAATTTGTTTTAATAATTAAATTATATCATTTAGTTTTTCCTTAATCAAGAGGTCATCAAGCATTTTTTTAGTCACCTCTTTTACCTTTTCCGCAATTATTTTTAATTCTCCGTCTTTTTCAGAAAGGCGTCCAATTACGCAAATTATTTTATTTTCTTGCCAAAATTCTTGGCTTGATTTTAAAATCTTGGGAAAAACAATTACTTCAATTCCTCCAAAAGAATCTTCTATTTGGATAAAAGCCATATTTTCGTTATTATTGGTAATGACTTTTTTAATTTTAAAAATTAAGCCAAGAACTTTTATGGTTGATTTTTTTTTAATTAATTTTAATTCATTGATTGGATGAAGGTATTTCTTAATTACCGTTTGGTATTGTTTTAAAGGATGTTCAGAAATAAAAATACCCAATAATTCTTTTTCCCAAAGGAGTTTTTGTTCGTGAGTGGCAGGAAAAGTTTTTTTAAATTTTAACTCAGATTGATTATTTAATGGCAATAATCCGAAAAGATTTGTTTGGCCGTTATTTTTATCCTTTTGTTTTTTTCTAACAAATTCCAAAAGCATTTCTATGTTTTCTAATATTTGATTTCGTTCCCCAAATTTATCCAAAGCGCCGCTTTTAGTAAGACTTTCTAAAGATTTTTTATTTAAATCTTTTGATTGGACGCGGCTTAAAAAACCTTCTAATTTTTGAAAAGGGCCGTTTTCTTGCCTTTCTTCAATAATGGCATCGATTATTCCTTCTCCGACATTTTTTATTGCTAATAGTCCAAAACGGATTTGTCTTTTTCCCACGACAGTAAAATTTTTATAACTTTCATTTATATCGGGTGGCAAAACTTCAATATTTTTTTTATTTGCTTCTTCAACCTCTAAATTAATTCTGTCAGCGTCATCTTTGTGGGCCGTTAAAAGCGCGGCAATAAATTCAGTTGGGTAATGAGCTTTTAAATAAGCGGTTTGGTAAGCAATAGTGGCATAACAAGTAGCGTGGCTTTTATTGAATCCATAACCAGCAAAGGGCTCAATAAAAGCAAAAATTCTCCTAGCGGTAGTTTCACTTATTTTATTTTTTATACACCCTTTGATAAATTTTTCTTTTTGTTCTTGTAATAGTTTGGGTATTTTTTTCCCCACCGCTTTTCTTAAAACATCAGCTTCGGATAAAGAAAATCCAGCTAAATCACGGACAACTTGAAGAATTTGTTCTTGATAAATAGCAATACCATAAGTATTTTCCAAAATCGGTTTAAGTTTGGGATGAAGGTATGTCGGAACTCTTAAACCTTGTTTGCCAGCAATATAGTCAGGGATTAATTCCATGGGTCCGGGGCGATAAAGCGCCAACATGGCGATAATATCTTCAAAAACAGTTGGTTTGAGTTTTTTTAAATAACGTTGCATTCCACCAGACTCCAATTGAAAAATTCCCGTAGTTTCAGCCTTTTGTAAAAGTTTAAAGGTTTTTTCATCATTTAAGGGAAGGTCTCCTATGTTAATTTCTACTTGATAATTATATTTAATTAATTTTAATGTTTTTTCAATAATGGTTAGATTTTTTAATCCCAAGAAATCCATTTTTAAAAGTCCCAGGGTTTCAATCGCATGCATTTCATATTGAGCAATAATCGTTTTCCTGTGCCCGTTTCCAGAAACGTCGTATTGGGTGGGAATATATTGGATTAATGGTTCAGGGGTAATAACCACTCCGCAAGCGTGTTTTGAGGCATGACGGGCAACCCCTTCCAATTTTTTCGCCGGGTCAATTATTTTTCTGGCATCTTCATTAGTTTGGTAAATTGCTTTTAATTCTTCGGATATTTCTAAGGCTTTTTCTAAAGAAGCGCCGAAAGGAATCATTTTGGCTAATTTATCGCAAAAAGCGTATGGATATGATAAAACTCGGCCGACATCCCTAATCGCCACCCGAGCCGCCATTGTTCCAAAAGTGATAATCTGGGCAACATGATCGTGGCCATATTTGTTTTCTACATACTCAATGACTAAATCCCTTTTCGTATCAGCAAAGTCTAAATCAATATCAGGCATAACAATCCGGTCAGGGTTAAGAAATCTTTCAAAAAGAAGGTCGTATTTTAAAGGGTCAATATCAGTAATATTTAAAATATAAGAAACAATGGAACCGGCCGCGGAGCCTCTTCCCGGGCCAACCACTACTTTATTTTCTTTAGCCCAATTTACAAAATCTTGAACAATTAAAAAATAAGAGGCAAAGCCGGTTTTTTCAATTATTTTTAATTCATATTCTAATCTTTCTTTAATCTCTTTATTTTGCTTTGGATAACGTTCGCCAATTTTAGCTTTACAAAGTTCTTCTAAGTATTGGTTAGCGGTTTTTTCTTTAGGAAGAGGAAAAGAGGGAAGTCTGGTTTTATTTAACTCAATTTCAAAATTACATTTTTTTGCTACTTCTTCTGTGTTGGCAATAACTTCAGGATGTTCTTTAAAGGAATTCGTCATTTCTTCCGGTGAACGCAAGGAAAAATCGTCGCCTAAATAAGACATACGATTTTTATCTTCTTTTTTTCTTTTAGTTTGGAGACAAATAAGAATATCTTGAATTTCCGCATCTTCTTTGTTTGTGTAATGGACGTCATTGGTCGCTACGACCGAAATATGGTATTTTTTTGCAATATTAAATATTCCTTTATTAACTGCTTCTTGATCTTTATTGTTATAACGGTCTTGAACTTCCAAATAAAAATCAGGCCCGAATATATTTTGATATTCTATGGCCTGTTTTTCAGCTTTTTCTTTTTGTTTATTTAAAATCAATTGAGCAACTTCTCCCTGCAAGCAAGCGCTTAAAGCAATTAATCCTTGAGAATACTTTTTTAAAAGTTCAAAATCAATCCGCGGTTTATAATAAAATCCCTGTAAATGAGCGATAGTCGTCAATTTGATTAAATTTTTGTATCCTTGAGCATTTTTTGCCAAAAGCACTAAATGGTAGGGTCGTTCATCTATTTTGGGCCTTTTATTTAAATGGCCATTTCTAGCTAAATAAGCTTCTACCCCAATAATTGGTTTGACTCCAGCTTCTTTGGCTTTTTGGTAAAATTCAATAACACCGTACATTACTCCGTGGTCCGTTAAGGCTAATGATTTCATGCCATATTTTTTAGCCCCTTTAATGAGGTCGTCTATTTTTGATAAACCATCTAAAAGAGAATAGTGGCTGTGAACATGAAGGTGAGTAAACATAAATAATTAAATATTTAATAAATAAAAAAAGTCGGAAACAGGATAAAGTTTTTTAATAAAATTTTATAAAATAACAAAGCTTGGTTATTTTTTTTCAATTTTTTTACGAGAATTAGAGCTGGGTTTTTTTTCTTTTTTTTCTTTTAAAATGTTAATAAACTCTTTAAACCCTTCTAATAAAAGGGAAGCTAAAGCAGAGATTTTTATTTTTTCTTTAATTTTTCTAGTCGTTTCATTAATATTTTCTGAAGCCTGATAAAGGGTTTTAAAGATTTTGGCAATTCTAATTGTGATGATAATTCCGATGACAATAAGGATAATAAAAAAAACAGTCAACAAAATAATTGCCGAACTGGTGGTGAGATAAAAAAAGTTTTGAGTACTCATATTTTTATATTTAAAATTATTTTTATATTTTAACAGATAATATGATTCTGACAAGTTTATCTTGGAAGCCGAGCTTCCAAACTTTTAAATTGAAAAAAATACTTGCTTTTCAAGTTAAAAATTAGTATAATTTATTATAATAATATGGGATATGGATTATCTCTTTATGGTATAATAATTAGTCATTTTAAAGAATAAATGGAACAATTAAGCGACCAACAACTTCAAAAAGCTAAATGGTATTTGATTCATAAAAAGAATATTCGTCGATATTTTTTAATTCTTTTAATTATTTTAAATTTGACATTTTGGGGTATAGTTGCTTTTCAAACTTTTAAATATTTTAATTTTGCTAAAGAATATGAAAAATTTCTTTATGATTTAAGTCGACAAAACATAGATTATATATTTTTAAACCAGCATTTTAAACCCAATGATTTGAATTTTGATTCTTTAAATTTTTGGCTTGTTAGCGCTTCTGGATTTGAAGAAAAAAGACATTATGATTTTGAAATTTCGGTTCAAAATCCAAATGATAATTGGTTGGCAAAAGTAAACTATAATTTTCAATGGCCAAATGGAAAAACAGAAAATAAAATTGATTTTATTCTTCCTAATCAGCAAAAAAGCTTTTTATTTTTGGGACAGGAAGTAGATAATTATATTTTATTAAAGCCGGATTTTTTTATTTCTGAAATTCTTTGGCAAAGAATTAGGCCAAATAATTCCCAAACTAAAATTTTAGATGAATTAAAAATTGTTAATTTAACTTCATCATATGAGGTTTCTTTAGAAAAAATGGTGGCGGTGCCAAAAATATCTTTTGAAGTTGAAAATCATTCTATTTATGGTTTTTGGCAAATTGGTTTTCAAATAATCGCTTATCAAGGAAATAAACTAGTAGGCGCAAACTTTATTTCTTTAGAAAAATGTTTGACCGGGGAAAAAAGAAAAATTGAAATTCTTTGGCCTAAAATCCCGGAAAATGATAGAATAGATGTTATTCTTAATTTAAATCCTTTTGACAAAATGAATTTTATTCCTGCCTATTAATAATTTTTAAGAAAGAATATTATGTTTAATCTGGGCCAAATAAAACGTTTTGACGGAGTTATTTTTTTTCTAACCCTTTTTTTGATTATCGTCGGATTGCTGGCCCAATATAGTCTTTCTTTGTCTCCTAATGAAAGTAAAATCGGTGATTTTAAAAAACAAAGTATATTTGTTATTGTTGGGCTGATTATTTTCTTAATTATTATTTTAACTGATTTTCGTTTTGTTCGCTCTTCCGCCTATTTAATTTATCTTTTAACACTTTTTCTTTTAATAGGCGTTCTTTTTTTCGGCGAATCCTTACGAGGAGTAAGGGGCTGGTTAAATTTCGGTTTTTTCCGTTTTCAGCCGGCTGAATTGGCAAAATTGACTGCTATAATTACTTTGGCTAAGTTTTGGCAAGAAGCGAGGAAGCCTCTTAGTGCTAAACATATTATTTTCAGTTTTATTTTAATTTTTCCTTTTGTCTTTTTAATTTTACTTCAACCAGATTTTGGTTCAGCGGCCATGATTTTAGTTCTTTGGTTCGGCGTTCTTTTTTTAGTTGATAAAAATAAAAAACATTTTTTATTTCTTCTGATTATTATCCTAATTGTTTCATCCTTATCTTGGATAATGTTTTTACAGGATTATCAAAAGGATAGAATTTTAACTTATTTGAATTTACAAAACGATCCTCTTAATAATGGATGGCAGACTAAACAATCCATTGTCGCTGTTGGTTCCGGTCGAGTCTTGGGAAGGGGATTTGGTTTAGGAACCCAGTCACAATTAAAATTTTTACCAGCAGGAGAAACTGATTTTATTTTTGCGGTTTTAGCTGAAGAATTTGGATTTATTGGCAGTTCCTTTTTATTAATAATTTATACGCTTTTATTTTATCGTCTCATCAAGGTTTCCCAAATGATTTATGATAACTTCGGTGTTATTTTGGTTTTAGGAACGATGATTTCGCTTTTTTTTCAAACATTTATCAATATTGGAATGAATCTTGGTTTGGTTCCCGTGGTTGGTGTGCCTTTGCCTTTTCTTAGCTATGGAGGAAGTTCTTTATTGGTCAGTATTATTTTAATCGCTTTAGTGGAAAGCGTGATTATGTACCAGCCTTTCACAAAATATGAAGATATGCTAAAATTATAAAGTTGGAAAATTTAAATTTTAAAATAAAAATTAATAAAAAATAAATTTATGACAAAATTGCAAGCGCAAATAAGAAAAACGTTGGGCAGAAAAAATAAACAGATTAGAAAAGAGGAGTTTATTCCCGCGGTGGTTTATGGCCACAATTTTGATTCGCAAAATATCCAAATTTTATACCCTCAATTTGAAAAGATTTTTAAAGAAACAGGGGAAAGTAGTTTGATTGATTTGGAAATTTTAGATATTGAAAAAAAAGAATCAGTTAAAAAAATTAAAGTTTTAATTCATGATATTCAACGTCATCCTTTAACTAATCAGTTTCAACATATTGATTTTTACAAAATTAAAGCTGGAGAAAAGATTACTTTGGAAATAGAATTTAAATTCGTTGGGGAAGCGCCAGTGGTAAAAGAACAAGGAGGAAACTTGGTTCATAGTTTAGATAAAGTTGAGGTTAAATGTTTTCCTGAAAATTTAGTTCATGAGATTGAAGTTGATATTTCAAGATTGAAAGATTTTGATAATCCTATTAGGATTAAAGACTTAAATATTCCTGATGGTTTAGAAATTATTCATGACTTAGAAGATGTTGTCATCCAAGCGGAAAGGCCAAATGTAGAGGAAGTTGAAGAAAAAACTGAGGAAAAATTAGAAACAAAAGAAATTAACAAAGAAAACAAAGCAGAAGAGACTAAAAAAGAGGAAAAATAAGAAACGTTGCGGTAGCAGTATTTCTTGAAATTATAATTTTTATGGTATCTTCTAAAAAAAATATTATTGGTATCGTTTTGGGATTTTTAATTATTTTATTTTGGATTTTTATTTTTTTTAGTCAAAATTCAATAAAAAAACCCATTGGCGAAGAAAAAATTCAGGAGGAGGAAAAAATGAATATAGTTTTTGAGACCGGAGAGACTGAAAAGCAAATAAAAAAAGAAGAATTTTCCTTTAATTGTTTTTTAAAGCAAGAAGATTTTAATTATCCGGTAGCGATAATAGTTGACAATTTTAGTGAAGCTAGGCCCGTTGCTGGAATAAATAAAGCAGCGGTTATTTATGAAGCGCCCGTGGAGGCGGATATTACCCGTTTTATGGCGATTTTTAGTCAGTCTTGTTTGCCTGATAAAATTGGTCCGGTTCGCTCCGCTCGTCCTTATTTTGCCGAATGGGCGCAAGAATATCAAACTCTATTTATTCATGCAGGTGGCAGTCAGGAATTTTTAGACAAAATAGCTTTAAATGAATATCAAATTTATAATTTAGATGAAATAAGTTATAATGGAAGCTATTTTTGGCGGGATAAAGAAAGAGACCAACCTCATAATTTATACATTAGCGACGATGCTATTTTAAAATTTATTAAAGATAAAGATTTGACAAAAACAGCTGTTCCAATTTCAAGTTTTATATATCAAAGTGAATTACCGGAAAAAAATGTTGATACAAATTCTGTTGTTTCAAGGGAAATAAAAATAAATTATCGCGAACCGGTTATTTGGAAATTTAATGATGAAATTCAAGCTTATCAGCGATTTCAAAACGATTTATTATTTAAAGATGAGGAAGGAGAGGTAATAACCACTAATAACCTGGTTATTTTAAAAACAAAAATAAAAGTTATTGATTCAATCGGCCACCGGTCTATTGAAACTCAAGGTGAGGGAGATGCCTTAATTTTTCAAAAGGGAAATTTTATTCAAGGCAAATGGCAAAAATTATCGAAAAACGCCTTAACTAAATTCTATGATAAAAATGGTCAAGAAATAAAATTTCTACCCAGTTCAATCTGGATAGAAGTTGTTTCTCTTAACCACGAATTGTCTTATTAGAATATCCTTTAATTTTCTAACATAATTTTTTTTCTTCCTTTTTTAAATCTTCGACAATAGAATCAATTTCTCCATTCATAATTTTTTCTAATCCGTGCCAGGATTTTTTTATTCTATGGTCAGTGACCCTATCCTGGGGAAAATTATAAGTTCTTATTTTTTCAGAACGGTCGCCAGACCCGATTTGGGATTTTCTATTATCCTTTTCTACTTGTTCTTTTTTTTCTTTTTCTATTACCATGAGTCGGGAACGAAGAACCGTTAAAGCTTTTTCTTTATTTTGATTTTGGCTTCTTTCATCTTGACAAGAAACAACTAAACCGCTTGGAATATGAGTAATTCTAATAGCGGTTTCATTTTTTTGAACATTTTGTCCTCCATGCCCAGAAGCGCGAAAGGTATCGATTTTTAAATCATTCTGATTTATTTCAAAATCAATTTGGCTTACCTCTGGTAAAACAGCCACTGAAGCAGCGGAAGTGTGAACTCTTCCGTTTTTTTCTGTTTCTGGAATTCTTTGGACACGATGAACGCCGCTTTCATTTTTTAATAATTGATAAGCTTCTTTGTTTTTAATTTCAAAAATAATTTCTTTATATCCGCCAATACTGGTTTGGTTTGACGAGATTAGATTGCTTTTCCATTTTTTTAACTCAGCAAAATGAGAATACATTCTGAATAAATTAGCAGCAAAAAGAGCGGCTTCATCACCGCCGGTTCCCGCCCGGATTTCAAGAATAATTCCCTTTTCTTCAGATTTTTCTCTCGGTTTTTTTATATCCTCAATTTTTTGTTCCAAAATGTTTTTTTGTTTTTCCAATGACTCTATTTCTTTTTCTTCCAAAATAACCATTTCTTCATTATCTTCTTGATTAATCATTTTTTGTGTTTCTAATATTTTTTCATTTATATCTTTCAATTTGGTAAAAAGTTTTACTAATTCTTTCAATAGATTATATTTTTGAGAAATTTCTTTCAATTGTTCGGAATTATTATAAATTTCAGGGTTTTGTAATTGACACTCTAATTCTTTCAATTGTTCTTCAAATTGATTTAAACCGTTTTTCATTCTTTAAAATTAATATTAAATCAAAAATTATTTTTCTTTCTTTGTTTTTGTTTTTGTTTTTTCTTTTGCTTCTTTCTTCATTTTTTCTGATTTTTCCACTCTTTTTTTAAATTTTTCCATTCGTCCGGCCGCATCAAGAAACTTTTGTTTTCCCGTATAAAGGGGATGGCAGGCAGAGCAAATTTCAACTTCCATTTTATCTTTAGTGGCGCCAAAATTAAATTCGGCGCCGCAGGCGCATTTAATTTTTGTTTTTTCGTAATATTTAGGATGAATATCTTTTTTAGCCATAAAATTATTATTTTTAATTTTTATTTATTAATTTATTAAAACATTATAATTTTAGCAAAAATAAAAATATTAGCAAGCCTTTATATAAAATAGGGGGTAAGATAAGGGGCAAAAGAAAGGAATATTCCTAATCCCCAATTACCCAAATATCCAAATTGATTGTTCTAATGTCTCAATTCTACTTGTTTATTTTTTAAATTATGTTAAAATAATTATTAATATAATAATTAAAATAAGTTTATGGATCAAAAACAAGAAAATAAAGTAAAAATTCCTTCTCTTGACGAGTTGGCTGAAGCCGGAGTTCATTTAGGACATTGCTCAAACAAGCGCGCCCCGGAAATGGAGCCTTATATTTGTGGTTTAAAAAGCACCATTCATATAATTGATTTGGAAAAGACAGCTCAAAAATTAGAAGAAGCTCTTAATTTCCTTTGTCAAAAAATTAGCGAAGGAGCAACAGTTTTATTCGTTGGCACTAAGCCGTCAGCTAAAGATACTATTAAAAAATATGCTGAAGCAAATGGCATTCCTTATATTAATCAGCATTGGTTGGGCGGAACTTTAACCAATTTTTCTTCCATTTTTAAACTCATTGAAAATCTGAATAAAATGAATCAAGAGAAAGAACAAGAAAAATGGGAAAAATATACTAAAAAAGAAAGACTACAAATGGATAGAGAAATTGAACGTTTAGAAAGAATGGTTGGTGGAATAAAGAATTTAAATAAAAAGCCGGAAGTAATTTATTTAATTGATTTACAAAGGGAAAAAACAGCGATTAAAGAAGCAAAAAGGTGTAAAATTCCTGTTATTGCCATGGTAGACACGAATTCAAATCCCAATTTAGTTAATTGGCCCATTCCCGCTAATGATGACGCAATTAAATCAATTGAACTAATTACTAAAAAGATTTCTGAAGCAGTTAAAATTGGGCAACAGAATTTTATAAAAAATTCTGAAAAAGAATAAATTTTGACAATCAGCAATTTAGAAAAATAAAGAACTTAATATTATAATAATTATGGAATTAGAAATAATAAAACAATTAAGAGAAAAAACTGGTGCCGGTATTTTGGAGTGCCAGCAAACCCTTAAAGAGGCCAATAACGATATTGAAAAAGCAGTGGAACTTTTAAGAAAAAAAGGAGAAAAAATAATGGCCAAAAAACAAACCAGAACAGTTAATGAGGGAATAGTTGAATCATATATTCACAATAATCGTAAAATCGGGGTTTTATTGGAATTAGTTTGCGAAACTGACTTTGTGGCAAGAAATAAGGAATTTCAAGAGTTAGCTCATGACTTGGCGATGCAAATCGCCGCCGCCGACCCCCAATGGCTTAAAATAGAAGATGTTCCCGAAGATATCGTTAGCAAAGAAAAAGAAATTGCTCAAGCAAGTCTCCCCCAAGATAAACCAGAAGAAGTAAAAGAAAAAATTTTACAAGGAAAACTGGAAAAATTTTACAACCAGTTTTGTCTTTTGGAACAAAATTTTATAAAAGATGAAACAAAAAAAATAATAGATTTAATCCAGGAAAAAATTGCCAAATTAGGAGAAAATATTCAAGTTAAAAGATTTATTCGTTTTCAACTTTAATAATTTATTTATTATGATTGTGATTTCCATCCAATTAGCTCCTTGGTATCATCCTTATGAGGTTGTGAAAGGAAAAGAGGGGGAATCAATTAAAAAAGATCAATTTAAAATTAATGATTGGGTGATAATCAAAGACGATTTAGGAACTGATTTGGGAAAAATAATTAAAATAGAGGAAAAAACTTTAGAAAGTATTGAACAAGAAAATAAAGAAAATAAAAGTTTTATTCTAAGAAAGGCCAGTCGAGAAGACTTAAAAAAATTAAAGGAGCGAAATAGAGAAAGAATAGAGGCAATTGAAAAGTGCGAAAATTTTATTAAGGATAAAAAATTGCCAATGAAACTCGTAGACGCTCTTTTTAGTTTTGACGGAAGTAAAATTATTTTTGCTTTTACCTCTCCTCACCGCGTTGATTTTCGTGATTTGGTCAAAGATTTGGTTCAACGATTTCATAAATCAATTAGAATGCATCAAGTTGGCGCTAGACAAGAAACAGGTCTAATAGGAGATATAGGCTCTTGCGGAAGAAGTTTATGTTGTTTGTCTTTTTTAAAAGATTTAGGGCACGTTAGTACGGAAATGATGTTTAATCAACAACTATCCCAACGAGGAGCGGAAAGACTTTCTGGAGTTTGTGGAAGATTAAAATGTTGTTTAGCTTTTGAAAATGAATTTTACCGGAAAATAAAAGAAAAATTGCCTAAAATCGGGTCTGAAATAAAAACAGACCAAGGAAAAGGAAAAGTTGTTAATTGGTGTGTTTTAGAACAAAGCGTTATGGTGGAAATAACCAAAGAAGACAAAGAAAAAGTAATTATTAAAATACCATTGGGAGAAAAGTAATGGCTATGAAAAAAAAATATTTGATAATCATTTTTTTCTTTTTAATTGCGGTATTTTTTTCTGGTTGTCTTAAAAAAGAAAATAATCAAGAAAAATATATGAGTTTTGAAGAAAAATTAGAGATTAAAAAAATTGTTTTAGTTTTAGCTCACCAAGGATTTCAAGACTTTGAATATCAAGAAACGAGAAAAGTATTAGAAGAAGCGGGAATGGAAATAATAATTGTTAGTTCGTTAATGGGGAAAGCAAAAGGGAAACTTGGGTTGGAAGTAGCGGTAGAAAAATTGATTTCAGAAATAAATGTTTCAGAGATAGATGCTCTGATTTTTATTGGTGGACCGGGGGCAGTTGAATATTTAGAAGATTCAAGCGTTTATCAATTAATTCAAAAGACAATAAATGAAGATAAAGTTTTAGGGGCGATTTGTATTGCGCCTGCGATTTTAGCAAAATCAGGAGTTTTAAAAGGAAAAAATGCTACTATTTGGTCTAGCAGTATTGACCAAGAACCAATTGAAATTTTAAAAGAAAATCAAGTTGAATATTTAAATCAAAATGTGGTAGTAGATGGAAAAATAATTACCGCTAACGGCCCCTTAGCCTCTTTAGAATTTGGTCAGAAAATTGTTCAAATTTTAATTGGTTTGGAATAATATTAAAATTTTCATGATATTGCGAGTTTGATTTAAATAAAAAAGTAAAAATATAAAAATAGAATATGGAAATAAAAAGAATTAAAGAAGAAATTATTTCTTTATTTAGAAACACATTGCCGAATTTGCCGGCTGATTTTATTTTTGAAATAAATATTCCTTCTCAATCGGAAATGGGTGATTTAACTTTATCTTGTTTTTCTTTAGCTAAAGAATTAAAAAAACCTCCGGAAGAAATTGCTCAAGAAATAGCCGGATTATTTGGTAAAAAAGTTTTTTTAATTGATTTAATTGATGAAATTAGGGCAGTCGGCCCTTATTTGAATATTTTTTTAAATAAAAGCCTTTGGTTTGAAATAGTTTTACAAGAAATCTTTACTCAATGTGAGAATATCGGTGATTCAGAAATGAGAAAAGAAAAAAAATTTTTAATAGAATATTCCGCGCCCAATACTAATAAACCCCAGCATTTAGGCCATCTGAGGAATAATTTTTTAGGGTGGACAATGGCAAAAATTCTATCAGTCACTGGGGCGGAAGTAATTAAGTTAAATTTAATTAACGACAGAGGAATTCATATCTGTAAGTCAATGCTTGCCTACCAAAAATGGGGAGATGGTAAAACCCCTGAATCAGAGAAGATGAAAGGCGATCATTTTGTTGGTCAGTATTATGTTTTATTTAATCAAAAAGAGAAAGAAAACCCAGATTTGATTATAGAAGCTCAAGAAATGTTAAAGCAATGGGAACAGGGAAATCCTGAAATTTTAGAATTGTGGCAGAAAATGAACCAGTGGACGTTGGAAGGATTTAAACAAACTTATAAAAAAATAGGGGTGGATTTCAATAAATGGTATTTTGAAAGCGATATCTACAATTCAGGAAAAAAAATAATTCTTAAAGCTCTTAAAAGGGGATTGTGTTATGAAAGAGATGATAAAGCTATTGAAATAGATTTGACCAAAGATGGTTTTGATAAAAAAGTTTTATTAAGACCGGATGGTACTAGCGTTTATATCACTCAGGATATTGGTTTGGCAAAAATAAAACAAGATGATTTTAATCCCGATTTCTCTGTTTACGTAGTCGCTTCGGAACAAGATTATCATTTCAATGTTCTTTTTAGAGTTTTAGAAATCTTTGGATTTGATTGGATAAAAAATTGTTATCACCTTTCTTATGGTTTAGTTTTTCTTCCAGACGGAAAATTAAAATCAAGAGATGGGAAGACGGCCGACATTGATACTGTTTTGGCTGAGATGGAACAACTCGCTAAAGGAGAAATTATGAGTCGTGACCCAAACCTTAGTCCCCAGGAAATTTCTTCAAGAGCTGAAAAGATTTCTCTTGGCGCTTTAAAATTTTTTCTTTTAAAATATAATCCTCAACAAGAAGTTAATTTCAATCCAAAAGATTCTATTTCTTTTGAAGGAGACAGTGGGCCTTATTTGCAATATACCTATGCTAGAATTCAAAGCATTTTAAAAAAGTCGCCAGTAAAGATTTTATCAAATAAAAAATCTAAAAAAATAAAAATAAATTATCAATCATTGGGTAATTTGCAAGAAGTAGAAATTCTAAGTCTTTTATTTTCCTTTTCTGAAATAATTGAAAAGTCGGCCATTAATTATAACCCTTCTTATTTGGCCCATTATCTTTTAAAATTAGCGCAGAAATTTAATGAGTTTTATCATCAACATTCTGTTTTAAAAGCTGATTTAAAGACCAAAAAAGCGCGTTTGTTAATGATTATGGCTGTGGCGGAAATTATTAAAAAGGGCCTCACTTTAATGGGAATTGAAGTAATGGATGAAATGTGAGATGATTATGTTTATTTTTTAAAAGGCCAAGACAAAATCTTATTTATATGAAAAAAGAAAAAAATATTATTTTATCCTTGGGAGGATCACTTATTATTCCCAAAGGAGAAATTGATACTGATTTTTTAAAAAAATTTAAAAGTTTTATTTTAAAACTTTTAAAACATGGGTATTCTTTTGTTATTATTACCGGTGGTGGGGGAATCAACCGACTTTATAATAAGGGGGCTCAAAAAATTACTAAAATTAAAAATTTTGATTTAGATTTACTCGGGATTAGTATTACTAAAGTGAATGCGGAGCTTTTAAGGGTCATTTTTTCTAATTATGCTTATCCTCAAGTGGTTAATAACCCGCATACTTTAATTAAAACTAAAAAGAAAATAATTATTGCTTCCGGTTGGAAACCAGGATGTTCTTCCGATAAAGACGCGGTTTTTTGGGCAAAAAATATGAAAGCAAAAATGGTAATTAATTTAAGCGACATTGATTATGTTTATGATAAAGACCCCGACAAATATCCTGAAGCAAAGCC
>CAZHDT010000016.1:0-1677 GCA_964531505.1 uncultured Gammaproteobacteria bacterium
TCCAGCGCTAATATTGCCAAAAGCAAAATTTCCATTAGCATCTGTCTGGCTCCAATTAAAGCCATTCATCGCATTTTGGGTTCTTAAATTTACGCCAACATTTGATTGAGGATGTTCACAAGAAGCAGTATCGCCCGGAGCGCAAACTTTTCCTTTTAAACCGCCAACAGAAGCATCGGTTAATCGAATAATTAAATTGCCACTGACGCTTACTCCATCCAAAGTGCTGGGAGAGCCGTCAGCAATTACTAAAATTTTCTGCGCCGGAGCAACATAAATCGTATTCCAAGAATCAACCCGAAGCTCTAATTTCCAAGTGCCGTTTGGCACAGTCCCCACCCCGAAATAACCAGCGTTATTGGTGTTTGCTCCATAACAAGTGCCTGGATTATTATAAGGACAAATATCCACCCAAACATTCATTTGACCAATAGCGGCATCGCTGGTTCCGGTCGGACCATAAATATAACCGGCAACATTCGGCGCAGCTAAAACAACATCTCCTAAATTATTTGCTGTGGCAGAAGTAATATCAATCTCAGTATTATAACGAGCGGCGCCGGCTGAAATTGGAGGTTCAATCTCCATAAAATAATGTCCTTTACTAAGGCTTAATTTAAATTTTCCATTTGTGTCTGTGCGCGCATTATACCAAGCGCCTTCTTTATGAATATTAATCCAAGCATCAGCTAAAGGAGAACCGCCTAAAAGCACCCGTCCCCAAGTATTGGGGCTGGAATATCTTAAAGCGCTACTAACCGCTTTAGTAGATAAATTGAGATTAGTAATACCAGTTTCCGCGCTATAACCCGGAGCGGATGAACCAATCACTAAATCAGAAATTGTTGTTCTGGCATAACCGGAAAAATCACCAGACCAAGGAGTTTCCATTTCTAAAATATAAGTTGAACCGTCTGGCACTCCGCCGAATTGGAAGGCGCCATTTTCATCAGTATTTGTCCATTGTTCATAAGACCAATCCTGGCTATGTAGTTGGACATTGGTATTTGGAACAGCTGTGTCGGGAACTGGATTTGAATCACTTACTGAGCCGGTTGGAGTTTTAATGGTTCCAGTAACATTGGTTTTGCTTAAATAAACATTAAGTCCAGTGACGGTTTGGTTCTGAGACAAGGTTTGATCATAAACTCCGCGAACACTCGCTTTATAACCTAAAATATATTGATGATAATCGCTGGGCTCTGCTTCCACTCCCAAATTGATTGAATTAACACCAGTATTATCAATATAAACTTTCCAAGAACCATCAACGCCAGAAATTGCCATTTGTTCCACTGTCCAATCATATTTATAAACCCGAACCGTAACTCCTGGTAAAACCGCGCCGCCCTGTGATAAAGGAGCTTTAACATAACCAGAAACAGTCGGAGTTTTAAACTTTTTGGTTCCAAGATTGGTAGTAGCGTTTAGGGCAACTGTAATGCTCCCCTGTTTTGATGGAGCGGCTTCGGAACAATTAGCTGGCGTTATGAAACGCGCTTCATAATTTCCAGCGGCGTTTATGCCAACGGCAAATTTCCCATTAGCATGGGATTTTGATAAAGAACCAGAACCAAAGTAATTAGGTTGTTCCACCCTTAATTCAACATTATCAACTGGGGTGGATTCATCAGCTAAAGTAAATTTTCCAAGAACAATTCCATAACTTGAACTGCC
>CAZHDT010000016.1:1777-7388 GCA_964531505.1 uncultured Gammaproteobacteria bacterium
GCTGGATCCTGGCTTGCGCCAACAGTTCCAGTAGTTTGATAAGCATCCACAAAAACGCTGGTGGAAGTGGCATGCTGAATTGTGTCTCCGGCAATTTGAAGTTTCCAGGCGTCGCTTTGGCTTAAATTTAAATTTTCAATTCCATAAATTCTTAAAATATGATTACTATTATCATATTCTGTGCTCATATTGTAGGGCAGATAACGGCTTAATTTTCTAGTTGCCAAAGGGCTGCCGGTTTGCAATAAATAATTTCTTAAATCACTGGCATTTTTGGTAGATGCGCCAACTTCGTCAGAAGAACTTAAAGCGCTGCTTAAAATATCATCGTCAAAATTAATTTCAATTGAGGTTGGCGAAACCGTGACTAAATCTACGGCTAAGGCGTTGATAATTGACGGCGCGCCAATTGACCACAATGAAATGACTAAAACAAAAAAGGCCATTAAAAATTTTTTAGTTCTTCTTATTACCCGGCCTTGTTTGGAATAAGTTTTGATTTTTTTAAAATTCATAGAATTTAATTTAAAATAATAAATTATAATATATTTAGACTATTTTATAAATTTAAACAAATAAAAAAAACCTTTTTCTGTTGTTAAAAAAGGCTTATCAAAAACAATGACAAAAATAACAAAATTTCCTCCCGGCCTAAAGGGCCTCCTAATTGATGACGCATCTTATTTTTATTTAGCGCTTTTTGAAACGCTGACTTGGCAATTTTCTATTTTAAACCAAAGCCAAATGAATAAAAATATCTTACTAAACTACTATATTATTATACAACTAATATTTTAAAAATAAAACCGTTAACCTGTGGATAAAATTAATATTTTATCTCTTTTAAAATTGGACGAAAAATCATTTCTTGATTATCCCGAACAATTGTTAATTCAACTTCTTCGCCGGGATTTTTTTTCTGAATCAAATAGGTTAAATCCTGGCTTTTAGCCAAATCAATTCCGTCAACCTTGATAATAATATCAGCGTTTTTAATATCTTTTTCCATGGCCGGACTATTTTGTAACGGCGCGCCATAAATAATCGCTCCTTGAGGGAAGCCTTTAAACTTTTCGCTTTTAAAACCAATTGCTTCGTTAATATTCAAGTAATCTATTCCTAAAATTGGCCGGGTTAAATCTCGCCCTAAAATCGCTTGAAGAAATAAATTTTCCATTTGCCAAAAAGGAATTATCTCCCCTTGAGAAACCAAGCCAATCAATTTTTTATCCAAACCAAAAATCGCGGCTTGAGGAAAAGCATTCAGAGAAGTTTCCGCATCCAAAATTAAATACTCGGAAAAATGGTCTGTGGACCTAATTAAATCATCATTTTTAAAAACCATTCTTTTTTGAGCTGAATTTATCTCTGTTAAATGATAATTTCCCAATTTATCCAAAAGAATCGCTTGTTTGCCAGCAAAAATTTCTTCCCTGGCGCTGATGGTTGTTTCCGGAAAATCACCTGAACCGATTAATTTAACAAAACTGATTTTCGTCAAAGAGTCGGTCATAATTTTTTCCACTCCATAAATCACATTTTTTGAATCAATAGCGACATAATCAATTCCCGGTTCAAAATCAGCATTGACTGCAAGCCAACCGTCTTTTAAAAATACTCCTAAACCAATGGTCTGCCATGGCCCGTAAATTTGATCCAAAAATGGCAAATTTTCTTCACTTTTCTTTTTAAAAATTCTTGCGGTCTTCCCGGGTAAATCTTTAGCTAATTCCTCCACTCTAGTTTCAGCCAAAACCGTAATATTTTTTTCCGTAATAATATTATTTTCTTGCGGAGAATAATTCTTTTCAATTTTTATTTCTCCAATTAAAGGAAGATTTATAACATCCCGGGTTAAAATAAAATAACTGCTTAAACTGCCGGCCAGCAAACCGAAAACAATCGACCAAATCAAAACTAAGACGAAAAACCCGCCAAACTTTTGCTTAGACTGGGGTTTGTTAGAGAATTCTTTGTTTTGATAAAAATCCGCCACGTCATCTTCCACTTGGTCTTGCCTTTTTTGGCGAGAAGAAAAGCGTTTGGACTTTTTTATTTCCACCTTACCCTCTTCTTCTTCGTTAATAATGTCTACTTTTTTTAATGGTTTTTCCATAATATTTTATATTTAAAATTATAACTCAATTTTTTTATTTTGGGAAAAATAAAAAAAATAAATTGCCAAAAGAATTAAAGAAATCAAAAAAGCATTTAAATAAATTCCCAAAGGAAGAAAATTTAAACTTAAATAAATTTCTGTTAAAAAAAGCGAAACAATCAGTAAGTCATTTTTAAATTCATCAAGCCGATTGAAAAACAAATAATAATAATTTAGCCAAAAAAACAATCCGAATACCACCAATAAATTGATGAAAAAACTTAATTCAAAGGCTGACTTAGCTAAAACGCCGCTGAGAAAAGCCAATGCCCAATAGCTGATGATGAAATTAAGCCAAAAAACAGTCTTTTGAAAAATATCGGGCTGACAAATCCTCGGCTGATAAAAAAACTGGAAAAGATGAAAAAGAAAAAATCCCAAAATAATTAAAAAAAGAAAAATAAAAACTGTTATCCAAAACAAGCCGCTTAAAAAAAGAAAAAATCCCAAACCGCTTAAAACAAAAAGCATTAGTTGAACCAAAAAAATCCATTGCTTTTTTATTTTTCCTTGAATTAAAAAAATTCCAACCAAAAAAGTCAAAAATAAAATTAGGCTGTCGCCAATGATAATTTTAATCAGACTCGGCTGATAAAAAACGAATAATAATATCAAGCCAAAGAGAATGGGCACGGCAAGATAAAAAGTCTTTTTTAACATATTTTTTAACTAATTCCCATTTCGTCAAGATTGGCTTCTTCCCAATTTCCGTTTTTTTCGCAATAGATTTTCATTTCTGAAACTTTTTCATCCGGCGAGTAAACAAAATCGATCGCAACCCGTCCGCCAATTCTTTTGGTGTGTAGAACTTTTTTGTCCATCACTTTTGGTCGACTGATTTTTTCAACTTTTATCCTGCCTAAAGGACTTTTAAATTCAAAACTTTCTTTTTCTCCCATGATTTTTTTGCCATCAGAAAGCTCGTCCAACTCAAATTCTTCCTTGACTCTATTTTCAATGCCAAATTTTTCCTCCGCTAAATAAACTAATTGTTCCCATTTTCTTGGATTCATAAAATTAAATATAAATTATCACTTTTGGTTTTTAAATTTTTGGTCATTAGTGGTCCTTAGAATAGATACAACCGCAATAATTTTGCCGATAAAAATCATATTTTTTGCTAAATTCCAAACTTTTTTTAAAACCGTCTTTTTTTTTAAAATCGGCGGAAAAAAAAGCGATTTGATATTTTTCTGAAAGTTGATTGCCGAAATTATTAATTATTTCCGCTTTTTTCTGCGGTCCAACGGTGAGGGCGGTAGCAAAAAATTCGAATTTTAATTCTTTGGCTTTTTGCGCGGTTTTTTCCAATCTCATTTGAAAACATTTTTTACATCTTTTACCCCCTTCCGGTTCCTTTTCTAAATCTTTAATTTCTTTAAACCAATCCGCGGGTTGATAAAATTCTTTGATTATTTCCAAGCCGGTTATGATTGCTAATTTTTCTCCATCTTTTAGCCGTTTTTCATATTCTTCTCTTGGTTGAATATTTGGATTAAACCAGAAAAGTGTTAAGTCGAAATCTTGTTTTAAAATTTCAATTGGCACAGCGCCGCAGTTGGCGCAACAAAAATGTAAAAGCAATTTTGGTTTCATAAAATAATCCTTGTTGTTTAAATGTAGCATATTTTGTTTTATTGTTCAAGAAATTTCTAGGGAAAAAGATTAAATTCTGGAACTTGGTGGCCGAGCCACCAAGTAGGGGTTTTTAGTTAAGTTTCCTGCTCTTTCTTAGATTGGAAGCTGTTTTCTTCACTTGGTGGCCGAGCCACCAAGTGAAGATTTTTTGGGTTTTTTCTGTACTTGGGAGCTCGGCTCCCAAGTGGAGGTTTTTTTATAACAAATACCCCCTAAAATGGGGGTATTTTTTTATTTAATTTTATACGAAAATAAAAAATGGTGCTTATCTCGCGTCTAAAAGGAAAACCTTTTTTCAGCTGAAAGAACCGAAGTTCTAAAATAAGCACCAACTATATAATAACATAAATATTTTTTTTAACAACATTAACCTGTGGATAACTTTTTTAACTTTTTTAACATCTTTCGAACTAAATCTATTAAATAGACAAATTGAACTTGCTAAAACAGCTAAAATAATTTATAATTTATTGAATTGATTTTAATTCGGGGATTAGCGCAGTTTGGTAGCGCGCATCGTTCGGGACGATGAGGTCGCGAGTTCGAATCTCGCATCCCCGATTTTTTATTTTTGGCAACCAGGGCAGTAATAAGTGCCGCGGCTGGCCAATTTTATTTTTTTAATTTTAAGGGAACAACGAAAACATTTCTGTTTTTCCCTCTGATAAACTTTTAATTTATTGGCGAATAATCCCCTTTTTCCTTCTACGTCTACATAGCGTTCGTCGCCAGCCGTTGTCCCGCGATTTTTTATCGCGGTTTTAATAATTCTAACCATTGATTGATAAATATCTTTTATTTCTTTTTCTGTCAAAGTATTAACTTTTCGGTCCGGTAAAACTTTTGCCAACCAACATATTTCCTGAGCGTAGATATTACCTATTCCCGCAATAAAAGACTGGTCCATTAAAAGAGGTTTTATTCTAGCATTTGGTTTTTCTAAAAGATTTTTTTTAAATTTTGAAAAAGTAAATTCTTTAGCCAAAAATTCCGGTCCGATTTTCATTTTTTCAAAAATACTTTCCAAATCACTTGTTTTAACCAATTTAACATAACCGAATTGACGCAAATCATTATGCAGTAAACGGCTTTGGTCTGTAAAATAATAAATTAAATGGGTATACTTTTCTAAAATTTTGTTTTTTGGGGGGAAATAAATTAATTGCCCTGATAATTTTAAATGAATTAAAAGAGAACATTTGTTGGAAAGATTAATGATTAAAATTTTTGCCCGACGCTCAACATTTTTTATTTTTGCTTTCTCAATCGTCTTTTTGAAAAAATTAGGAGAAACTCCTTGAATCATTTTAGGCAATTTTATTTCCACTAATTTAATAATTTTGCCTTTTATTTTTTTATTTAATTGATTTTTAATTGTTTCCACTTCTGGGAGTTCCGGCATATAATTTTTATTTAATTTAATATTCTTTATTTTATCCTTGGTTTGAAATGCTGGCAAGGCGCGGAGGCAATCTAAATTTAAATTAGAGATTGCTTCTCCGCCATTGGACGAGGTGCCATTGGACGAGGTGAAACCTCGTACATTTTGCTTTTAAAAATTTCTTGGGCAGCTTATTGACAAAAAGCGATTTTTGCGATAGAATATAATAGTTAATAATGTAAACCCTAAAAAAGGGGGATTCGATGAAAAAAATCTTTAGCGTTCTTTTCATGACCGTGGTTGCGATTATCGCGATCACCATACCCAGCCCGGCATTTGCTGAATTGCCGGAGTTGAAAGTTTCCCAGGTCCGATTGTATACCGGACAATCTGCCCTGTCCTCAGGGTTTGGGGCAGCCGTGGTCGCATCAAAC
>CAZHDT010000016.1:7488-14612 GCA_964531505.1 uncultured Gammaproteobacteria bacterium
TTAAATTGCGGAGGCTAATTTATACATCGGCATAATTACCGATGCCACCATGCCGCCAACGATCAGAGCTAGAAAAATAATAATCATTGGTTCGAGTAAGGTGACTAATTTTGCCAAAATATTCTCCACCTCCCGAGCGTAAAAACTAGCGATTTTATCCAAGATTTCATCCATTTTCCCAGTTTGCTCGCCAATTGACATCAAATGCGGAAGCATTTTAGGAATCCCCGGGGCGTCAATAAAAGCATCGCTAATTGAACGTCCCTCTTCCACATCAATTAAAGATTGTCTAATTAAATTTTCATAAACTGTATTGCCCACCACTTTAGAAACAATTTTCAAACTGGAAGTTAAGGAAATACCACCGACAATCAAAGTTGAAAGGCTTTGAGTAAAACGAACTAAATAAATTTTTTGGAATAATGATCCAAAAACCGGCAATTTTAAAAGAATCCGGTCCCAAATCGCTTTTCCATTTTTGCTTTTTAAAAAAGCGCGGCCGAGAAAAAATAAAACAATTGCTCCCAAAATAATAAAAATAATATAATTTTTGAAAAAATCGCTTGTAGCAACTAAAATTCGCGTCGCTAATGGAAGCTCCACTCCTGATTCAATCAAAATTGTAGTCAATTTCGGAATAACAAAAATCATCATTAAAATCATAACCAGGGTAACTGCCACTAAAACAAAAATGGGGTAAATCATTGCTCCTTTAATCTTACTCATTAAATCATAGGTTTTTTCCTGCTCATCCGCCAAATATTTTAAAACCTCATCAAGTTTTCCAGCCGTTTCTCCGGCGCGAATCATATTGATATAAAAATCGTTAAAAACATCCGGATATTTTGCAAAAGCCGATGATAATCTGGAACCGCCGCGGACATCTTCAGAAACCGAAGTCATAACTTTTCTTAAGGATTCTTTGCCAGTTTGGCGAGATAAAATTTCCAAAGCTTTAACCAACGGCAAACCAGCGGATATCATAACAGAAAGTTGGCGAGACAGAAAAACCATATCCTTAGATTTAATTCTATCCAAAAAAGATAAATTTAAAGAACGTTTCCAAAAAGGCAAGTTTCCACTTTCTTTAAGAGAAATAATAATCAATTCCCGCCGATTCAGAGTTTCAATTGCCGATATTTGGTTAATGGCTTCAACGATTCCTTCAATTGTTTCTCCGGTTAAATTTTTTGCCTTATATTCAAATAACATTTTTTTAATTTGCTAATTTTTATCTTCTTAAAAAAGAACGAAAAATGTCTTCGTTAACACAATATTTAACCGCATCTTCAGAAAGGATTTTGCCGGAAATAACCAAGTCTGCCAAATATTGCTCTAAGGAAATAGAATTTTGGTCTTCAGTGGTTTGAATAACTCCATTTAGCTGATGAAGCCGGCCAGTGGCAATAATGGTTTTAACTGCCGGAGTAGCGGATACAATTTCCATAGCTCTAATTCTTCCCCCGCCGATTTTAGGCACTAAGCGGGAAACAATAATACCTCCTAAACTCTCGCTTAAAAAATATCTAATATCTTCTCTTTTTTCTCCGGGATAAAAATGAAGCACTCTTTTAATGGTTTTGACGGCTGAACCCGTATCCATCATGGCAAACACCAGACTGCCTGCTTCAGCTAAAGCAAAAATTTCATCCATCACTTCGGCACTATTAACTTGGGAGACCATAACCACATCCACATTTCTTTGACGGACATATTTCAAACCACTTAAAAATGATTTTGTATCTTTTCCCACTTCTCTTTGTTCCACTAAACTTTTAAAGCCATTCATAATTGATTTAATCGGCTCTTCAATTGTGGTAATAAATTTATTTTGGTTTTTATTGATATGATCAAGCAGGGATATTAATAAAGTAGACCGACCAGAATCTCTAGGGCCGGTAACAAAAACGATTCCTTTCAAAAGATTGGTAAAATCTTTAACCATTTCCGGCAAGTCTAATTCGCTTAAATCAGTAATTTCTTGGGTTAATAATTTTATCCGACAAGTGGCCGACCTTCTTTGAAAATAAAAATCGATTTGACAGTTCCCTATTTTCCCAATACTTCTAACAACAATAATTTCCCTTTGCTTCTCCATTTTTTCCTTTTCTTCCGAGCTGAGAAAAATATCCAATAATTCATTAATAAAAGAAACCGCGATTACTCCTTCGCCAGTCAAAGCTTTTAATTCCCCATTGATTCTAATAAAGGGAGTTTGGCCCGGCAAAAAATAAATTTCCGAGGCTTTTTTTTCCACTGTTTGCCGACAAATCCGGTTTAAAATAACTTCGGTTTGCGTATTCATATAAAATTATATTTAAAAAATCAATTTAATATTTTTTTAAAGTTTGGTGGCTGAGCCACCAAACTTTTTATTCACGGGCGGAACGCAAAACTTCTTCCATGCTAATAATTCCTTTTAAGGCTTTGATATAACCGTCTTTAATAATTTCTATCATCCCCTGCCGTTTAAATTCTTCTTTAACTTTATTAATCTTGCAACCGCTGGTAATAATTTCTTTCATTTGGTCTGTTATTTCCAGAGCTTCAAAAATAGAAGTCCGTCCTTGATAACCTTCATTATTACAGCGAGAACAACCCTCTCCGCGATAAAATTTTAACCGGCCGGTTTTATTGTCACGATAAGAATCCAAATCTATCAGTTGGCCGGATTGTAATTCTTTTTCAATTGATTTTTCCAATTCAAGAGATACTTCGGTTTCTTTGGCGCAATGAGGACAAATTTTTCTTACTAATCTTTGAGCAATAATCAAATTCAAAGAAGAAGCAATTAAAAACGGCTCTATACCCATATCAATCAGCCTTGGAACAGCGCCGAAAGCATCGTTAGTATGCAGGGTGGAAAGAACAACATGACCGGTTAAAGCGGCGTGAGTCGCTAATTCCGCTGTTTCCTGGTCGCGAATTTCCCCAACCATAATAATATCAGGGTCTTGACGGACAATGGAACGAAGCCCAGTGGCAAAAGTATATCCAATTTGAGGTTTTACTTGCGATTGATTAACGCCGGCTAAAAAGTATTCAATCGGGTCTTCCAAAGTGGCGATATTAACTTCTGATTTATTTAAAATTTTTAACGCGGCAAAAATAGTGGTTGTTTTACCAGAGCCAGTTGGTCCAGTAATTAAAACAAGTCCGTGAGGACGAGCTAAATTTCTTCTAATGGATTCTAAACCAATTCCCCAAAAACCCAAATCTTTTAAATCAAAAACCCTTTTGGCCGGGTCAAGCACCCTCATTACCACCTTTTCTTTATCAAATAAAGGCATAACAGATACCCTCAAATCAACTTTTCTTTTAGCAACCATAATTCTGATTCTCCCATCTTGAGGAATTCTGGTTTCATCTAATTTAAGATTGGCCATCACTTTAATACGGGAAATAATTGAGGCGTGCAAATGACCGGGCAACATAGCGGCTTCTTTTAAAACTCCATCAATTCGATAACGCACTCTGGTTTTTTCTGAAAATGGCTCAATGTGAATATCCGAGGCATCATTATCAACCGCGTATTTTAAAATAGAACCGACTAATTTACTAATGGGAGCGGCCTGCCCCATTTTTTCCAAATCGAGCTCCAGGGTTTCTTTAGCGGTTTTTGTCAAATCAAATCTTGATTCGGCGGCACCGACTGCTTCCTGAACTTCCACGGAAAGGCCTCCGTATTGGGCTAAAATATTTTTCAAAGCGGAAGCGGCGGCGGTATGGTATTCCACTTTCAAATTTTTTTGGCGAGCAATAAAATCAACTGCTTCTCTGGCTTTAAAATCACCGGGATTAAGCATCGCCACTTTTAAAAAATTATTTTCCTGGCTAAAAGCAACCACATTATAATTTTCTGCCACATCTTTGGGAATAATACTTAGAATTTTCTGTTCCACAATTAAACCATACAAGTCAGTAAGTTGGACATTATACATTTGGCTCTTTGCCCAAGCAATATCTTCTTCTGTTAAAAGATTCTTTTTTTCTAAAATTTCATCTGCTGGCACGTTAATTTCCCTTGATTCAGCAATTAATTCTTTGAATTGCTGCTGAGAAATTTTTCCATGCTGGACCAAAAAAAGGACAACATTATTTTCCGCTTTTTTCAACATAAAAAATCATTATTCTTCTTCTTTTTGATTAATTCTAAATGGCATAAAAGGATTGACCCGACCCGATTCGGTTGTTTCAAGCCTTTCAATAAAATCAAAAAAATTCTTATCGTATTTCATTTCCTTAAATTTGGGGTTATCAACAATCGTTTTAATTTTATCTATCTTGGGAATAGATTCTTTTAAATAGGCTGGCCTTAAAGCCCCTAACTCTAGATCTGATTTCCCCAGCCCTTTTCCTAATCCCAAAGTTTCACTGTTTCTTAAAACAAAAATAAAAACAATCAATAATAAAATGATGAAAACAATCAATGGGATATAATCTTTTTTAAATTTTGCCATATTTTTATTCCAAATAATAACTTTGGATAGCCAGAGATGCGCCACTCCCCACCCCGGTTAATGAAATTTCCCTGACATCCATAATCCTGACATTTTTTTCAATTTCCGCTAAATATTCTTTTATCATCTGATAATTTCCTTTTTTAAAATCAAGTTTAATGGTTAAAATGCCATTTTTAAAATCAAAAGCGAAATTAATTAACTCTAAATCCGACTGCTCCGCCAAAGCTTTAATTTGCTTTAAAATCAAAGGCACATCAACCTTTTCCGCTAAGACATATTTTATTTTTTCCAGTTCTGAAAAATTAATTTCATCCGCTTCCTGTTTCATTTTTTTTAATCTTTCCAGATAAGCCTTTTGTTCATTTAAAATTTCTTGCCTAATTTTTAAATCCAAAGGACCGCCGTTAAAAGTTTGGTCCATTTTCGGCTTAATAATCGCAAAATATCCGATAAAAAAAGCGGCTAAAAGAAAAATAATAATTATCAGCCAATAATATTTGGCGACCATTATCTGATACCATTTCATTTTTATTCCTATTCTTTTTATTCTCGGCATAATTATTTTTTAAAAACATTATCCGCTAAAACCAAATTAAAATCCGCTTTAATGCCGATCGGAGTTTTAGCAATTCCAGAAGTAGAAACCTCTTTGATAAAATCCGTTGCTTGGGAAAAAACAACAATTTGCTGAGCAATTGATAAAAGGTCTTTTCCAGAACCATTTAAAATTATTCTCCCGTCTGTGTTGGCCTTGAAATCCCCAAAATAAACATCTGGAACAGTATACTCTTCCAGTAGGTCAAAAAATTTAGTCCAATAAATATGGTTATTTAAAATATTTTCCGTTCGAGTTGCCTTTTGTTCTAAATCAGCGATTTCATTACGGAGAGGAAAAAAAGAATTACTTTGCGCTTTAATAAATTGCATTTCTCTTTCCACTTCAACAACTTGAAAAGCTATTTTTTGGAAATGCCAATTGATATAAAGCCAAACCAAAATAAAAATACTTAAAATCACAAATAAATAAGCAAAAAGAATCAATGAACGAGAACGAACTAACCGGGGGATAATCATTGATTCCTCCGGCATTAAACTGATCTCCAATCCGCTTAAAGGCTGAATTTCTTCGTCTTTTTTGTTTCGTCGGGAAAAAAATTTCCTTTTTTTCTTTTCTTTTTCAACTGATTTTTGAGAAAATTCATCCAAAGCGATAAAATCTTTTCCCTTTTTAGAAAAAGCCTTATTTTTAAAAATAGAACCTAAACGTCCAGCCTGCTTGGTTTCGTTTAAAAATGGTTCTTTTTTATTTTTTTCCATTTCCATTAAATTCATTTGTCGTTTCTTATTTTATTTTTTAAAAAAATTTCTTTTTAAAATTATTACCCCATTTCCCTTAATGCCAAGCCAATGGCGACAGAAAAACGCGGCGCCACTTCTTCCAAAGCCGGTTTTAAATCCGGGTCAAAAGAAACTCTGGACCAGGGGTCGCCAATAATAACCCGAATATTAATTTCTTGAGAAAGATAATCAACTAAACCGGGTAAATAAGCCGAACCGCCAGATAAGATTACTTGTTCTATTTCTTTTCCAGACTGGTCTTGATAAAGCCTGATTGAATATCTCATTTCATCAAGCACCGGTTCCATAATTCCTCTGATGATCTCAGGGATTTTTGAAGACCCAGCCATACCAATGTCTCTTTTAAATTGTTCCGCTCTTTTAAAATCAACGTTAAGACTATTGGCAACGGCCCGGGAAATAGTGATTCCTCCCACATCAATACTTCGATTCAGCGATGGTATACCCTTTTCAATAATAACAATATCGGTGGTAACGGCGCTCGTATCAATAATCATGGTCGTCGCCTGACTTTTTCCAATCAATGAGCGGGACATAGCAAAAGCCTCTGTCTCTAAAGACATTAATTGTAAATCAGCTCTTTTAAATATTTCAATGTATCTTTTTACTAAATTTTTTTCTGCGGCAGTTAAAAGAATACGGTAATTTTTTCTTTTTTTATCAACATTAATAATATCAATAATTCGCCAATCCAAAACCACTTCTTCCAAAGGCAATGGAACAAATTTTTTTGCTTCCCAACGAACCGCCGAATCCAAATCTTTTTTATTCATCATCGGCAAAGTGATAACAGAATTAAAAACAGAATAATTCGGCAGAGCAGTGACCGCCTGATAAGAAGTTGTTCCCGCTTCAGTATAAAGTTTTTTAAGTAAATTCGCCACCTTATCAATAATTTCCTTAGCGTCTCCCCTAATAATATCGCCAATCGCCCTTTCCGCATAACCATAAGTCAGTAAAGAAGGGATATTTTTATTTTGAACCAATTCAACCAATTTAATGCTGGTTGAACCAATATCAATTCCTAAAAAACTATTATTTTTTTTAAAACCAAAAAGGCCCATAATACAATGCGTTTAAAATTTTCCCAAAAAACCCAATTAGATAACCGAAATAAATTTTCAAATCTATCCTAAGTTGGGTATTTAGAATTTTTATATTTATGTTATTATTATACAATATAATAATAGATAAAACAAGAAAAATAGAGATGTGGATAACCAAAATAAAAAATTTTCTGTTGGATGTTTTTTTTCCAAAAATTTGCCTTGGTTGTGAAAGAACCGACTTTTTAATTTGCCC
>CAZHDT010000017.1:0-14215 GCA_964531505.1 uncultured Gammaproteobacteria bacterium
TCTTGCCTGAACCGCAGGGGCAGGAATCATTGCGACCAATCTTCTTTTCCCCTTGAGGACGAAAAGATGCTTGGTTGGGTTGAGAAATCTTTTGCGCTCCTTGAAACTGAATTTCCTTTTTTAATTGAGGGGCCTTCTCTACCAAACCGACTTTATAAATAGAATATACTACTTGACGATCAATTGAATCCATTAATTCACCAAATTTTTTTCTAGACTCTTTTTTATATTCCACTAAAGGGTCTTGCTGTCCATAAGCCCTTAAACCAATGCCTCCTTTTAAATTATTAATTATTTCCAAATGAAAAATCCAATATTGGTCAATGCTTTTTAACATAATAGACCGACAAATTATAGCTATTAAAGAATCTGTTACCCCTAGCTCTATTTGTTGTTGGGTTTTTTCAATCTTTTCTTCCAAATTTTGATAAGCTTGTTGCGCTAATTTTTCTAAATAATCTATTATGGCTAATCGGTCTTTTTGTTGGCTTAAAATTTCTTTTAAATCGTCTTTTGTATCAAAAATCGCTTTAATATTTTCAGATAATTTTTCAAAGTCCCAATCATTTTTTGATTCAGAGGACGTATAAAAACCCACTAATTTTTGAATTTCTTTAATAGTTAGATCAATGATTTCTTTTTTGATGTCTTGATATGGCAAAATAAGAATCTTTTTTCTCCTTTGATAAACCGCTTCCCGATGACGGTTTAAAACATCATCATATTCCAAAAGATGTTTTCTTGTATCAAAATTAAAACCTTCCACTTTTTTTTGAGCCGATTCAATCGCCCGAGAAACTGCTCTGCTTTCAATCGGAATGTCTTTGGGTAAATTCAGGGTTTGCATTAATGATCCTAATTTTGCCCCGCCGAAAATCCTCATCAAATCATCGTCTAAAGAAATAAAAAATTGAGATGAACCAGGATCTCCTTGCCGACCGGCTCGTCCCCGCAACTGATTATCAATCCTTCGCGATTCATGTCTTTCTGTTCCGATAATATGCAAACCGCCTAATGATAAAATCTTTTCTTGTTTCTCTTT
Source organism: uncultured Gammaproteobacteria bacterium (assembly GCA_964531505.1). Classification (GTDB taxonomy): domain Bacteria; phylum Patescibacteriota; class Patescibacteriia; order UBA2591; family UBA6264; genus UBA6264. The sequence continues at coordinate 1,043 of CAZHDT010000017.1, forward strand.
GTCGGGCGGATTGCCTCCCAAAATAATATCCACTCCCCGGCCAGCCATATTAGTGGCGACTGTCACCGCCCCAAATCCCCCAGCCTGAGCGATAATTTGTCCTTCTTTTTCATGGTTTGTGGCATCTAAAACACTTGCTTCAATGCCTTGTTTTTCCAAAGCCTCTCTAATAATTCTGTTTTTTTCAATCGCGCCGACGGTTTTCTCTCCAATCGTAAAACCGCCAGTGCCGATTAAAATCGGCTGTCCTTTTTCGTGCCTTTCTTTAACTTCCCGCACAATCGCTTCCAATTTCGCCTCATGATTTTGATAAATTCGGTCCGGCAAATCTTTTCTAATTAAAGGCTCATTAGTAGGAACTAGCACCACATCCAAATTATAAATTTTATCAAATTCTTCCGCTTCAGTAATGGCGGTTCCAGTCATTCCGGCTATCTTTTTATAAAAACGGAAATAATTTTGGAAAGTAATTGTTGCTAATGTTTTAGATTCTTGGCGAACAGAAACATTTTCTTTTGCTTCAATTGCTTGATGGATTCCTTCTGAATAACGCCGCCCAATCATTAAACGGCCGGTAAATTCATCAACAATGACAATTTCTCCTTCTTTTACAACATAATCTCTATTTTTTTGAAAAAGCGTTTTAGCTTTCAAAGCCGCTTCAATATGATGAATTAAATCCAAATTACTTTTTTCCCAAGGATCTTCCCCCAACAAAGAAGCCATTTTATTCATGCCATCTTCTGTTAAAGTAACCGCTCTCATTTTTTCATCAACTAAATAATCCTGACCGGTTTTTAAATTATCTGACAAACGCGCTAATTGATGATATAAACTGGCTGATTCTTCCGCTGGCGCGGAAATAATTAAGGGAGTTCTCGCTTCATCAATTAAAATACTATCTATTTCATCAATAATCGCAAAATTTAATTCTCTTTGGGATTTTTCCTGAATATCAGAAACCAAATTATCTCTTAAATAATCAAAGCCAAATTCGTTGTTAGTGCCATAAGTAATGTCTGCTTGATAAGCTTGTTGGCGAGAAACCGGTCTTAAATAAGAATCTTCAATTTTAAAATTTCCCAAAATATCGCGATTTTTATCTCTTTGGGAATCTTGATCGCCGTGTTCTTTTTTTTGCTCTGAATTTACATAAGTCGGGTCGTATAAATAAGCAATTTCATGAACTAAACAGCCAACTGAAAGACCCAAAGCATTGTAAATTTGTCCCATCCAAACGCAATCTCTTTTGGAAAGATAATCATTGACTGTGACGACGTGAACGCCTTTTCCATCAAGGGCGTTAAGATAAATCGGGCAAGTGGATGCTAAGGTTTTTCCTTCACCAGTTCTCATTTCAGCAATTTTTCCTTGATGTAAAATAATGCCACCCAAAAGTTGAACATCATAATGACGTTGTTTAAGGGTTCTTTTTGCCGCTTCTCTAACCGCGGCAAAAGCCTGAGGTAAAATTTCATCTTTGGTTTTTCCTTGATTTAAACACGATTTTAAGTAATCAGTTTTTGCTTTTAATTCCTGCTGGCCCAAGTTTTCAAATTCCTTTTCCAAAAAGTTAATTTGTTCCACTAAAGGCTGAAATTTTTTTAAAATCTTTTCATCCGGGTCGCCGAAAATTTTCGTTAATAATGACATACTCTTAGATTAACAAAATTAAGGTAAAAAAACAAGATTTAAAAAAAACAATTAAAAAAACCGCTCTATCACATAGACTAGGAGCGGGCTGGACAATGCAAAAGTTTGGTGGCTGAGCCACCAAACTTCAAACTTTTTTTCACCTGACAGAATTTAAACCAAAGGGGTTCCAGTCATCTCTGGGGGTTTAGGCAATCCCATAATTTTTAAAATAGTCGGCGCGACGTCAGCTAAAACTCCTGAAGGAATTAAAGAACTCAAATTCAAAGGATGAATTGGCGGATTTTTTATTTCCAATGCCGGATCAACAATAATTAAAGGAACTGGATTAGTGGTATGTTCTTTATCAATTTCCCCACTCCGTAAATTAACCATTTCTTCAGCGTTGCCGTGGTCGGCGGTAATAACAATGACCCAATTTTGTTTAAGAGCCAAATCAACAATCTGTCCCAGTAAATCATCTAAAACTTCAATTCCTTTGACAGTAGCGGGTAAATCGCCAGTATGTCCGAGCATATCAGCATTGGCAAAATTAACCGCAATAAATTGATATTGCCGACTATCAATGCCCCAAAGCACTTGATGCGCTACTTCCGGCGCAGACATTTCCGGTTTTTGATTATAAGAAGAAACGCGAGGAGAGGGAATCAAAATCCTTTTCTCATCGTTAAAAATCTTTTCTGTGCCACCGTTAAAGAAAAAAGTGACATGAGCATATTTCTCGGTTTCCGCTAAACGCAATTGTTTTAAATTATAATCGCTTAAAACTTGCCCTAAAGGATTTATAATATTTTCCTTTGGAAAAGCAATTTCTACCGGCAAATCTTTTTCATACTCGGTCATCGTGACGAAAAATAAATTATTTATTTTATCTCCCCGAGAAAAATGATTAAAATCGTCTTGAACAAAAGTTTTAGTTAATTCCCTAGCGCGATCAGCCCGAAAATTAAAAAAGATAATTGCGTCATTTTCTTTAATTTTTGCTTGAGGCGAACCATCTTCATTAATAATGACAACTGGTTTAAATTCTTCATCATGAATTTTATTTTGATATGAATCTTTAATCGCTTCCAAAGGGTCATTAAACTCTTTTTCCGCCAAACCCTTAGTCATTGCCAAATACGCCTGTTCGATTCTCTCCCAATGGTTGTCGCGATCCATGGCGTAAAAACGGCCCGCCATGGTCGCAATTCTGCCTACACCAATACTTTTAATTCTATTTATTAATTCATTGATGAAACCAAGACCGCTATCTTGAGGAGCGTCCCGACCATCTAAAAAAGCGTGAATTGCCACATTTGAAAAACTATCTTTAGCCGCGATTTCTAAAAGAGCATAAAGATGGTCGTTTGAAGAATGAACCGACCCATTGGAAACAAGCCCCATTAAATGAAGCGTGGAATTATTTTCCTTAGCATAAGCCAATGCTTTTAAAAATTTTTCGTTCTGATAAAAAGACCCATCACTAATTGTCTGGGTGATGAGGGCTAAACTCTGCCAGATAATTCTTCCTGAACCCAGAGCTAAATGCCCCACTTCGGAATTGCCTGGTTCTCCCCAATTAAGACCGGCCGCTTCACCAGCGGCCTGCAAAGTTATCGTCGGATATAAAGCGGATAATTTATCAAAAACCGGCGTTTGGGCTAAAGTAATAGCATTCCCCTGGCTCGGCGGAGCAATGCCCCAACCATCTAAAATAACTAATATTACTGGTTTAATTTGAGCTGGAATATTATTCATAATTTATTTTATGGTTATTCTATAATTAAAGAATCGCCCGTCATTTCTCCCGGCTTTCTAAATCCCATTAAATCTAAAATGGTCGGCGCGACATCTGATAATTTTCCTCCGTTTCTTAATTTTATCTTATTGTTTTGAGAAATTAAAATAAAAGGAATTGGATTAAGGGTATGGGTGGTTTTTACTTCTTTCGTCTCCAAATCAATCATTTCTTCAGCATTGCCATGGTCGGCGGTAATAATTAAAGAATAATTTTTTTTTTGGGCCTTAGTGACTAACTCTTTCAATTTTAAATCTAAAAATTCTATCCCTTTTATCGCAGCCTGAAGATTGCCGGTATGTCCCAGCATATCAGGATTGCAAAAATTAATCATAATAAAATCCGGTTTTTCTTTTTCAATTTCCTTAATTACCCTTTGACAAATTTTTTGCGCGCTCATTTCCGGTGTTTCATCATAATGATCAACTTGAGGAGAATCAATCAACACTCTTTCTTCATTGGCAACTGGATGGTCATAACCGCCGTTAAAGAAAAAAGTGACATGAGCATATTTCTCGATTTCCGCAATATAAAATTGCTGAAGATTTCCTAAAACCACTGGAAGATTATTTCTAACTATTTTAGAAGGAAAAGCGGTTCTAATTTTGTCTAAATCAGGGCCAAAATCAGTTAGAGTGATAAAAAATAAATCGCGGAAAACTTTTTCCCTTTTAAAAGAATTGAGATTCTTTTTATTAAAATCTTGCTGGCTAAAAGCTTTGGTTAATTCCCGAGCGCGGTCAGACCTAAGATTCATAAAAATTACCACATCCTTTTCGTCAATAGTCGCAATTGGTTCGCTATTTTTTCCAACCACAACAGTCGGACTGATAAATTCGTCTGTTTCTTTCCGATTATAAGCCTGAACAATCGCTTCCTGTCCGCTCCTTGCTTTTAATCCTCTACCCAATGTTAAAAGATGATAAGCCTTTTCAATATTCCCCCAATTTTTCTTGCGGTCCATGGCGTAAAAACGTCCAACTAAACTGGCGACTTTTACCTCAATCCGATTTACTGAATGATTATGATTATTTTTAATGCTTTGCTCAAATCTTTCCAAAATTTGAACTGCCGCGTGCTGGGAAGAATCCCGGCCATCAGTGAAAAGATGAAGAAAAATTTGTTTTATTCCTTGTTCCTCAAAAAAATGAATCATTGCTAGCCAATGTTCAGGATAAGAATGAGCGCTATTTTCCTCAGTAACTAAACCGATTAAATGAACCTTTGATTGGCGATTTTCCTGTAAATGTTTAACGCTTTCCAAAAAAGCCGGGTTTTTAAAAAATGTTCCATCTTTAATTGATTCAGAAATATAAACTGCGTCGTCTTTGACAATCCTTCCGGCGCCCAAATTCAAATGACCAGCCTCAGAATTGCCTGGCTGATTTTTTGGCAATCCGGCGCAATGTCCATAAGAACAAAGCTCAGTAAAAGGATATTTTTTTTGTAAAAAATCAAAAAAAGGGGTTTTTGCTAAAGCAATAGCATTCCCTTGATTTGGCGGAGCAATTCCCCAACCATCTAAAATAACCAATATCAAATGATTTTTTGCTTTTAATTCATTATCCATATTTAAAACGTCTTTTGTTCTTTAATCAATTTTAATTCTTGCTCAATTTCCATTAAACGATTATATTTAGCCACTCTTTCTCCTCGATTTGGAGCGCCGGCTTTAATGAAATTTGCATTCACGGCCACCGCCAAGTCAGAAATAAAATCATCATTGGTTTCGCCGGAGCGATGGGAAATAACTACTTGATAAGAATTTTCTTGAGCCAGTTTAATACAATTAATTGTTTCTGTTAAAGTTCCGATTTGATTTAACTTTATTAAAATGGCGTTAGCGGCTTTTTTTTTAATCCCCTTTTTTAATTGTTCCACATTAGTGGTAAATAAATCATCTCCGATAATTAAATGGTTTCCCAATTGATTTATTTTCTCTGTCAATTTTGGCCAATTTTCCCAATCATCTTCGGCAAAAGGGTCTTCAATAGACATTAAAGGATAACTTTTAAACCATTTCCAATAAATTTTCAACATTTCATCGCCAGTTCGTTTCTTCCCTTCAAATAAATATTTATTAGTTTTATCATCATGAAAAACAGAAGCGGCCACATCCAATCCAAAGAAAATTTCCTTGCCTAATTGGTGTTTAGTATATTCGGCAATTGAAACCAAAAGCTTAAAAACTTTTTCAGTTTTTTTAAGTTTTGGGGCAAACCCTCCTTCATCACCAACCGCAAAAGTTAACTGCCTACTTTTTAAAACCTGCCTTAAAGCGTCAAAAACCTCTGAACCAATTCTGACCTTAGTTTTAAAATCAGATTCAACGGCTGGGATAACAATAAATTCTTGAATGTCCAAACCGGAATCAGAATGCTTTCCGCCATTAATAATATTAAACATTGGCAATGGCAATTTATATTCTCGGCTGGCAATTTGATAATTTTCTCTAATATATTGATAAAGGGGTTGATTTGCTAAATGCGCCCCTGCCCGCGCCACTGCCAAAGAAACGCCTAAAATGGCATTAGCGCCCAAACGGCTTTTGTTCTCTGTGTTATCCAATTCAATCATTAATTGGTCAATTTTTTGCGGATTCGGCTCCAAACCAATAACTTTAGGAGCAATAATTTCATTAACATTTTGACAGGCAAGTAAAACACCCTTGCCGGCGTAACGATCAAGCTGATTATCCCTTAATTCCAAAGCCTCCCGTTTGCCAGTGGAAGCGCCGGAAGGAACAGCTGCTTTAAAAGAAAACCCGTCCGCCAAAGTCAATTTAACTTCAATGGTCGGATCGCCCCGAGAGTCTAAAATTTCTTGAGCTAATAAACTTTTGATTTGAGACATATTTTTAATTTTAAAAAATCTTTTATTAATAATATTTTATATCCTGATTATTATCTTAACACTTTAAAAATATTTTTCAAATTTTAAAATTTTATTTTATTGAGCTAAATACTTTAAAAACTTTTTTGCTTTTTCCAAATCTTCCAAGCCTGGAGCTTCTTTTTCAACCACCCCTATCATTTCTTGCAATTTTTGACGCGATTCTTTTACTTCAGGATTCAAAACCACGGCTTGTTCCAAAAAATTGACTGCTCTTTTATATTCTTTTTGAAAATAATAAATCCTCGCCAATTCAAAATAAACTTGTTGGCGCTGAGGAGATAATTCCAAAGCCGTTTCCAAAGCAATTTCCGCCTTTAACAAATAATTCAAATTATATTTAGCTCCCAAACCATAAAGTTGCCCTAAATAAAGCCAATGTCGAGAATTAAGAGGATGTTTCTGAACCGTTTTTTCGTATTCAGTAATTACTATTTCTGTGCCCTGTCCTAAAATATCTAAATTTGTTTTTTCATTTATTTTAGCATGGGCCTCAGCAATATCTTTGGCAAAATAAACCCTAATTTCCGAGTTAACAAAACAAGGCTTAGCCAAAGCCTTTTCATACCAATAAAGCGCTGATTTTAAATCCTGTTTAGCGGTATGAAAAGCTCTAATTCCCAACCGGCTTTGCTGAAAAGGCTCTAAATTAAATTTATAAACCCCCCAAGGTAAAAAGAGTAAAATTAAAATAATAAAAACCGGCAATGGAAAAACTGAAGATTTTTTTATTGTTAATGGTGAATTAAAAAGAACAAAATCGCGCGTTAAAAAATAAACCAAAGCTAAGCTGAAATAAAAAACAATCAAAGGCGCCGGCGTATCAAAAATAAATAAATTTTGAATAAAATAACCAAAAAACATCAAACCCAAAATCAATAAACCAAATAAATCACGCCTACCCTCTATTATTTTTTCCCTTTCTTCATTTTGACCGGGTTCGACCTGGTCATTTTGACCGGGTATTATTTTAAATCGCCGATTTAATTTTAAAAACAAAAGAAAAATGCTGACAAAAATTGTTAAATAAAATAAAGTTCCCAAAATACCTGTTAAAGCGAGTAAATCAATAACTTGATTATGCGATTTATCAAACCAAGTGTTTGCCGCTCCTTTGTTTAAATACCAAGGATTATAAAAACGATTAAATACTAAATTATAATTTTCCCAACCCCAGCCCAAAATCGGCTTTTCCGCAAAACCCTTTAGACCAGCGCCCCAAGACATTAAACGAGCTTCTCCGGCTTGATAACTTATCTGAGTCAAACGTCTGACAAAAAGCGGAGCTTTTTTCATCCATTCTTTTTGATAATTTATTTTTAAAAACAAACTGCCAAGAACAATCAATATTATAAAAAGAGAAACCAACAACTTAGTTTTCTTTTTAGTTTCTTTTCTAAAAATTAAATAAAAAGAAAAAAGAAAAATCGCCGCAATTAAACCCAATAAAGCCGCGCGCGTAGCTGTTAGAGTTAGAACAATTAAATTAAAAACAGCTAATAGACCGACAAAAACCTTCTCTATTTTTTTGTCAGATTTTAAAAATAAAAATAAAGCTAGAAAAAAACAAACTAAAGAATAAGCGCCTAAAAAATCCGAGTTTCCCAAAGTGGAGCTCATTCTTTGAGCCACATTTTTTAATAAAAATTCTAATCCGATTTTCTGTCCCAAACCATATAAGCCAACCAAAAATGAACTGATTAAACTAATCCAAAGAAGAAATTTCCAACTTTTCCAATTTTCTTTTTTATTTGATGAAGAGGAAAAACAACTGCTGATGGCTAAAAACCAAACATAAAAATGGATTATCGTTAAAACCCCGGTCATTCTCTCTTGACTGCTCCAAAAACTTTGAGAAATATCCGCACCGGTAAACATGGTTAAAACCAGAACACCAATAAAAACGGTTAAAGCTAAAATTAAAGGATGGCGCCAATTAATTTTATATTTTTCCCTTTCTTTAGAATAAAATAATAAAGCAAACCATAAAACAAGAATAATTTCAGCTAAAATTTGAAAAACGATAATTTTTGAAAAAATATAAGGATACAGAACCGGCCGATAAATAAAAAACGGCAAAAATAAAATCGCCGCACTCAGAATTTTTATTGTCCAAAGAAAAATTTTCTCTATTTTTTCAGACATCATTATAAAATGATAACATTAAATTATTCAAAAGACAATAAAAATTTATAAAACCTAAAAGTTTGGAAGCCGAGCTTCCAAATTAGAGAGCGTTCAAATTAGAAATCAGCGCAAAAAATCTTAAAAATAAAAAACGAGCGATTTTTTGACAAATTGAAAATTTTGTTCTGAAATGCTTTGTGAGAGTAAGTTTGCGAGCGGGGTTTTGCGGGGACAGTCCCCATTAAACAAAAGTCCGAATTGATGTCCAACCTTTGAGGAATCGAGGTTCGACCTAGCAAAGCCAGGTCGAACCTCTTCAAATTAAAAGTTTGGTGGCTGAGCCACCAAACTTTTTTAAATTAAATTTTTTAATTGACAAAATCGTCATTTTTTGTTATAATTTTAACACAATTATCAGTTCTATAAAATTAAAAAACAAGGAGAGAAAAATGAAAAGATTGGATGAAAATCAATTTTCTCTCTTTGATAAAAAAAAGAGAGAAACGGGGGTAGAAATAACCAAAATACCCCTTTCCTGGATTAACGTTTTAACCCAACCCCGCCAAACCTTTGATGAAATCGAAGAATTGGCAGGAAATATTGCCGCCCATGGATTATTCAATCCGGTAGGTGTTGCTGAATTTAATGGAATTGAGATAGAAGAATATCTCGAAACCATTAACTCCATTTGGAAAACAGATTTTCAAAAGAAAAATCTTTTTTCCCCCAACACTCAAGATTTTTACATCTTGATAGATGGAGAAAGAAGAACTCAAGCAATGAAATTGATCCAGAAGGTTGGATGCGTCGAATGTATTGAAAAATTCGGCATAGAAAAACCAGGTGTTTGTTTTAATAGGCACTTTCCAAATGGAACTCCAGTTTCATTAATCATCGGTTATTCCCCGGAAAAAATTCTGAAACGGCAATTTTCAGAAAACATCCATCGGCCCGTACCTCCAGCCGAAGAAGCGGAGGCGTATAGAAATTTATTTTGTTTTTTGAAAAAACGAAATAAAAACTATACCATAACGGAGTTTGCCCATGAGATGGGCAGAAGCTCCCAAAGTATAAGTCAAGCTTTGGCTTTTTGTGAACTTCCCGTTTTAATTCAGGAAACGGCAAAAAAACCCCCGAAAGATGGAGGCATTCCTTATGGAATTGCTCTCCAATTAACCCGACTTCAAAAGGCTGGCATTTCAGAAGAAGACTTAATTTGGTGGGGCACTAGAGCAATGGTGGGTGGATATAAGCTAAAAAAAATGAAACAGCTGGTAAGCACCCGAATAATTGAAATAAATTCGGGACAAAAAAGTCTTTTTAAAATAATGGGCACCGAGCAAGAAAAAGTTCAAAAAAAGGCATTAATTAAAAGGACTGTGGAAAAAGAGATAATTGTAGAAATTTGGTCATATATCTCTTATTTCCGCCGCGTTTTGGGACTTTTTGAAAATGGAAATCTCGGACTCGAAACATCGCCATTTTCAGAAACAAGTCCTCGTAGAGTTTACCAAGAATTAATAAAATTAATGCATGACCAATTATTTGGTCATATGGAGAAAATTCTTGGAAAAAATTCTGAAACAACTGAGCGTATCCTTTGCCAAGCAAGGGATATGGTAGAAAAATTTGAAAAATAGAAATAAGGGATAACTACAGAAAGGAGTTATCCCCTTTTATTTTTATAAAAATTTATAAAACCTAAAAGTTTGGTGGCTCAGCCACCAAACTTTTTTAAAATAGATATACGATATATTTAAATAATTTTTAAAAACAAAGTCAATTCCATTTCCTCTATTTTTACTTCTTTTTGATTTTTAAATAAATCATCTTTTTCGTCTTTACTCGCAATTTTTATTGCCGTTTCTTTTTCAATTAATTCTTTGTTTTCCATAATAAAATTTTCCGCTGTTTCTTCTCCCTGAAAAATAATAAAAACCTGATGCTGGGGCATTACTTCTAATTCTTTTTTAAATTGCTGAATTTTTCTAATCAATTCCCTGGCCCGTCCTTCTTTTTTTAATTCTTCAGTCATTGTTAAATCCAAAAAAACATCTTCTTTTAATTCGGCATCCACTTTCACTTCTTTAACATTAACCTCTTCTTTAATTAAATCTAATAATTCTTTTTTGTCCCTTATTTTATGTTTGGAAACTTTTAATAAAGACAAGGGCTGGCGAACCTTAATTCCGGCCTTAACTCTTTCTCCCAAAGCCATCGCCGCCACGTCCCGAACCGCTTCCATATCATTTTCTAATTCTTCTTTAATTAAATCTAAATTTATCTGAGGATAATCGCAAAAATGAACACTTAACAAATCTTCATTGTCTTTTAAGTTTTGATAAAAATGTTCGCTTAAAAATGGCGTGAATGGAGCTAATAATTTAGCCAATTCTTTTAAAACATATTTTAATGTTTGAATCGCTTCGTTTTTTTCTTGTTCTATTTCCGGCTTTTGAAATCTTTTCCTGGAACGCCTGATATACCAATTGGACAAATCATCAATAAACTTTAAAAACAAACGCGCGGCGGAGACAATATCATATTCTTCCAAATTTTTACTTAATTTGACAATTAAATTATTTGTTTTTGAAATAACCCATTGATCTAAAATATTATTTAACTTAATCAAATCAATTTTTTCAAAAGAATTTACATTCTCATACATCTTTAAAAAACTAAGACAATTTTCCAAAGTTGAAAAAAATTTGCGGTAAAGGTCTTCCATTTCTTTAAGGGAAAATCTTTTGGGCTGATCCACTTGATTAAGAGTATAAAAGTAAAGACGGATGCAGTCAGCGCCAAATTTTTCAATCACTTGTTGCGGAATTACAATATTGCCTTTTGATTTTGACATTTTTTGTCCCTTTTCATCCAAAACAATGCCTGTTACTACCACATTTTTGTAAGAAACTCCTAAATCAAGCAAAGTAGAGATCGCCAAAAGCGTATAAAACCACCCCCGAGTCTGATCAATTCCTTCACAAATATAATCTGCGGGAAAAACCTTTTTATTATCAACCAATTCTTTATTTTCAAAAGGATAATGCTGTTGGGCTAAAGGCATTGAACCGGAATCGAACCAACAATCAATCACTTCCGGCGTTCTTTTCATTTTTCCTCCGCATTTTTCACACTTAATTTCTATTTCATCAATATAAGGGCGATGTAAATCTTGAATTTTTTTTCCACTAAGATTTTCCAGTTCTTCAATTGAACCAATCGCTTTTTGGTTTTCACATTTTTCGTTTTCACATAACCAAATCGGCAAAGGGGTTCCCCAATACCTTTCTCGCGAAAGATTCCAATCTTTTACTTCTCTTAACCACTCGCCAAACCGACCAGCTTTTAAATTAGCCGGCACCCAATTTATTTTTTCATTGTTTTCCAAAAGCTTTTCCCTTAATACTGTCATTTTAATAAACCATGAAGACTGGGCATAATAAATCAAAGGAGTGTCGCAACGCCAACAAAAGGGATAATCATGCTCGTATAACTCTTGCTTGAATAAAATATTTCTTTTTTCTAAGTCTTTAATAATTAATTGGTCCGCTTTTTTAACAAATAAATTATGCCATTCATAGCCCGGGGTCAGCATTTTCCCTTGCTTATCAACGGTCATTAAAAAAGAAAATTTTTCTTTTTGTTCTTTAATTAATTGATAGTCCTCTTCCCCAAAAGCGGGCGCGATATGAACTAAGCCGGTTCCATCTTCCAAAGTGACAAAATCCGCTGGTAAAATTTCATAAGCTTTTTCATTTTCCTGTTTTGCTTCTTTAATTTCGTACAAAGGACAATATTCCAAACCAACCAAACTGGCGCCGGAAATTTCTTCAACAATTTCATAATTTTCATTTTCTAAAACACTAATTCTTTCTTTGGCTAAAATATAAAATTCATCTGCAATTTTAACTTTGAGATAAGTAAATCTAGGATTGATAGCAATTGCCACATTTCCCGGCAAAGTCCAGGGCGTCGTAGTCCAAACCAAAAAATAATTTTTGGACTGGTCTTTTATCTCAAATTTAACATAAACTGAAGCTTCTTTTACTTTTTTATAACCCTGCGCTAATTCATGGCTGGATAAAGTTGTTCCGCATCTAGGACAAAACGGAACAATTTTATAATCTCTAAAAAGTAAATTTTTATCCCAAATCTGTTTTAAAATCCACCAAACCGATTCAATGTATTTATTATCATAAGTAATATAGGGATTTTCCATATCAATCCAAAAACCAATCCGCTCAGTCATTTTTTCCCAATCTTGCTGATAACGCCAAACCGATTCTTGACATTTTTTATTAAATTCCGCAATTCCATACTCTTCAATCCCCTTTTTATCATTTAACCCCAGTTCTTTTTCCACCTGAATTTCCACTGGCAAACCATGAGTGTCCCAACCAGCTTTACGTAAAACCCGAAAGCCTTTCATATTTTTATAACGACAAATAATATCTTTAAAAGCGCGAGCCTCAATATGGTGAATGCCTGGTTGTCCATTAGCAGTTGGCGGGCCTTCATAAAAAACAAATTCAGGAGATTTTTCATCTCTGATTGATTTTTTGAAAATATTATTCTTTTTCCAAAAGTTTAAAATCTCTTGTTCTTTTTTTACCAAGTCGTACATAAAAATTTTTATTAAATAAAAAAGTTTGTTTTATTAAAGCAAGTGTTATCATTTTACAAAATTATCCTGATAAGTCAAATAACTATATTGATTT
>CAZHDT010000018.1:0-1327 GCA_964531505.1 uncultured Gammaproteobacteria bacterium
AGAAAAACCGCTAACATATAACAGAGATTAACTAGACTTACTTGGAGTAAATCCAATCCGCTTTTCATTAAAAAAGTGACATAAACTGCGGCGTGCAGAGCCATTAATAACGCGGCGGTGGCGCTAACAACAAGGTAAATTGTAATTATTCTCTTCGGCATTTTTGCCTCCTTTGTTAATTATTTTTCGACTTTTAAAACTAATTTATCTTTTATTGATGTTTTGAATTTACATATTTTATTATTCTTTTATTTCAATTTTAAAAAGCATCTAAACTTTCATTGGATTAGATGCTTTTTAAAGTAAAAAATATTAGATTTTCTTCAAATTTATTTTTTGTCTTTCATTAGTTTTTCTTTTAATAAATAAGGAAAAATATTTTCAACAACTGTATTCATCTGAGCCAAATCATGAGTGATAAATAAACAAACATCGGCCTGATTAATTTCATGACCCATAGTTTGGACATGACCAGTCCAGGAATATTTTTTAAATTGTTGAAATTCTCTTTCCATATTTTTATTATTTTCCCTTCTTACTTAAGAAGACGTTAAAAACAATCTTTTGTTACTATAAAATTAAAAAAAATCATAAAATAAAACTCCTTGCGAAAAAAAACAAGGAAATAAAAAGTGGATTTAAATTATAAAATAAAACTCAAAATCGCGCCCAAAAAACAAATCAAACTAAAAAATAGGGCAAATTTAAAAAAATTGATTTTTTTTGACCAGTTGATTAAAATTTTTAAACTTATCATCCCAAATATAAAACTGGCGATTAAAGCCGGCCATGACTGACTTGCCAAATTAGGATTTTCTAAAAATAAATAAAAACTTGAAGCTAAAACAATTGGTCCGGACATTAAATATGAAACCTTCAATATTTTTTCGGGATTTTCTTCATTCAAAGATAAACTGAAAATAGTCGCTCCGGAACGGGATAAACCCGGAATAACTGCCAAACCCTGTAAAAATCCTGTTAATAAAGCGAGGTGGTCTAATTTTATTTTTATTTTTAGATTTTTTTTGTGAAAAAACGCGGTTATCAGCAAACCTAAACCGACAACAAGCAAAAGGCTGCCCCCCAAAACCGCATTTTTAATCATTTTATAAATCGGGTAACTTATTAATAATGAAATGACCGTGGCAATAAATAAAAAACGCAAAAGCTTTTTATTTTTAAAAGTGATAATTTCCCACCAATCTTTTCTAAAATAAACAATTACTGCTAAAAGAGTGCCTAAGTGCAAAAACAAGGCCAAATCAACAGGATTAAAACCTTTAATAAAAAAATGACTGAATAAAGAGGAAATCCCTTCGCTGGATAT
>CAZHDT010000018.1:1427-4362 GCA_964531505.1 uncultured Gammaproteobacteria bacterium
TTTAATAAAAATTCATTTAAAATCAAAAAAATTCCATTTTGGAATTTTTTTGTTTAGTTTATCCAACTTGATTCAAATTTATCAATCAATTCAATTTGATTATTTTTTTTAATAATCTATAATAAAGATAAAATAATAACTAAATATCAATATGTTAAAATTTTACAACACTTTAAATAGAAAAAAAGAAATTTTTAAACCATTAAATAACGAAATTGTTAATATCTACACCTGCGGTCCAACGGTTTATAATTATGCCCATATTGGAAATCTAAGCGCTTACCTTTTTGCCGATTTACTTAAAAGATATCTTAAATATTCCGGCTATAAAATAAATGATGTAATGAATATTACTGACGTGGACGATAAAACAATTCGCTTTTCCAAAGAAAAAAATAAACCATTGAACGAATATACTTGTTTTTTTACTCAAGAAATTTTAAAAGATTTTGAAAAATTAAACATTATTATCCCCCAAAAACTTCCCAAGGCCACTGAACATGTTAAAGAAATGATTACTTTAATCCAAAAATTGCTTAATAATGGCTTAGCTTATCAAGCGGATGATAATTCTATTTATTACCGTGTTTCCGCTTTTAAAGACTATGGCAAATTTGCCAGGCTTAAAAGGGGAGAATTAAAAAACGGCGGCAGCGGACGAATTAATAATGATGAATATAGTAAAGAAGAGGTGGCAGATTTTGTTTTATGGAAAGCTTGGACTGAAAAAGATGGAGAGATTTTTTGGGACTCCCCTTTTGGCAAGGGCCGACCGGGTTGGCATATTGAATGTTCGGCAATGAGCATGAAATATTTAGGAGAGACCTTGGACATTCACACAGGAGGAATAGATTTAATTTTTCCCCATCATCAAAATGAAATCGCCCAAAGTGAAGGATCAACCGGAAAACAATTTGTCCGGTATTGGCTACATAGCGGTTTCTTGAATATCAATAAAGAAAAAATGTCAAAAAGCTTAGGCAATGTTTATACTTTAAAAGAAATTATGGAAAATGTTCCCAATCCTTTGGCTTTTCGTTATTTAATTTTAAGCAATCATTATCAACAAAATCTAAATTTTAATTTTGAAGCATTGCAAAGTTCTTCAAATGCTTTAAATAAAATTCATTCTTTTATTAAAAGAATTTCTGAAAAAGAAAACTCAAAAAATAATTTAAATGAAGAAAGTGTTTTAGTTGAAAAACAAATCTCTTTAAGTAAGGAAAAATTTAAAGATTATATGGATGATAATTTAAATACTCCTAAGGCTATTGCTGACTTATTTATTTTTATTAATAAAATAAACCGTTTAGTGGATAAAGACAAAATCGGACCAATATCAGCCCGATTGATTCTAAATTTTATAAATGATGTTGACCAAATTTGGGGGTTTTTAAAACCAATAAAAAACAAAATTAGCCAAGAAATGGAAGAAAAAATAAATAATTTAATCGAAAGAAGAAACCAATATCGAAAAAATCAAGAATGGAATAAAGCCGACTTAATAAGAGAGGAATTAAAAAAAATGGGGATTACTATTAAAGATTTAGAAGAAAAAACAGTTTGGGAAACAGAATAAGAAGATTATTCTTTTAAAATACTTTTTCCAGCGCTTTCCCCCGCCAAATAACCAGTACTCCAACAGACTTGTAAATTATAACCTCCGGTTGGTCCATTCAGGTCAAGAATTTCCCCTGCCAAATAGAGATTGTCAATAATTTTTGACCTCATAGTTTTGGGCTCTATTTCGCTCAAATCAACCCCTCCTTTAGTAATAATCGCCCTTTCATAACCGCCCAATTTCTCTATTTCTAAGGTAAATTCTTTCAAGAGATGAAGAATTTTTTTTCTTTCTTGTTTGGTAATTAAATTTACCCTTTTTTCAGGATCTATTTCAGAAAGATTGATGATAACCGGAATAAGCTTTTGGGGCAATAACTTATCTAAACTATTTTTAAAAATTTTATTATTTGCCTCCATAAAATCTTTTTGCAAACGTTTGTCTAGTTGAATGTAATTAAGAGCGGGTTTAAAATCTATTTTAATTTTTAAATCTTCAAACTTTTCTTCAATTTCTTGGCTTAAATCCAAAATAATCGGGCCACTTAAACCATCTGAGGTAAAAATCGCCTCGCCGAATCTTGAATTTATTTTTTTTCCTTTTTGAAAAAGATTAATCTCAACATTTTTCAAGCTTAAACCCTCTAATTCTTTAACTATTTTTTCTTTAACAATAATTGGAACCAAAGAAGGAAAAAGAGGCGTTATTTTATGGCCTAAATCTTTAAGCCACTTATAACCATCACCAGTCGATCCAGTGCTTGAATAAGATTTTCCACCAGAGCATAAAATAAAGTTTTTCGCGATTATCTCCTCGCCGTTTGATAAAATAATTTTTTCAATTCTTTTTTCTTTTTTAATAATTTTTTCCACTTTTGCGCCCAATTTTATTTCATGACAAAAATCTTTTGAATACCTCATTAAAGCTTCTAAAATTTGTTTTGAACTATCGCTAATTGGAAAAACCCTATTCCCTCTTTCTATTTTCGTTTTAACCCCATATTTCTCAAAAAAATCCATTGTTTCAGTAGGACTAAAAAGAAAAAGAGCGGAATAAAAAAATTTTCCGTTTTTACCGAATTGGTTGATAAAATCATTTAAATCTTCTTTCGCGTTTGTTAAATTGCATCTTCCTTTTCCAGTGATTAAAAGCTTTTTGCCCAAAATTTGATTTTTCTCAACGAGAATTGAACGAATGCCAATTTCTCCGGCGCGACCCGCTGCCATTAAACCGGCTGGACCGCCGCCGATAACTGCGACATCATATTTATTCATAAAAATCATTATATCATATAATTGATTAATTTCAAACATTGTTTAAAATTATCTTAATTTCTATAATTGTAAATCATAACAAAATAATATTACAAAAAAT
>CAZHDT010000018.1:4462-13167 GCA_964531505.1 uncultured Gammaproteobacteria bacterium
TCTGTAATAACAGCCACTGATTCAACTTCTCCAGCTTGGGAAAATAAATCTTTTAAAGATTCATCTGTGGTATTGTATGATAATCCGCCGACAAATAATTTTTTTTCCATATAACTCTCATTATTTTTTTTAATTAAACTTATAAGTCGACTCGTCTTATTTATACCTTAACTTAAAAATTGTTTTTTTTCTAAGAAAAATAAGAAACTTATAATGATATCTAATTTTAACTTTATAAAATAAATTGTCAAGGAAAATTTGGAAAAAAACATAAACTATCAAAAAGGGCTTGATTAAAAATCTGTTATCTGCTATAATTATATTGTTAGATATTTTAATTTTATTAGAAATCTAATGCTGATTAGTAAATTTAGAAAACATATCGTCGAATTTTTATTTATTACTACAGGTTAATTAGTATAATTTGAACTTATGCAAGGAACTATTTTAAAGTTATTAACTGACAAAAACTTCGGTTTTATTAAACGGGAAGATGAAGCAAAAGATTTGTTCTTCCACGCTAATGAATTAGTCGATGTTGAATTCAGTGAATTAGTTGAAGGTGACGCAGTAACCTTTGAAATTAAGGATACTCCAAAAGGGCCCGCGGCAGTCCAAGTAAAAAAAGCTTAATCCACTTTCATCAGAATAAAATCAAAAAACCGCTCTGAAAAGCGGTTTTTTGATATAAAGAATTTTTACTAACGATATGATCTTCTTCTCCTCTTTTTATTAAAACCCTTATCCGATTGGCCTGTTCTTCCTCCTCGATAATTTGAATAATTTGTTCTTTCACTGCTTTTACTTATCTCGATTCTTCTGCCTCTAAAATTTATTCCTTTTAAATTTTCTATCACTTCATCAACCCAACTTTTTTCAACTGAAAAAATCAAATATTCCGGCCTTAAATTTATTTTTCCAATTTCAATACCTTTTAAATTTTTATTGGTATTAATCAAAGTAAAAAGACTTTTGACGTCAAATCCATTTTTTCTGCCAAGATTCATTTTTAAACTAACATAATCGCTATCCCCTGTTCTTGAATTAAAAGTCCCATCCCCAGCATTTAAATCGCCAGCATTTTCATAATCGTTCATTGAATGGAATTTATGAAAAATTAAATAATTTATCAAATCTTCTTTGTTTATTTTCTTTAATTTATCAGTAATTTCCGAAAAATATTTTCCTAAGTCATCTTTTTTAAAATCAACATCCTCTATTTCTTTAATAAAACTATCAATTTGTTTTTCATAAACATCTTCTCCACTTGGAACCTTTTTGTATTCAAATTTCTTGCCGATCATATTTTCTAAATTTTTAATCCTTCTCACTTCTCCCGGACTAAGAATGCAAATCGAAATACCACTTTTCTGAGCCCTCCCAGTTCTTCCGCTCCGATGGGTGTAAGCCTCATCTTGGTCAGGAAGATTATAATTTATAATATGAGAAAGATTGCTCACATCAATTCCCCTTGCGGCTACATCGGTCGCGACTAATAAACGAATCTGTTTCTTTTTAAATCTATCCATAATTTTTGTCCGCATATTTTGCGGGATGTCACCATGCAAACATTCGGTATCATAATGCGCCTGTTTTAATTTGTCGGATATTTTTTGAGTTTCGTCTCTGGTACGGCAAAAAAGAATGCCATAAATTCCCGGCAAAGAATCCAAGATTCGTTTCAAAGCTTCAAAGCGGTCACTGGATCTAACAACAAAATATTCATGAGCCACATTTTCCGCTCCAATATTTTTTTCTCCAATACTTATTTCCTGGGTCTCCGTCATATAATTTTTGGCGATTGAATAAACTTTTTTAGAAATAGTTGCTGAAAAAAGCAATGTTCGCCTAGTTTTTGGAGTTTGTTCTAAAATGGCGTCCAAATCATCTTTAAAACCCATATCCAACATTTCATCCGCCTCGTCTAAAACCAACCATTTAATGGATTGCAACCTTAAAACTTTTCTCCTAATTAAATCGTGAACGCGACCCGGGGTACCCACAACAATATTAGTTCCATTTTTTAGCGCTTTAATCTGCAAATCAATTCTTTCCCCGCCGTAAACCGCAGTAATGTTGATTTCTTTTAAATATTTAGCAAACCCTTTCATATCTCTGGATATTTGAATACACAATTCCCTGGTTGGACAGAGAATTATTGCCTGCAAATCTTTTTCATTTGATTTTATCTGATTTAAAATCGGTAAACCAAAAGCGGCGGTTTTTCCAGTTCCGGTTTGCGCCAAAGCGATTAAATCTTTTTTTGATTCTAAAATAAACGGAATCGCTTTTTCTTGAATAGGACAAGGTTCAATAAATCCCAAATCAACAAGTCCTTCCATTATTTTATGATTTAATCCGAGTTGTTTAAATGTAGTCATAAATCGTTAATAATTTTTATAATAATTCTTTTTCTTTTTTAGTTCTTTTTATTTGAGATAAATGCTCTTTTCTTAATCGAATACTTTTGGGAGTAATTTCTAAAAATTCATCTTCTTTTATAATCTCTAAACCTCTTTCCAAAGTCACTTCTAATGGAGCAGTTAGGATTATGGCATCATCCGACCCAGAAGCCCTCATATTGGTTAAATTTTTTCCTTTAATAGGATTTACCCACATATCATTTCCTTTTGATACGTTGCCAATAATCATTCCGTTGTAAACTGCCGTATTTGGATGAATATAAATCCGGCCCCTTTCTTCCAACTTCCAAATGGCATAAGCCAAGGCTTTGCCGGTTTCCATGGAAACCATGGATCCGAATTCATGCTTATCAATCTCCCCGGCGTAATCTTTAAAGCCAATTACCCGACTGGTAAAAATACCTTCGCC
Source organism: uncultured Gammaproteobacteria bacterium (assembly GCA_964531505.1). GTDB lineage: Bacteria > Patescibacteriota > Patescibacteriia > UBA2591 > UBA6264 > UBA6264. The sequence goes on from CAZHDT010000018.1 coordinate 7,295, forward strand.
CTTTGTGTCAATAATAAAATCTCCCCGATAACCTAAAATGCCGCGCGTGGGAACTTCAAAAATCAATCTTTGATTATTCTGCCCTGATTTCATATCAATTATTTTTCCTTTTCGTTTTGACAATTTATCTATGACCATTCCAGCCATTTCTTTTGGCACATCTATAATCACCTCTTCATACGGCTCTTGTTTTTTTCCACCTTCATTTTTGATAATTACTTTGGGCTGGGAAACTTGCATTTCAAAATTTTCTCTTCTCATATTCTCCAAAAGAATAGCGATGTGCAATTCTCCTCGGCCGTAAATCTTAAAACACCCATTTATCGTATTAAAATCAATTTTTAAACCCACATTAACTTCCAATTCTTTTTCCAATCTTTCTTTTAATTTGCCACCGGTAACATATTTGCCTTCTCGGCCGGCAAAAGGAGAATTATTTATCATTAAATTGAGAGAAATAGTCGGTTCATCAATCTTAATAGCCGGCAACATCTCCTGGTCGTTACTTTGGCAAATTGTTTCTCCAATATATATATTCGGCAATCCCGCGATCATCACAATATCGCCAGCCATCGCTTCATCAACCTCTTTTCTATTTAATCCGTAAAAAGTATATAAATTACTTATCTTGCCTATTCGATATTTATTCTCATTTTCTTTTATCACCACCGTCATACCATTTTTTACTTTGCCTTCATATATTCTGCCAATTGCCATTCTCCCCATATAGTTATCATAAGCTAAATTAAAAGCTTGGATTCTTAATGGTTTTTGACATGCTTGTTCGCTTGAAGCCGGACTCACCTTTTCTAATATCAAATCAAGGAGTGGGGACAAATCATTGCTTTTATCATCTAATTTTCTTTTTGCTATTCCCTGCCGGGAAATAGTATAAATCGTTTCAAAATCAAGCTGTTCATTGCTTGCGCCCAAATCCATAAACAATTCAAGCACCATATTATGGACTTCGTCCGGTCTTGCCGCCGGCTTGTCTATCTTGTTAATAACAACAATCGGTTTTAAATTAAGCTCTAAAGATTTTTTTAAAACAAATTTTGTTTGGGGCATCGGCCCTTCCTGAGCGTCAACCAAAAGCAAAACAGAATCAATTGACCTTAATATTCTTTCTACCTCTGAACTAAAATCGGCATGGCCGGGCGTATCAACGATGTTTATTTTCGTTCCTTTATAAATTAAAGAAGTATTTTTTGAATAAATCGTGATTCCCCTTTCTTTTTCCAATACATTTGAATCCATACTTACATCTTCATCGGCCATTTTTGTCTGACGCATCAAGGCATCGGTCAAAGTTGTTTTTCCATGGTCTACATGGGCAATAATTGCGATATTTCTTATTTCCATAATCTTAACGAATTTACCTGTTTATTTTTTTAACAATGTTATTTTATAATGATAAAAACAGAAATCATCTCGCGAATTGAGATGATTTTTTTAGGCGAATTTTGACTAATATAACTATAAATCAAAAATATATGCTTTTAAAAAAATTCTACTGCGTCAATCGCCGCTTTTTCTGTATTTCTTCTAACTTTTTATTATCCACCTAATGTCATTAGATTAGCAAATCTTAACCAATATGTCAAGAGACGTTAACAAAACTACCTCTCCTGTTAATTTAACAACTATAAAAATATGATTTTATTTTTTGATTAAAGCAACCCCATTTGAAGTTCATAAAGCTGACGATATTTACCGTTGGAAATTTTAATCAAGTCGTCATGTTTTCCTTGTTCAACAATTTTCCCATTATCAATAACAAAAATTCTATCCGCTCTTCTAACCGTGCTTAAACGATGGGCAATAATAAAAGTGGTTCTATTTTCCATTAATTTCTCCAATGAATTCTGAATAAATTTTTCCGATTTAGCGTCCAAAGCCGAAGTTGGTTCGTCTAAAATAAGAATCTTGGGATTTTTCAAAATTGCCCGCGCAATAGCTATTCTTTGTTTTTGCCCAACTGAGAGTTTTATCCCTCGTTCTCCAACAATTTGTTCGTATTTTTTAGGAAATAGCTCTATGAAATCATTAGCATGTCCATGCTTAGCAGCTTGAATAATTTCTTCATTAGAAGCCATAAAACTCCCATAAGCAATATTATTTAAAATCGTATCATTAAATAAAATAACTTCTTGCGGAACAACAGCGATGTTACTTCTTAAAAATCTTAGATCTATATTTTTAATATTATGCCCATCAATCAAAATTTTTCCCCTTTGAGGAAAATAATAAGCTGAAATTAAATCAATTAAAGTGCTTTTGCCCGCACCTGATTCGCCCACTAAAGCAATAACCTCTCCTGGATTTACTTTAAAACTAATGTCATTAACAATCAATTCTTTATTATTTCGATAAGAAAAACTAACTTGATCAAAAATAACCTCTCCTTTAATTTCAGAAATTTTAATCTTCTTTTCTGGGCAATATCTTTCCTTTGGCAAGTCTAAAATCTTTTTTGCTCGGGACAATGCCACTAAACCATTTTGGACTGTTTCCCAATTATTCCCTAAGCGAACGAAAGGATGAAAAATCATGGATGCATAACTAGTAAACATAATCAATTGACCAATGGTCATTTGTCCCTGACGAATATAAATAATAGAAAAAACAAAAATAATAGATTGGATTAAGGTGATGATAAATCTTTGGAAAAAATTGATTTTCTGCCAAATAGCAACTATTTCAGTCCAGATATTTGCTATTCCTAAAGAAAAATTGGTAAAAAGTCTTTTTTTCTCATATTTTTCCGCGCCAGCTTGCTTAATGGTCGGAATATTTAAAATAGTTTCATAGCCGTGACTGAAAGCTTTAGAATAAGCTTTATATCCTTTAATTTGTAATTTAGCGGCTGGACTAACTATTCTAATTAAAACAAAAATATAAATTACCAATCCCGTAGTTAAAAGAATCCCAAAAAATGGATTAATTGAAAAACAAATAATTAATCCCACTAAAAAACTTAAAATCTGCGGCGCCAAACTAATAACTAATCCTAAAATCCTGGTCATCCAATTTCCCGCCCGTTCTATTTTATCAACGACTTCTCCGGCTTTCTGATTTTTATAAAATGATAATGGGAGCTCTAAAATTATACCTAAAACATTCGTCATGTAATTAGCGTAAACAATATAACTCAATTTTTCACCCTTCATTCCATTTCTCCAATCAATAAAATCAGCTAAGATTTTTACTACTGCCCAAATAATTAAAAAAAATAAAAAATACGGAATAATTAAATTATTGCCTAAAAAAATTGTTTTATTATCTAAAATAGAATCTATCAATCGACCAGTGATATAGGGCATTATTCCATTAATTAAAGCTGAAACTAAACCAAAAAAAGAAATGGCGATAATCGCTTTTTTATAATTTCTTAATTGGGCAAACATCTCTTTTGCGCCCTCTGACAAAATTTTTAATTGTTTTTTATTTTTTTTCATTATTTAACATTGACTCATTTAAAAACACTTTTCTTATCAATCCATAATTTAAAGTAAAGGTATCCATATTTGGATACCTTTACTTTAAATTATAATAAATACAGTGTCAATTATGTTTATAGGGTTAACATTAAAATTATAATTTTTATTCCGTGCCCATTAAGATTTTACCGCATTTTAATTCAGCTTTTTGAGCAAAAATCATCACGTCATCAATCTGAGGCTCAATTGCGGTTAATTTTTCTCCGTTTTTAAGAGTTATAGTAACCACCAGGTCGTGAGTCTGAAAAATCTTTTCCACTTCGCAATGGCCAATAGCTTGTTTAATTGATTCCCAAATATCAATTTCTTCTCCTTGTCCGGAATTGAACCAATCAAGAGCAATTGCTTCTATTTTTCTGATAATATTGTCTCTGTTAAAACTAAAAATCTTTTGCTGAATGTCTTGAGAAAATATTTTTTTAATATCTTCGGAATACTGAGACCCATCCCCCGGAGCTTCATAAGAAAATTTGTTCAAATCATAAAAAGATAATTCGTTAGGATAATTTATTTTAACTGGACCAGATGCCCCACTTAATGTTTTTAGCTTGTCATCTTGAAAAATGAATTCTTCGCAAAGCGCCCAAACCGACAAAGGAAATAAATTTTGTTCCGGATTAAGATTTTCAATTACGCAGAAATTGTAACTGTCATTTCTTGTTTTCCAACTAAAACGGCTTTGAGTTAAAAGATAATCCGTGATAGCTTTTTCCATTTGATTATTACCAAATGTTTGATTATTTTCTGATAAACATTTAGTGAATTCGCAATTTGGCCCATTTCTTCCGACATAAGTGCCATCCGGACAAATCTTTACTTCCTGCGTACAAAAAATTGGTTCAGAAGGATGAATAAATTGGGAGGGGGAAACCGGCTCAGGTCGATAAACAAATTTCGTTAAAACAACCCAAAGGACCACGCCCAATAAAACTACGGGAAAAATGATAAATAAAATCTTTTTGTTTTTAGATTGCTGTTCAAAAATCATTTTATTCATTTTTAACGGCTATTATCTTTTCCAAATATATTTAGTTAATCGCCAACCGTATTTTACAACAATTAAAACGATGAAAAGATAAATGACATATTGGAGAATTAAGAATAATAACGCGACTAAATTAATCGTAATATCTTGAACAACTCCGTTAACATCGCGGACAAATGATTTAATTGCAGTTTTCCACGAATCTTTCAAATTATCCCCGTCAATAAACTTATTTTCCAAAATATAAACATTGAAATAAGTATAATCTAACCGATCAAGTTGTTCAGCTTTGGAACGTTCTAATCTCTCCAATTGCGCGTTAATATTAATCCGTTCTTGGGTAAGCCTTTCAATAATTCCAATCTTGCTGTCAATAATTTTTGCCAAACTTTCCACGTCTTGGGTCTTAGTTGCCAAATTTGTAATATCATCATAAGCTTTTACCGCATTATTTAAAATTTCTTCAATAGAAGCCATTTTCTTTTCTAATATTTCCGCTTCACTGGTATAATCGTTAATCAAACGTTTGATCGTGTAAACACTTTCATTAAGTTCTTTGGGATTTAATGTTTCAATAATCGCTAAAATTTCCGGCACGCTATCATGTTTAACTTTGAAATTATAATTACAACTTTTTTCATATTCATTGGCTCTTTCAAAAATTACATCATCGCGCGACTTTAAAATCGCGATTTGGCCACAAGTATCATTTAAATAGCGCGTTTCAATGTTGGCGCTATATTCAGTCACCTCAAAATCTTCAGCATCATCGCCCATTACTACATTGCCATTAACAGGAGGAACAGACGGCGATGTGATATTTCGAATAGACAAACCGATATCACTGCTATCCTTACTATACGCCATTTCTTCGCTTACTCCATAATAGGCTCCACTCGCATCAAAAGCCGGCGCGTTCTGTCCTTTAATGCCAATTAATGACGAACTAATCAAACGAACGGCAAAGGCAATAACAACAATAGCCACTAATGCTAACCCGGCTATTTTAAAAATATTCGCCGGTTTTAAATTTAAATTACTTGGAATTTGCATACATTTTATTTTAGAATTAATAAATATTTATTTACTTACTTTAAATAGAACGAATTTTAACAAAAAAAATAACTTTTAAAAAAATCTATCAAAATCTTTATATAATAAATAACATTATCATAATTTACTTATGTTTTTTATTCTTTCTTTCCGCTAACATAAGTTTTTTTGCTTCCAATCGCTTTTTAGTTTTATGGGAATGCGTTTTTTTGTGTTTATCTAAACCTGTGTCTCTTTTTGCCATATGTATTTTATTTATTAATTAATTAATTACTCGTTATATTATAACAGAATTCACTAATAAAGAAAATATTTTAAAAATAAAAACCGCGAGA
>CAZHDT010000019.1:0-4864 GCA_964531505.1 uncultured Gammaproteobacteria bacterium
AAGAGGAAGTAAGCGGAGAGGATAGATATAAAGGCGATAAGAATGATTGTCAACGTCTGACGTTTTCCCGTCGCTACGCTCCTCTTTAACGTCAGACGTTTTAAAACGATGAAAACTTTTTTCCACCATTTTATTCCCTGGGAGGTCAGACCTCTAAGGAGGACTGACCTCATTTTATTGATTTTTTTACTCACTCCATTAAAAATTTTGACGAGATTAAAGACTTTTTTATTTTTCATAATTATACCTCATTCCCCTGACAAAATGCATTTAAATATAACATTTCTAACGAGGTAAATATATTTTAAATTATTTTAATTGACTTAAAATTCTAATAATCTCGTGTGGTTGGATAAAACTAACTTCTGTCCCCTCAAACTTTAAATTTCCCTGAAATCCCAAGTTAATTATAAAAGCATTCTCGGGTTGATATTGCTTTATAAAATTCTGCAAGCCGCGACTTATTTTAGAATTACGCAGAGCCGTGGCTTTTACTTCAATAGGCCAAATTTTTCCTGACCGCGAACAAAGAACAAAATCAACTTCTGCTTTATCTTTAGTCCGCTCTGGATTTTCTAAATACTTAATAACATCTGATAAAATTGTTCGTTTAACGATATTTTTTAAATTTTGGTTCATATTTGGCAACATTAGCACGAGAATTATTGCTATCAAGGACAATAATTTTGACTATAGAGAAACCTTGAAATTAAAATTCTATTGTATAAATATTAAAGTGATTTAATTATAAGAACCTGCTTCGCAGAACCTTGAAATTAAAATTCTATTGTATAAATATTAAAGTGATTTAATTATAACATTTACTCAAAATTGATTAAACTAGATTCTACTCAAGTAAAACGAAATTAATGCGGGATTTAGTTAAAATATTTCTTCAGTTATTTTGGCGCGATATTGAATCGCTTCGGCAAGGTGTTCTGTTTTTATTTTATCTACGAGGTCGAACCTCGTAGGTTTTGATATGACTGAGTCGGTGGTTACAGAAAGATCGGCAATGGTGCGCGCCACTTTTAAAATGCGATGATAAGCGCGCGCGGAAAGAGTAAATTTTTTAATCGCTTGTTTTAATAATTCTTCTCCTTGTTCGTCTATTTGACAAAATTTTCTTATTTGAGGAATAGTCATTTCCGCGTTCGCCATTGTTTTTGAAACTGTTTTGGAAAGTTTGGTGGCTGAGCCACCAAACTTTTTATTGAAGCGGCTGGTTTGAATTTGACGGGCTTTTTCCACTCTTTTTCTTATTTCATTTGAAGATTCCGCCACTTTTTCTCCCATCAATTTATCTATTTCCACACGCGGAACTTCTAAATGAAGGTCAACTCTGTCTAAAAACGGACCGGAAATTTTTCGACGATACCTAATAATTTCACCAGCGCCACATTTACATTGCTTTTCCGTATCACCGTAATAACCGCAAGGACAAGGGTTCATTGAAGAAATTAAAATAAATTTTGCTGGAAAAGAAATTGAACCGCGAGCGCGCGCCACAGAAATTTCTCCATCTTCCAAGGGCTGACGCAAACTTTCTAAAGTTTGTTTTTTGAAATGAGCTAATTCGTCTAAAAATAGAATGCCACGATGAGCCAAAGTGATTTCTCCGGGATGAGGTATTTGTCCACCGCCCACCATAGCCACATCAGAAGTAGTATGATGCGGAGCGCGAAAAGGGCGTTGATTTTTTAAATATTCATTTTGTTTTAATAAACCGGCAACGCTGTAAATTTTTGTCACTTCTAAAATTTCTTTTTTCGTCATTGAGGGCAAAATTGAAGGCATAGCGCGCGCCAATAAAGTTTTGCCAGACCCGGGAGGACCAATCATTAAAACATTATGCCCGCCAGCAGCCGCGATTTCCAAGGCGCGTTTAATAAATTCCTGCCCCTTGATGTAACCAAAATCGGATTCGTATTCTTTTTCATAGGGGTCTGACCTCCATGAAGTTGATGATTTAACAGGATTTATGCGAATTTGGTTTGACAAGTGAGCGATTAAATTTTTTAAAGATTCCAAAGGATAAATATTCATTCCTTCCACCAAAGAAGCTTCTTGAATATTTTCTTTTGGCAAATAAATATTTTTTATATTTTTTTGTTTAGCTAAGAGCACCATGGGCAAAATGCCTTTGGCGTGACGGAGTTCGCCGTTTAAAGATAACTCGCCAATGAACATTGAATCTTTTATTGTATCACCAAGCTTTTTAACAGGTCTGACCTGCGAAGAAGTTAACGAAGATTCTGATGAAGCAAGAAAAGATTCATTTAAAGAAATTTCTTGTGAAGCGATTAAAACGCCTAAAGCAATCGGCAAATCGTAGATTGAACCTTCTTTTTTAATATCGGCTGGCGCTAAGTTGATGATGAGACGTTTTTTATTACCGGTTAAGAATTTACAGCCGGAATTAATAATGGCGGAACGAACCCGTTCTTTTGCCTCATTAACCGCCTTATCGGGTAAGCCGACGATTTCAAAGAGCGGAAATCCTGATGAAACATCTGCTTCTACTTCTACTAATCGCGAATCTAATCCTTCGTTTACCGCAGAATAAATTTTTGCTAACATATTTTCCCTCCTATTTCCATGCTTGTTAGCTATCAGGCATGGATTTAATTTATTAAATTCATTAAGCTAAAAATTATTTTATTGCAATATATTTCCCGTTTCCCAAATTTTTAACCAAGCCTTTTATTTCCATATTGGTTAGACAAGATATAACTTCATTTATTTTCGCGCCTGATTTTTGCGACAATTCGTCAATATGATTTTCTCTGGCAAATAAAATTTTTAATAAATTTTTTTCTAAAATAGATAAATTTTCTTGATTTTTATTTTTGACAAAAACCGGTTTTATTTTTAATGCTTTTAAAATATCGCTTGGATCACTAACTAATTGCGCGCCGTTTTTAATCAATTCATTGGCGCCTTGCGAATTTCTGTCGTAAACTCGGCCAGGGATAACAAACACTTTTCTTTTTTGTTTTATTGCTTCACGAGCGGTAATAAGCGCTCCTGATTTTTCCGGCGCTTCGATGACTAAAACCCCGAGGGAAAGACCGGAAATGAGGCGGTTTCTTTCAATAAAGTTACTTTGATAGGACGGTGTTTCCGGCGGGTATTCGCTGATAATGGCGCCGGCTGATTCAATTATTTTTTTTGCCAAGTTTTGATGGATTTTAGGATAAATATTGTTTAGTCCAGAACCCAAAACCGCGATAGTCTGGCCGTTATTTTCCAAAGCAACTTTATGGGCTAAGCCATCTATTCCTAAAGCAAGACCGCTAATAATAGTTATGCCTGCTTGAACTAATTCTTTAGTGAAATGCGCTGTTGTTTGTTTTCCATAATCTGACATTTTTCTTGTTCCAACCACGGCTAAAGGATATTTTTGTTCTTTTAAATCGCCCGCGACATAAATTTGTTTTGGCGGATTTGGTATTTTTTTAAGAAGTTTGGGAAAATTTTTGTCATTAATGGTGATTTTTTGCATTGAATTATTAAATTTGATATAATATTTTTATCGTGGGCATGGGATGATTCCGAGTTCTATCTTGACAGTAGAATCTCCGGGGTTTGACTCCCCGCGGGTCCATGATTAAAAGTTATCCACAGATATATCTTGATTATAGTTTTTTATGTGTTATGCTTTTAACAGCTGTCAAGATAGAACTCATCGGATCGTTTAGAGATTCCGAAAAGTTCGCCATTTATTTGGCGGATTTTTTGTTTTAAAGAGAAATATTTTTATAATGTCTGATTTGTTTTGTGTTATTTAAAATTTCAATCGCGATTAAATCGGCGCGCCAATCTTCATCTGCTAAATGTTTTTTAAATAAATAATTTTGAATCGCCCTTCGCGTCCTTTTCTTTTTTTGAAAAGTTAATTCTTCTTCTGGCAGGCCAAAACTCCGGTCTGTTTTTGTTTTTACTTCTATGAAAACTAAAATTTTTTCTGGGCGGAAAATAGTGGAGGTATCTTTTTTACAAACAGCGATGATGTCTATTTCACCAAATTTATCCGCGCGATAATTGCGTTCCAGTATTTTATATTTATTCTTTTTTAAATAATTAACGGCCAGGTCTTCGCCAATTTTTCCAATTTTTTGTTTTTGGGTTTTCATTATTCTTATTTCTTTTATTTTTTATTCTTTTTGATGATTTCCCAATAACCTGCTCTTGCACTTCCGACTCTTTTAATTAAACCTTTTTGTTTAAGCTTTTTAATATTTTCTTCTATATTTTTAGGTGCTATTCTAACTTTTTTCGATAATCTAACTATTGAAATATTTTTATCTTTAGAGAAATATTTTAAAATCGATTTTTGATTTTTACTTAATTTTTCACCCACCTTTTCACCCACCTTTTCACCCACCTTTTCAAGGGTAGTTTTGGGCCTCTTAAAAGTAACTGTAAAAAAATTTGTAAACTCAAATTTAGGCAAAGGCAAACCCGCTTTTTTCATTGCCCCTCTCATTCTACTAATTCCAGAACCGACTTTTTCAACTAAATTTACTCTTTTAAATAAACTAAATAACAATGGATTTCTTGAAACGCTTTTCTTGCCAAATTCACTCTTCTTAATTGCGGAAACTAGCCCACCCGGATTAGTAATTTCTACCCTATCATCATAAATTTCAACTAATATATCCGCTCCTTTTTCTGAATAATCACGATGAGCAAGCGCATTGATGGTAGCCTCTTTTAATGCTTCCTCTGGAATTTCTAATACTTCTTTTCTAGGACCAAAACCTTTTATTTCATATTTAAGCCTTAAATTGCGATACAAAAACTCTATTGCATTTTGATAATTTGAATAAATATCAGAAGTAAAATCCTTTTTGTCAATAAT
>CAZHDT010000019.1:4964-12096 GCA_964531505.1 uncultured Gammaproteobacteria bacterium
AATTCTCTAATTTCCTCTCTTGTCATTTTTTGAGAATTAGATCCTCGCCTTAGATAAAAACCAGATGAACATCTATATGGTTTATCTTTGCCTTTTGGAATATTAATAATGAGAATATTTTTAAATATTTCTAAATCAATCTTTATGCCGGAATCGCAATTTCTTGCAACCGTCTCAATTTGGGACTTTAATTCGTTTGTTATCTTAATACCCTTTGTTTTGTTTTTGTCATCTATGCCTAGAAAAACCCTACCTCCTTGAGCATTCGCAAAGGCAACTATATCTTCAACAACAGATTTATTAAAAGACTCTTTAAATTCTATTTTAAAGCCCTCTCCTTTTTGTAATATAAATTCTAATTCCTTTTTGTTCATTTTTTTGTTTATATTTTTATTTCCAGTCTCCATTATTCAAGGGTTAGATTCTTTAAAATACTGCGATTCTCGTCTTCGCTGTATGTCTCCACAAAATTTTGATATGAAGAAAATTCGTCGTCGCCTAGATCACCTTTTTGTTTTTCAAAATAATTTAAAATTTCTTTTGGGTATATCCATTTGGTATGGCGGTCACCAAGATAATCAAGATAGCTTGAATAAGAATATTTTCTGAAATCTCGGATGTTTTTGAATAATTCTCGCGGATTGGCGTGGATATAGCGGGATAAATGAAGTAAATAAAATTCGTTTTCCACCAAAACCGCTTTGTAACGTCCTTGAAACAGAGAGCCAACTCGCTTATATTTTTCATTAAAATATTTAGCGTAAGAATTAGTTAGCCGACGCATAAAGTCAGTAATTGCTCTTTCCTTTAATTGCTGAATCATTAAATGAAAATGATTTGGCATTAGGCAATAACATAAAAGTCGAATTTCTTTGTAAAGTTCACTCTGCCGACATGGCGGTAGGTTCCTTACAGGTCGGACCTGTAAGGAATGTAAGGATGTTTTTCCTTGATTCGAATCTTCGGGTGAAGATAAATATCTTTTAAGAAAGTATAAAAACATCCTGTAGTCTTGGTGATCTTGTCCGTCCATAAAGATTTTTCGTTTTTCTACCCCACGGTTGTAGATGTGATAAATTCCGTCTTTAACATAAATTTTAATTACATTTTTTGATGGCATGTTGTCCCTCCTATTTCCGCGTTTGTTAGCCAGCAAACGCGGATTTAATTTATTAAATAATTATTAAATTTATTTTTGTTTTCTAATTTTAATTTTTATGACTTCCTAACAGGTCGGACCTGTAAGAACTGCAAGAACTGCAAGAAGTGGGAAAGCGAGCGGAGCGAGCAATATATTACTTACAGGTCGGACCTGTATGGACTGTATAGACTGTATGGAAGTTGTGTTGATAAAATTTTCACTTCTTACAGGTCGGACCTGTAAGAACTGTAAGAAGTTTATTTTATTCAATATGGGTCCGAACCTGTAAGGATTTAGCTGAACGAAACTAATTTCTAATAAAAATAAACTGGGTAAATCCTTCTGCGATCTATAATTTTTTCATTAATGTCTTGATAACTTAAATAAACATCTATATCCGGATATCTTTTCTTAAAAAATTCTATTGAGCCGAATTTTCTACTTTTTAAATAGGCCTTTGATTCTATTGCTATTGTTTTACCATTGCCTAAAAAAATGATGAAATCAATCTCGTTCTTTTTTTTGTCGCGCCAAAAATTAAATTTATAATCTTTTTTAATGAATTGTTGCGCTAATCCATTTTCTAATAATAACCCTTTGTCCGGCCTTGGGTCTAATTTTCTAAAATCATCAACAATAAAATTCCTTAATCCTGTATCTAAAAAATAAACCTTGGGATTTTTAACTATCTCTGTTCTTCTGTTCTTAAAATACGGCCTCAAAAATCGGCAGATGTAAGTTTTTTCCAAAAAATTCAAATATTTTTTTAAAGAAGGATAAGAGTAACCCGATACTTGAGATAATTCTTGATAATCTAATAAATTTCCTATTTGTAAAGCAAGCGCTTTTGTTAAATTATTCAGTTTGTAATCATCAATCAAGCCCAATATATCCCGCACCTCTCTTAAAAAATAAGTATTATAAATATTGCGCAAAAGCTCCTTTTTTGCTTCATGGTTATCTTCTAAAACAACACGCGGATAACCCCCAAAAAGCAAATACTCTTCATAATAATATAATAATTTTTTATGAGCCTGTTTTCCTATTTTTATTTCAATATCTTTAAATTGTTCAACTAATTTTCTATTCTCTTTGTATATCTTTAAATAGTTTTTGTCCTTGGCTGACAAAAACTCTTGAAAATTAAAGGGATAAAGATTGAAAATTAACACTCTGCCAACTAAATATTTTACCGCCCTAACGCTTAAATCAATTGCCGAAGATCCTGAAATTATAATTTTTATTTTCTGAGAATCAAAAATATATTTAAGAATTTTACCTCCGTTTCTTGCATATTGAAATTCATCAATGAATAAATATTTATTTCCTTTTATATATATATTTATAAAATCATCTGTTTGGCTTTCAAACATTCTTAATATATTTTGGTCATCAAAAGAAATAGAAACAGCATCATCAAGATTTTTGATTAAATGATTAATCATTGTGGTTTTTCCTGTTTGGCGAGCGCCTGTTATAGCAATTATTTCTCTGGCGTTCAGATATTTCAAAATGGTACCTTCTAAATTACGCTTAATATACATAAAATTTGCATGTTGTTACTATAATTAAAGTATACTTCAATTTTAGTTCTATATTGTATTTTGTCAATATTATTATAAATTAGAATTGTAAATACCCAAGAATCCTATTTATTATTGTCCAAAACGAGCGATTTGTTTTGGTACGGTTTGTTTTGGTACAGGTCGGACCTGAACGAAGTTGGTTTTCGGTTTTCGGAGAACGGTTCTCCGAAAGTTCTAACCTTATTTTATTTATTCAATGACGAGCATTTGACCGGTTTCTTTATCGCGATGGTCGGGCTGACCGCAAATAAATTCATAAACACCTTGATTCAAGGGCGCATTAAAAGTAAGAGCTTTGGTTTCATTTCCTTCAACACTGATTGCCAATCCTCTTAATTCCCTATCTAAAAAACGCAAAATATGATTGGCACCGTCTGCGGAAGTTAAAGCGATGGTGATGACTTGGCCGGGTTTTGCCCTAAATTGGTTGGGAACAAAACCATTCTCACTGCTTATTTCTATTTTAAAAACGCTATCTGGAATTTCCTGAATCTCCTGTTCAGTCAAAGGCGCGGATTGCTTGGGCGCGTCTTGAGCGTTGGGGCTGATTCCTTCGGTTTGGACCGCTTCGCCTTGCTCGGTTAAAACTTGTCCCTCGCTGTCAACTTTGCTGGCGCCGGGAACAACTTCGATTGGTTCTTGGATTTTATTAATATTTAATTCCGGCGCTTCAGGCGCGTTTTTTAAATCCTGTTCAGAAAATCCTTCAAACATGTTTTCATCAAACTTTTCTTTTTTGGGGGAAATAAAAATGATAATTAAAATAATAACGATGATGGCAATAGCGACGAGGAGCCATATTTTTTTTTGTTTTTCCATAAAGATTTAATTAAATAAATTAAATAAATTATAAGTTGAGAGATTGCCGCGCGCCTGTGGCGCTCGCAATGACAGAAAGGAGAGTGGCGCTCGCAATGACGATGGGGGAAAGATTGCTTCTCCGCCGGAGGCGGATCGCAATGACGGGATTTGTATGTACGGGGTCGTGTACGAGGTTTCACCTCGTACACTACGAGGTGAAACCTCGTAGGTAGGTTGGTACAGGTGCGACCTGTAAAAGCTGTAAGAAGTTGGTTTTCGGTTTTAGGAGAACGGTTCTCCGAAAGTTTTCAAGCCTTGTACGAGGTGAAACCTCGTACATCCTCGTAACGAGGATTGAACCTCTTGCAGGTTCGACCTGCAAGTTGATTTACGAGGGTTACAGAGGTCCGACCTCTGTATTCCCACGAATGTGGACGTCGGATGTCTACATTATCTATGTCTACATTATCTATCTATCCGTGTGGACGTCGGATGTCTACATTATATATCTACATGTCTAGTCGGAATTAGATTTTTAGAATATAGATTTTAGATTAAAACCCCTTTTGTTGACCCTTTGGGTCAACAAATTAGCGGGCGCACCGGAACCCAATGTACTTGCTCACACCAGAAGGCGCATTATCCAAAGCCAGCGCAAAGAGGCCGGCACCCGACCCAATGCTCCAATTGCCGCCACGGATAAAGCCGCGATAACCAGCAGCATTAATCCAGAAATGATCGTAATTATAATCAGCGGTGGAAGAACCAGTAGAAGTCGGTAAACCATAAATATCCAGTCCTCTAATATAATTCTGTGCCGGCAAAGCAACGCCAGTCGCCGGGTGAATCCCATTATTTATCACATTATCTGTCCATTCCCAAACATTGCCGATTAAATCATAAGCGCCGGCGGTGGAAACGCAAGAAGTGGCTGTGCCGGTTTTAATCGCTTGATTAGTTACTGACCAAGTTGCGACCGAGGGTTTGGAATCTGTCCAAATATTGCAGGGCTCTATGTCGCCGCCCGGGTCACTGGAATACGGGTCAGGAGTGCCTTTAGCAGCCAAAAGCAGTTCATAATTGGTGGCTAAATGCTTACCAGCGGCTAAACAAGCGGCTTTGGCGGCAACCTGATTAAGAGAAACCCAGGGCGTGGCGTTATAAACCGAAACAGCTTTGGCAGTGGTGGTTGTTTCGTTCCAAGTTGTGCCGTCGCCATAGACATTAACAGCGGGGTCGGCCGTGTCTCCGTCGCCGTTGATGTCAACATAATACGACCCCCCGCCGTTTGAGGCTTCGTATTTATCAATACAGAATTTGCCGGTATTTACCCAAACCATATCCGACGGACATTTGGCCGGATTGGACATAAAGGGCAGTTCCCTAAAAGCCATGGTCCAGATGGACGAAAGTTCGGCGAAAACATGGTCGGCATAGAAAAAGCCAAGCGCCAAAATGGCTAAAACTGCCGTAGCTAAAATGAACTTTTTTGAATGAAATTTTTGTTTCATAAAGATTAAAATTAAATTTATTAAATATGATAAAATTAAATTATGAGAATTTTCTATACCAGCCACCCAATAATTTTCCTATTTCTGTTAATTGTTGACTGGCAAATTCATATTGTCTTATATTTAAAAGGTAATAATCTTTCGCCAATCTAATAAAAATTTTGACTATTTCATAATGAACCAAACAATTTTCTATTTCTCTTTTTTTGTCGGTTCTGCTTAAATTGGCTTTGACTATTTTTTTTAAAAGCTCAACAACCTCTTTTTCTAAGTCCAAACCCAAACTGTATTTATGAACTTTAGCAAATCTTTGAACGGTTGGCTTTAACCAAAACAAAAAATCGTAAACTTTTTGGAAAACTATCAGATCATAAATTCCGCGAGATGATTTCATTTTTAAATATATTGATTACATCAACATCAAAAATTAATAAAAATACAAAAATGAGGTCTCCACTCGGTCCATAGTTACGGACTTATAAATGACTCATAAAACTTAAATTTGAATTTTCATTTATAATTACTAATACAAATCAAGTTGATAGCCATAATATTTCCCTGATCAGAAACAATCAAGGAGGAATAAAATCTGGGGTTTATGAAGCTCTCTCTCCGTTTTTGTAAAAACGAAAATTCCGGCAGAAAACATAACCACTAAAGCGGGCGCACCGGAACCCAATGTTGTTGTTCACATTAGAAGGCGCATTATTCAAATTCAGCGCAAATAGGCCGGCATTCGACCCATTGTTCCAATTGCCGCCACGGATAAAGCCGCGATTGATTTTATCCCTTTAAAATACAAATGGACGATTATGGGGGCACAATGTAAAAGAACGGCATATTTCCATAAAAATCAGTGAAGACCTCATTATTATAAAATATTAAAAAGTTTTTAATATTTTCTTTCTCAATCGCCAAGAATCGCCGAATTTGGCATAAGCCAGCCAAGAACTTAAAGAAGCGTTAAACTTTTTTTGACTCATTAATCCCTGATTCAATTTCTTTTGATAAAATTTCTGCCGTTTAATAAACCTTTTGACAGTGTCTTTTTTTAACAAGCGATAATTGGCAAAATTACGATAACCGAGAAAATAAATTCCGTTTTTCACATTAAAAATATTTGCTTTTTTGGGGTGCAGGGTTAATTTTAAGTTTTCTCGCAAAAATAAATTTATTTTTTCTTTAATTTGGAAAAGATCTTTTTTAGAATAACTTAAAAAGAGAAAATCATCCATATAGCGAAGATAATATTTTTCTTTTAACCCGTGTTTAGCAAATTGATCTATTTCATTTAAATAGATATTGGCAAATAACTGGCTGGTTAAATTACCGATAGGAATACCAATTTGGCGGAAACTAAATAAATCTTTATAAATCTTGCGAATACAACAACTATCTAAAATTTCTTTTACCAGCCAAAGGATTTTTTTATCTTTGATTTTTTTCTTAATTAAGGAAAATAAAATGTCGTGGTCAATGCTGTCAAAATATTTTGAAATATCCGCTTGAAAACAATAAATATTCCTTTTTTCTTTGGAAAGTGTTTTTAAAAATTTTCTCAACCTTTTTATCGCTTGATGGGTTCCTTTTTCTTTGCGACAAGCATAAGAATCAAAAATAAAACTTTTATCAAAAATCGGTTCAATGACATTACATAAAGCATGATGAACTATCCTGTCGCGGAAAGGCGCGGCTCTGATATGGCGTTTTTTTGAATCGCAAACAATAAATTCCCGATAAGAACCATGGCAATAAGTTTGATTTAATAATTCTTGATTTAATTTTATTAAATTTTTTTCCAAATTGCGACCAAATTCCAGAACATAATCGCGATATCGCTTGCATTTTCGCGCTTTGAAATAAGAAAAATGTAATTTTTTGAAAGAACAAATTTGTTGAAATAGATTAGAATATGTTCTCATTAAGTTGACGTTAAAGGTCAAATTTGGAGAATATTAAATTACAAATTCCAAATAACAAATAACAAACAATATCTAAATTCTAAACACAAAATATTAAATTCTAAACTATTCTGAGGGGGTTTTCCTTGGGAGGTTTAACTTCTTACAGGTCGGACCTGTAAGTTCCTATAA
>CAZHDT010000020.1:0-7092 GCA_964531505.1 uncultured Gammaproteobacteria bacterium
TTACAATTAAGATTTTATGACAAAAGACAAAATTAAAGATAATAAAATTAATGAGCCAGCAAAAAAGAAAGAAGATTATGGGGCCAAGCAAATAACAATTTTAGAAGGGTTGGCGCCCGTTAGAAAAAGACCGGCTATGTATATTGGTTCAACCAGTTTAAGAGGGTTACATCATCTGGTTTGGGAGGTGGTTGATAACGGAATCGATGAGGCAATCGGCGGTTTTTGTGATAATTTGGAAGTTGAATTATTGCCGGAAAATAAAATTAGAGTGTCTGATAATGGACGAGGTATTCCGGTTGATATTCATAAAGCAACTGGCACTTCTGCTTTGGAAGTGGTGATGACCAAACTTCATGCCGGTGGAAAATTTGAAAGCGGCGCTTATCGGGTTTCCGGGGGTTTGCATGGGGTGGGAGTTTCTGTTGTTAATGCTTTATCCTTTTATCTTAAAGCCGAAGTAAAAAGGGAAGGTAAATTATGGGTTCAGGAATATAAAAGGGGCGTGCCAATGAATAAAGTTAAAGCAGTTGGTCCGGCGCAAGGAACCGGGACAATTATTACTTTTCAGGCTGATTCGGAAATTTTTGAAAGAATTGAGTTTGATTGGAAGGCTATTATTTCCCATCTTAGGCAACAAGCCTATTTGACCCAAGGGCTTAAAATGAAAATTATTGACAGTCGTAATGAAGCCGAGCCAAAATCGTATGCATTTTATTTTGAAGGTGGCATCGCTTCTTTTGTCCGCTATTTAAATCGAAACAATGAAACCAAGCAGGAAAATATTTTTTCTGTTAAAAAAGAAACAGAAAAAATTTCTGTGGAAGTCGCTTTGCAATATACTGAAGATTATAAAGAATCTTTATTGGGGTTTGCCAATAATATATATACTCCGGAGGGCGGAATGCATATTGTCGGTTTTAGAACCGCTTTAACTAGAGTTTTAAATAATTACGCGAGAGAAAAACAATATTTAAAAGAAAAAGACGCTAATCTGGGAGGCGATGATGTAAGGGAAGGATTAAGCGCGGTTGTCAGTGTGCGTTTAGTTGACCCTCAATTTGAAGGTCAAACTAAAGCTAAATTGGGGAATAACGAAGCTCGGTCAGCGGTTGATTCTGTTTTTTCAACTGCTTTTAAAGAATTTTTAGAAGAAAATCCTAAAGATGCTGAAGCGATTATTGGAAAATGTATTTTATCAGCTAGAGCTCGTTTAGCCGCTCGGTCAGCCAGGGAAACGGTTTTAAGAAAAGGGGTTTTAGATAGTTTAGCCTTGCCGGGAAAGTTGGCTGACTGTTCTTCTAAGGAGCCTCAAAAATGTGAATTATATATTGTTGAGGGAGACAGCGCCGGTGGCTCTTGTTTCGCTGGAGAAACAGAAATCGCTTTAGTAGATGGGAGAAATATTAGTTTTAAGAAATTGATGAAAGAAGATAAAGCTGGTAAGAAAAATTATTGTTATACAATTAAAAAAGACGGAATGATTGGTATAGAGAAAATAAAAAATCCGAGAAAAACTAAGACCAATGCTAAAGTAATAAAAATTATTCTTGACAATCAAGAAGAAATTATTTGCACGTCGGATCATTTGTTTATGTTAAGAGATGGTTTTTATAAGAAAGCGGGAGATCTTTCCACATTCGATTCTTTAATGCCGTTTAGAAAAAAATTATCAAAGATTAATAAGAGAATCACGATTAAAAACTATGAAATGGTTTATGATATTAAAAGAAAATGGTGGATTTTTACTCATCTTTTAGCTGATCAATATAATTTAGAAAGAGGAGTTTATTTAAAGGATGATGGAGATTGTAGACATCACGTTGATTTCAATAAATTAAATAATAATCCTGAAAATTTGATAAGAATGCCCAAAATGGATCACATTCTATATCATAGTAGTCTTTTAGAAAAAACTCTGCACAGTGATAAATCTAAAGAAAAATCAAGATTAGCTCATCAAAATAAAGAATATAAGGAAAAAATTAAAAAGATTATGACTACGTCAGAGATGAGAGAAATGTTAAGCCTTAGGGCAAAAAAACAATGGGAAAATAAAGAATACAAAGATTATATGACCAAAAAGTTTTTGGAATTTTATAACAACAATCTGGAATATAGGAAGAGAAATAATAAATTATTAAACAAATCTCAAAAAAAATATTGGTCAGAAGAGGGAAATAGAAAAAAGCAATCAGAAAAAGTTATGAGATATTTTCAAGAGCACCCGGAGGCAAAAGAACACAATTCTTTAAAAGCTAAAATAGAATGGAGTAATCCTCAATTAATCGCTTGGCGAAGTGAGAAAACCAAAGAACAATGGACAATGGATTTTAGAAAAAAAAGAAAAATTTCTTATCAAAAAACTTACGAAGAAAAATTTCTTAAATTGATGCGCGTTATTTTCGAAGAATATGGCCAAATTGATAAAGAAAGATACAAGGAAAGGAGATTAAAATTAAATGATAAAAATCTTTTAAAATATGAAACGGCTTGTGAAAGATTTTTTGACAACGAAGAAGTGAGATTAAAAGAGGCGGTTGAAAATTATAATCATAAAATAAAAAAGATAATAAAATTGAAAAGACAAATAGATGTCTATGATTTAGAGGTAGAAAATACGCACAATTTCGCTCTTGCTAGCGGGGTGTTTGTTCATAATTGTAAAATGGGGCGGGATAGGAATTTTCAAGCGATCCTTCCTTTAAGAGGAAAAGTTTTAAATGTGGAAAGAGCTAGACTTGATAAAATTTTAGCTAATCAGGAATTAAAATCATTGGTTATCGCTTTGGGTACGAATATCGGTGAACAGTTTGATATTAGCAAACTGCGTTATCATAAAGTGATAATTATGTCTGACGCGGATTCAGATGGTATGCATATTAGGACCCTTTTATTAACTTTCTTTTATCGTTATTTTCCAACCCTAATTCAAGAGGGGCATATTTATATTGCGCGTCCGCCTTTATATCGAATTAAAACTGGAAAATCAACTCAATATTTTTATTCTGAAGAAGAAAAAATAAAATTTTTAGAAAATTTTTCAAACGAAAGAAATAAAGAAAAAAAATCCGATTCAATAATTAAAAATAAAAAAGAAGAAAAGGTTTTAGCCAAAGGGTTTAAATTAAAAGAAATTGATTCGGAAAAAGAAGAGCAACAGGAAGAAGGGGGAGTTAATATAATAAAAGAAGAAAAAATTCCCGGAGTAACAATTCAACGTTATAAAGGTTTGGGAGAAATGAATCCGGAAGAACTTTTTAAAACTACCATGGACCCCGAACAAAGAATTTTAAAAAGAGTGGAAGTAAATGATGTAGCCAAAACAGATGAAATTTTTGAAATTCTCATGGGCAAAGAAGTCCACGCTAGAAAACGGTTTATTCAAACTCATGCCAAAGGAGTGGAAAACCTTGATATTTAACCATTGTGCTTTTAAAGAGAGTTGTTATACTTGAAAGGCCTGAGGCCTGTTAAAGGTCTTTTTAAGAATTATTAAATTTAAAAATATAAAAATGTTTAAAAAAATAAATAATTATATTAAAAATTCTATTGCTGAATTAAAAAGAGTAAGCTGGCCGACTAAAAAAATAACCTGGCAAAATACTTTTTTAGTGGTGGGAATCAGTTTAGGGCTGGCATTTTTTTTAGGGATAGTAGATTTTATTCTCACCCAAATTTTACAATTGGTAATATAGGTTTTATTTTAAAAAGAAAAATTATAAATTTAAGCAAGTATTTATATGCCTAAGCAAATACAAAAAGAAGGACGTTGTTGGTACGCAATTCATGTTTATTCTGGATATGAAGAAAATGTGGCGGAAAATTTGAAACAAAAAATTGAGTCCATGGATATTTCCGATAAAATTTTTAATGTTTTAGTTCCCACAGAAAAAAGAATTAAAATAAAAAATGGCCATCGGCGAACAATTAGGGAAAAAATTTTTCCAGGCTATGTCTTAGTAGAAATGTTAGTGACGGATGATTCTTGGTATGTCGTAAGAAACACGCCAGGGGTAACTGGTTTTATCGGTTCTGGCACGACTCCAATTTCTTTAGCTGACGAGGAAATCAGGGAAATTCAAAAAAGAATGGGAGTAGAAGAGCCGAAATATAAAATTGATATTGAAATCGGCGCGCCAGTTAGAATTATTGACGGCCCCTTTAAAGGATTTGAAGGAAAAGTTTCTAAAATAGATGAGGAAAGGGGAAGAATTAAGGTTTTAATATCCGTTTTTGGTAGAGAAACTCCGGCTGAATTGGATTTTTTACAGATTAAAAAAATATAAATTATTAAAATATATTTTTAATTAAATATTATAAATATCAATATGGCGAAAAAAGTAAAAACAATCCTTAAACTCCAAATTTCAGCTGCCCAAGCTAATCCGGCGCCTCCAGTGGGACCGGCTTTAGGGCAACATGGATTAAATATCGCTGAATTTTGTCAGAAATTTAATGAACAGACAAAAGATCAAATTGGCAACACGGTTCCTGTGGAAATCACAGTCTATGAAGACCGAACTTATAGTTTTATTTTTAAAACTCCTTTAACTGCTGAATTAATTAAAAAAGCAGCGGGGATAGAAAAGGGGTCTAAAGAGCCTTTACAAAAGAAAGTGGCCAAAATTAGTCGGGAAAAGGTGAGAGAAATCGCTAAAATTAAAATGCCGGATTTAAATACTGATGATATAAGCCAGGCGATGAAAATTATAGAGGGTACCGCTAGACAGATGGGAGTTGAAGTAGAAGCAGAAAAAGATTAATTCTAAATTTTTAAAATAAATTAAATAGTATGACAGGGAAAAAATATCAAGAAATTAAATCTAAAATAGAACCTGATAAAGAATATTCTTTATCAGAAGCAATTGATTTTATTAAAGAAAACAAAATCGCTAAATTTGATGAATCAATTGAAATCCATATTCATTTGGGAATTAATCCGAGAAAAACAGAACAACAAGTAAGGGGAATGGTGGTTTTGCCGGAAGGGGCAATTAAAACAAAAAGAGTGGCTGCTTTTGTCACTCCTGCTAAAGAAAAAGAAGCTAAGGAAGCGGGAGCGGACTTAGTTGGTGGAAAAAGTTTAATTGAAGAAATTAAAAATACTGGCAAATGTGAATTTGACGTGGCTGTTGCCGAACCGGAATTAATGAAAGAAATGTCTTTAATTGCTAAAATTCTTGGCCCAAAAGGAATGATGCCTAATCCAAAAACTGAAACTGTTACCATTGAAATTAAAAAAGTGATTGAGCTGTTAAAAAAGGGAAAAATAAATTTTAAAAGCGATGCGGGAGCAAATATTCATCAGGCAGTCGGAAAAGTTTCCTGGCCAAAGGAAAAAATAAAAAATAATGCGGAAGCATTTCTAGATGTTTTAAAAAAATTAAGGCCGGGCGGAGTTAAAGGAAATTTTATCAAGACGATTGTTTTAAGTTCGACAATGGGACCGGGACTTAAAATTCAATTATAATATTAAAAATTTATAATATTATTATATTAAAATGAAGAAAGGAAAATTTATTGTTTTGGAAGGAACTGACGGGTCAGGTAAAAGCACGCAGTTTGATTTACTTTTAAAAAAATTAAAAGAAAAGAAAATTAATTTCAAAACCTTGAATTTTCCTCGCTATAATCAGCCCTCTTCTTATTTTGTTCAAGAATATTTAAGAGGTTCTTATGGAAGTTTAAAAGAGGTAAGTGCTTATCGCGCTTCTTTTTTTTATGCCTTAGATAGGTTTGCTGCTTCATTTGAATTGAAAAAATGGTTGAATCAGGGTATTAATGTTTTTTCTGACCGTTATGTCGGTTCCAATTTAGGCCATCAGGGGGCGAAAATAATGGATAATGATAAAAGAAAGGAATTTTATCAATGGATTCAGGAATTGGAATACGGAATCTTAGGATTGCCTCAGCCTAATTTAAATATTTTTCTTCATGTTCCGGGAAAAGTGGCTTTTGATTTGATTAACCAGAGAAAAGATAAAAAGTATTTAAAGAAAAAAAAGAGAGACATTCATGAGAAAAATGTCTCCTACCTTATCAAGGCGGAAAGGATTTTTTGTGAAGTGGCGGATTTATATCCCGATAGTTATTTTAAAATAGAATGTTATTCTCAAGGGGAAATGCTTTCTAAAAAAGAAATTTCAGAAAAAATTTGGCAAAAAATAAGCCGGATTTTAAAAGTTTAAAGCCATTTTTTTCTTTTAAAATATGAGATTAGAATGGCAAAGGTTAAAACCATTATGGCAATTACAAGCCAAAAAGCAAAGGGCTGATTAGCAAAAGGAATGAATTGCAGGTTCATGCCGAAAATACTGGCAATTAAACTGATTGGCAGAATAATTACAGAAATAGTGGTCAGAATTTTGATAACATCGTTTAATTGAAATGAAATTAAGGAGTTATTCGTGCTTTCTACGCCGTTAATGCTTTGTCTTAAGTTTTCTAAGTTTTCCCAAATATCCTCGGTGGTTTCTAAAAGTTCATTAAAATGTTCTTTAAATTTTCCTGTGTCTGGAAAAAAGATATTGATTTTTTTAGTTAATTTGGAAATAACCATGCGATGCGCTTGCATTATTTTTCTAAAATTGATGATATTGCTTTTGGCAATCAAAATTTCCTTAACCATTCTTTTTTCATAACCCTGAAAGATGTTTTCTTCAATACTGCTGATGTTGATATTTAAGATATTCATAATTGGTATGCAATAAGTAAAAAGTCGGTTTAAAATTTCGAAAAGGAGAGTGAGAGGGTCTTTGAAATATTCCTCTTGGGTTAGCTGATTAACTTTGCAAAGATTGAAAAAGTTAATTAAAGCCGGAATTTCGCCGTGATGAACCGTAATTAATTTTTCTGAATTGATAAAGAAATCAACTTCTGAAGAACTTATTTTTCTGGTTTTTCGGTTATATACCGGAAACAAAAGAACCATAAAAATATATTTTTCCGCCAAATCAAGTTTTGGCCGCTGAATTTTTGAAATACAATCGCCTAAATGGAGAGCGCTAAAATCAAAGTTTTCTTCAAGGTATTTTATTTCTTCATCGGCGCATCGTGATAAATCAATCCAGGTAAAATTTTTACTTTCTA
>CAZHDT010000020.1:7192-10645 GCA_964531505.1 uncultured Gammaproteobacteria bacterium
ATACTTGTTTTAAAATATAATTTATTTAAAAAATTCTCCTTAAGGAGTATGCCTGACAGTCAAAAAATATCAAAAGATTTTTTAACCGCTGATGGAGTAGTGGAGGAATTACTTCCTGCGGCCAGCTTTAAAATTAAATTAGAAAGTGGCAAAGAAATTTTAGCCCATCTTTCGGGAAAAATGAGAATGTATCGCATTAGAATTTCCCCCGGAGATAAGGTTAAATTGGAAATTAGCCCCTATGATTTAACTAAAGGCAGAATTGTTTATCGTTACTAACAGGAATCTGTTGATTTTTAATCAGTGATTTATTTTGCCCTTTTTTTTAATACTTTATTTTTAAAAATTAATTTAAAATATTTATTTATTATCATAAATTAAGCATGAAAGTAAGAGCTTCTGTAAAAAAAATTTGTCGTCTTTGCAAAGTGATTAGACGCGGAAAAAAACTTTATGTAATTTGCTCTAACCCAAAACACAAACAAAGACAAGGATAATCGCGGGGAAATGATAATTTTCTATTCTATTTAATTTAAATTAAAAAATATGGCAAGAATCGTTGGCGTTAATTTACCACCAAATAAGAGATTAGAGATAGGACTTACCTATATTTTTGGCATTGGTCAGACTTTGGCAAAACGAATTTTAGATGAAGCAAAAATAGATAAAAATAAAAAAATTAAGGATTTAACTACGGAAGAAATAGAAATTTTAAGAAAAATTATTGAGAATAAATATAAAACAGAAGGAAACTTAAAAAGAGATGTTATTTCTAATATTAAAAGATTAAAAGAAATCGGTTCTTATCGCGGTTCAAGACATAGTAAAAATCTTTCGGTTCGTGGTCAGAGAACTAAAACTAATAGCCGAACCGTGCGTGGCAACGCCCGTCAAACTGTGGGAAGTGGCCGCCGTCCATCCGCTAAAAAGACATAATAAAAATTTATGGTAAAGAAGAAAAAAAGTAAAATAATTAAGAATGTGCCTCGGGGACATGCTTATATTAAAGCGACCTATAACAATACGATTGTTAGTTTAACTGATTTAATGGGCAATGTTTTAGCTTGGTCTAGCGCTGGTCGAATGGGATTTAAAGGCCCCAAAAAAGCCACTCCTTATGCCGCCAGCATTATTGTTAGAGATGTGGTGGAAAAGACAAAGGATTGCGGATTAAAAGATGTGCAAGTTTTTGTTAAAGGAGTTGGTATGGGAAGGGAATCCGCGGTGAGATCTCTTTACGCCAATGGTTTAAATATTATCTCCATTAAAGACACCACCCCATTACCTCATAACGGTTGCCGAGCCAGAAAAACAAGGAGAGTTTAATTTTTAAATATTTAAAAAATAAATTATTAGATATGATTAATACAGAATTAAGATGCAAAACATGCCGTCGAGAAGGCAAAAAACTTTTTTTAAAGGGGGAACGTTGTTCTACTTCTAAATGTGCTTTAGTTAAAAGAAAATATCCTCCTGGAATGCATGGCCCTAAGGGATATCCTCGTTTGTCTGATTATGGTCGTCAATTAAGAGCCAAACAGCAACTTAGAAGGTCGTATGGAATTTCAGAAAAACAATTGGTGAATTATTATACTAAGGCCAAAGCAAAGAAAGGAAATACAGAAGAAATCTTTTTAAGTTTATTGGAAAAAAGATTGGATAATGTTGTTTATCGCGCCGGTTTTACCAATTCTCGAAAAAAAGCTAGGCAGTTAATCGGTCATGGAAATATTTTAGTTAATAGTCGCCGAGTCGATATCCCTTCTTATTTGGTAAAAGTGGGGGACGAGATTAAACCGAAAGCTAAAAAGAATATTCTTAAACAAGTGGAAGAACAACTTGCCCAAAATCAGGGTAATAAAGATTTAATTCCATCTTGGTTTTCTTCAGATTTTAAAAAAGCGGAAGTTAAAGTTTTAAAGGAGATTTTTTCCGAAGATTTACCCAAGGATTTTGAAATAGAAATGATTATTGGTTATTATAGCCGTTAGAAATTAAAAATTTTAAATTAAAAAATTAAAATAAATATATGAAAAATTTCTTTTTACCAAATAAAGTTGAATACCTTCCGGATGAAAAAAATCCAAATAAAGGTGAAATTATTATTGAACCCTGTTGGCCCGGTTATGGAACCACTTGGGGAAATACTTTACGCCGAGTTCTTTTGACTTCTTTAAGAGGTTCAGCGGTTACTGCGGTAAAAATTAAAGGTGTTAAATATGAATTTTCTACGATTGCTGGTATTAAAGAGGATATCTTAGATATTATTTTAAATTTAAAATCCCTTCATTTAAAAATACTAAAAGACATTGAAGAACCGATTAAACTTACCTTAAAAGTCAAGGGTGAAAAAAAAGTTTTTGCTTCGGATATTGAAAAATCATCTGAAGTGGAAATTATTAATCCGGAATTATTAATTGCCACAATTACTGATAAAAATACAGTTTTAGAAATGGATATTTGGGTTGATAATGGTTATGGCTGGGTTCCTTCGGAGGAAAAATCAAGAGATAATTTGGTGGTTGATACGATAATTGTTGATTCAATTTTCAGTCCAACTCTTAATGTCTCACTCAAAGTGGAAAATATGCGGGTGGGTAAAAGAACTGATTTTGACCGAATTTATATCGGAATTGAAACCGACGGCACCCTATCTCCTAAAAGCGCGTTTTTGGAAGCAAGCAGTCTTTTAAAGGAACAGTTTTCTACCTTGCTTATTTTAAGTGAAGAAATTAAAATAATGCCTGAAAAATCGATTAAGAAAAAAGCGATTAAAAAAGAAAAAAAAGTGGTTGTTTTAAAAGTAATGAAAGAAAAGAAAAAATTGGTCGAATTGCCTTTAAAAAAGAAAAAAAAGACTGATAAAAAGAAATAATTTAATTAATAATTAACCAATGCGTCATAGAAAAAAAGGAAAAATTTTAGACCGTAAAGTTGGTCCTCGTCGGGCTCTTTTAAAGAGTTTAGCTCTTAATTTTGTACTCAATGGAAAGATGACCACTACTGAAGCAAAAGCAAAAGCGATTAAGCCGATTGTGGAACGTTTAATTACCAGAGCTAAAGAAAATAATTTAAATAATTATCGACTGATTGATTCTTATATTCAAAGTCGCGAGGCAACTAAAAAATTACTTGAAGAAATCGGTCCAAAGTATAGAGAAAGACCCGGGGGTTATTGTCGAATTATTAAAGTGGGTCCGCGTAAAGGAGACAGCGCGGAAATGGTTATTTTGGAATTAGTATAAATATGAAAAAAATAGTAAGAAAAATTCATTATTTTGATGCCACTGACCAGGTTTTAGGCCGTTTGGCTACTAAAATCGCTACTCTTTTGATTGGAAAACATAAAGAAGACTATCAACCCAACCTTGACCAGGGCGATATCGTAGTAATAGAAAATGTTAAAAAAATAAAAATTACCGGTCAAAAATTAGAACAAAAAATTTATTATCA
>CAZHDT010000021.1:0-10571 GCA_964531505.1 uncultured Gammaproteobacteria bacterium
GCGACATTGATTATGTTTATGATAAAGACCCCGACAAATATCCTGAAGCAAAGCCTTTAAAGGAGATTAGTTGGAATAAATTCTTAAAAATTGTTGGAACTACCTGGTCTCCAAGAAAGTCGGCTCCCTTTGGTCCTCCAGCCAGTAAATTGGCTAAACAGGTAGGAATTCAAGTAGCGGTGCTTAATGGAAGAAATATTAAAAATTTTGAGAATTTTTTACAAGGAAAAAAATTCAAGGGAACCGTTATTGGTTAATTTGTTAAAAAAGAAAATTGGGGATAAGTATATTTGACTTAATAAATAAAATATTATATAATAAAAAAGTCACAGACAGCAGGCGCGTAAAAATCGCTTAAAATAATAATAAAACCTGCCGAGACGTTTAATAAAATAAGTGTTTTATTTTACTTCATAGTCTGTGTCCCAGACTATTTTTAAATAAAAAAATTTATGGCAAAAACAAAAGAGCAAAAAAAAGAAATGATTACCAATCTTGAAGAAAAAATAAAAAAAATGAAAAGTTTGGTATTTATTGATTATTATGGATTAAAGGTTAAGGAGGTGGACAAATTAAGGTCACTATTAAAGAAAAAAAATTGTTCTTATTTGGTGGCTAAAAAAACCCTTTTAGAAATTGTTTTAAAAAAAGCGGGTTTGGATAAAATTGATTTAAAAAAGATCCAAGGTGGAGTTGGTTTAGTCTTTGGATTTGATTCAGAAATTGAACCCGCAAAATTAGTGGTTGGTTTTAACAAAGAACACGATAAATTAAAAATTCAAGGAGGAATATTTGAAAATAATTTAATCGATGCCTTTCAGGTTACTAGTCTTTCAAAGCTTCCCACCAAACAGGAATTATTTGGTCAATTAGCCGGAGTAATGAAAGGACCAATTAATAATTTTGTTTACGCCCTTAAAGGAAATTTGAAAAACATCGTTTATGTTTTAAATGCTATTAAAAACAAAAGTTAGCTTTATATTTAATAATTAATAATATTTTTAATTTAAAATCTATGACTGAAGAAAAAGAAATTAAAGAAATTAAAGTTCCTGAAAAATTTAAAAGTTTAATTGAAGAAGTTGAAAAAATGAGCGTAATGGATCTGGCCGAATTGGTTAAAGTTCTTGAGGAAAAATTTGGCGTTTCCGCTCAAGCTCCCATGGCCATGGCAATGGCGGTCCCTGCTGGCGCAAAGGAAGTTGAAGAAGAAAAATCTGAATTTAGCGTAGAATTAACTTCTACCGGGGACAATAAAATTGGCGTAATTAAAGCAATTAGGGAATTTACCCAACTTGGCTTAAAAGAAGCTAAAGATTTGGTTGATAATGCGCCCAAGGTTGTTAAAGAAGGGGTTAATAAAGAAGAAGCGGAAAAAATCAAGAAATCTTTAGAAGATGCTGGAGCAAAAGTCACTTTAAAGTAAATTTTTAAATAAAAAACCATCGTTTTTTTTAACGATGGTTTTTTATTTTCTTTGAATTTAGCTTTTTAAATATGTTGACATAAGCCATTTTTTTGCTATAATTATAGATATATTGCCCAATAATAATCAAAAATAACAAAAATAATATTTTAAAAAGCAAAGTATGAAAAAAACAACGCTTCAAAAATACATTAAACGAAAACCTCACTTAGTTTGGTATGTCAAGAATTTAAAGACGCTTTCTGATGAAGCTATTATCGAGGCAATTTTAAATTACGGAGATTTTAATGACATTAGAAAGATGATAAAAATTTTTGGCATTAAAAATACCGCTTACATTTTTAATACAAAAATAAAACAAAAGAGAAACAATTACTATCCTAAAATAGCCAATTATTTCAAATTATATTTTAAAAAATATGCATAGTGAAATTTTAACGCCGAAACAAAAAAAAGTATTGCCCGTTATTAAAACTAAATATTTTATTTAATCTCTATTTCAAATATTTTTGTTCCAGCTAAGAGCCAAGCGAGATTTTCTTTTTTATTAACAATAAAATCTTTTAAATCTTTAAACTCCGGACTGGTGAATTGTTTAATTAAATCGCCGTTTTTATTTAAAATAATCAATCTTTTAGTTGGTCCGTCTAAAACATAAAGATAATTAAGGTCAGAATTAGTATAAATTTTTGTTTTTCCTTCCGGTTTTAAGATATTCGGGTCTTGGTAGGAAAGAACAGGATAAATTTCTTCCATAGGAAAATCTGCTTTGTTTCCTTGATAAAATTTTGAAATTTTGCCGGTTTTATTAAGAATATATACTGACCCATCTATAGTAAAGCAATCAGCAGCAGAAATGTCAGTTTGATCGTTAATCCATTTCTGTTCTTGACCGAATCCGTCAATTGTTTTATCGTGTTTGTAAATTTGATTATTTAATGGTTCCAAAGTATAAAGCCGCCGATTATAAATAGCAAGGTCGGTGATTTTGGGTAATTCTTTGCGGTTAAATTTTAATGAAAGTAATTTTTTATCAATCGCATTAAAATTTATCAATCCCTGATTTTGGTCAATCCCAATTAGATTATCATTATCCCAAAAAGAAATTCTTTCTAATCGGCCGATATTAGTGGAAATTTTGTTAACTAACTCCAATTTTTTTGTTTCAACATTAAAAAGGTAAATGTAATTATTAGCTGGATTAAAAATATAAAAATCATTACCAATATTGGTAAATCCGCCCGGTTTAAAATTTTCATCTGTTTCAATAAAATCAATTAAAATTTTGGGTTCATCAATGGATACTAGGCGATAAAATTTGTTCATTTGTTCTATGTATCCTTTTTGAAAATTTTTAAAAATTTCTTGTTGTTCTTCTGTTTTAAGGGGAAGTTGATTGAGAATCTTTTGAAATTCAGTGGCAGATGTTTTTATTTTTAAAGAATCTTGATAAATTAAGGCTGTGGATAAATCATTTTCTTTGTTTTTCATATTTTCTACCATTTCAGCGTACTCTTGCGCTTGTTTTGCTTTTATTTGTTGGCGTGCTAAAATAACAATACTTTGAATAAAAATAAGGGCTAATATAATAATGACAATAAAAAGATATTTCCTAAAATAGGCCAATCGACTGGTTTTAATAATTGGTAAATCAATCATTCTTTTTATCTTTTTAGGTTTTTCTATTATCTTTTTTTCTATTATCTTTTTAGGTTTTGGTGAGATTGACTCAATTTCTTGTTTAATCGGTTCGGATATTTTTTCAGGATTCATTCTGTTAATTGGTTTTTCTTTTACTTTTAAATCAACTGCCCCCTTTTCTATCTCATTTGCCCCATGGTCATTTTTAATAGATACAAATAAACCAAAAAAGTTTATTAAATTATCTTCCTGCGTGAGTATTTTTTTAAATTCTAAACCAATTTTTTCTAAAGAATTTACTTGTAAGATTTGAATGATTTTTTGTTCTGAAAAATAATTGAAAATTTCTTTATTAGTAAATAAAAGAATAGAATCATTTTCTAAATCTCCACTTACAATATTCAAAAATTTTTGGGATTTATTTTTTGTTTCCAATAAATCAATTAATCGATCATCTTTTAAAAGACGAGTTTCTATCTCTCCCATTTGGCTGAAATATATTTTTTCATCTTTGATTAAAATAATATCAATATCAAGGTTGGTTAGAAAATCTTCAAAAGTTTCTTGATTGACCATTTTTTCTTGTTGGACCCAATTATTTATTTTCTGTAAAGATTCTTCAAAGTCTTTTTCTAAATTAATGGTTGTCCGTAGGGGATTATAAAAATAATTCTTAATTACATCAATTAATTCCTGACTCCAATCTTTCGCCCAGCTTAAAATTTGTTTTTTTGTTTCTATTTTAAAATTAAGGTTAATTAAAATATTTAATTGCCCGAATTTTTCCAAAAATTTTTTATCCGGCTCAGCGATATAAATTTGGGAATAAGTATTTGTTTCTTTTGGATAGGAATAACAAAATTGATTAATTTGTAGCTCTTGTTTCATATTTTTATTATACAACAAAATGAAAATGGTGTAAATAATCTAATTAATATAATATTAAAATAGGGGATTGACAAAAGTGTATTTTTAATAAAACATAGAAGATATTAAGCATTATAAATTTTAAAAAAATGTATTTATTTCTAAATAATTTGGAAAAAAAAAGTATAAATTTAGGCTTAAGTAAAAAAGGGGATTTTTTTTGGTTAACAGTAAAGAACTTTCAGAATAGAAATGAAAAAATTTTAATTAATATTGAAAAAATTTTAAAGAATAATAGAACCGCTTTAAAAAATTTAAAAGGAATTGTTGTGATAAACGGACCAGGCTCTTTTGCCGGAATCAGAGTCGCTCTTTCTGTTGTTAATACCTTGGGTTGGTTTTTAAAGATTCCAGTTGTGGGTCTGCCTATAGTCGCAGATAAAAAAAATCAAGATTTATTTATTAAAGGGATAGAAAAAATAAATAAAACCAAATTTCTTTTAATTGCCCAACCCTTTTATGGAAAAAATCCAAATATTAGTCCAAGAAAAAATCCCTTGGAATAAGTTTTGGGATAATAATTTTCCAATAATCGGCTGGACTAAAAGTTTTAATGTGTTAAAATAAAGCTACGAAATTAAGTAATTATTGAATAAAAAATATGAACTGGCTGGTTTTAATTACCGGTTTTGGGGGAGGAGCATTAAGAGGTTTAGTGGGTTTTATTAAACACCAGTTTTCGTATAAAGATGTTAAATTCGATTTATTTTATTTTTTGTTAATGATGTTTCTCTCTGGAATAGTCGGGGGATTAGTTGCTTTTATTTTTGAAAAAGATGCGATTTTTTCTTTTATTGTCGGTTATGCGGGAGGTGATTTTATTGAAAACTTTTTTAAAACTTTAACAGGCAAAAAAGATTTTTACTGAAAATAAAAAGATAAATTTTATTATAATCAAATTTTAATTATGGATAGATTAAGAATTATTCCCTTAGGGGGAGTAGAAGAAGTGGGAAAAAATTGTACTGTTTTAGAATATTTACCGAATGATAAATCAAAGGGTGATATTATTGTCGTAGATTTTGGTTTAGATTTTCCCGGCCCGGATTTTCCCGGAATAAACTATTTTTTGCCGGATATTGGCTATTTGGAAGAAAATAAAGAAAGAATTAAAGGAATTGTTATAACTCACGGGCACCTGGATCATATCGGAGCCATTTCTTATCTCTTACATAAATTAGGTAATCAAACAATTTATGCTACGCCCTTAACATTAGCTTTTATTCAAGAAAGATTAGCAGAACCCGGATTTAAAAAACAAAAAATAAATTTAAAAGTAATTGATTCAAGCCTGGAATTTCAATTAGGCGTTTTTAAGATAATTCCCTTTAGAGTTGTGCATAATATTCCGGATAGCATCGGTTTGGGAATAGAGACCCCTTTGGGAATTGTAATTCATACCGGTGATTTTAAAATAGACGACAATCCGGTTGACCAGCGTCCATTAGAAAGGGAAAAATTAAAAAAAATGGCCAAAAAAGGAGTAATTGCTCTTTTGTCCGACAGTACAAACGCTACTTTACCAGGTCATTCGTTACCAGAAAGAGAGGTAGGCAAAATTATTAAAAAAATTGTCAAAGAATGTCATGGTCGCATCATTTTCACTACTTTTTCCACGTTAATCAGCAGGATTCAACAGGTTATTTATGCGTGTGAGCAGTGTGGAAGAAAAATCGCTTTAGTGGGAATGGCGATGGAAAAAAGTGTAAAAATTGCTCAAGAATTGGACTATTTAAAGGTTCCAAAAAATATTTTTATCAATTCCAGAGAAATAGAAGATTATCCCAATCATAAAGTTTTAATTATGGCTGGCGGAGCTCAGGGAGTAGAAGGGTCATCTATGGAAAGGATTTCTGAAAAAGAACATTGGTTGGTTAGAATTAAAAAAGGGGATACAGTTATTTTTTCTTCTTCTGCCATTCCGGGGAATGAACTGGCGATTCATCAAGTTATGGACGGGTTAGTTAATCAGGGAGCGAAAATCATTTATCGAGCAGTTTTAGGATCTGGTGTCCATAGTTCAGGACATGCTTTTCAAGAAGAACAAAAAGAAATGATTAGATTAACAAAACCGAAATTTTTTATCCCAATTGAAGGTCAACATTATATGCAGGCAAGTCATATAGAACTTGCTCGAGGCTTAG
Source organism: uncultured Gammaproteobacteria bacterium (assembly GCA_964531505.1). Taxonomy (GTDB): domain Bacteria; phylum Patescibacteriota; class Patescibacteriia; order UBA2591; family UBA6264; genus UBA6264. The sequence continues at coordinate 6,139 of CAZHDT010000021.1, forward strand.
GTATTCAGGAAAAGAATTGTTTTATGCTTTATAATGGGCAAATTCTGGAAATTAATAAAAATAAAGAAGCTAAAATTCTAAAAAACAGAATTCCATCCCACTTGGTTGCGGTGGAAAATGATAAAGTAAAGATTCTTGACTGGAAAATTATCAACGAACGAAAAAAAATGGCTTGTTCCGGGGTTTGTATAATTTCTTCATTTCGTCAAGGAAAAAATTATAAAATCGAAATAGCTTTTCAAGGTTTTTCTTTAAATGAAGAATTAATAAAAGAAATAAAACAAAAAACTATAAAATTGTTACAAAATCAAAAAAATTTAAAAAATAATCTTCAGAATAGTTTAAGTGATTATATTCTTAGTAAAACAGGCAAAAAACCAATAGTATTTTTTATCGCTAATTAATTTTAAATGCAATTTTTTAAAATTCCCCAAAATGATCAACAATTAATTTGGACTAAACATGTGATTGAAAAAATGAAATATTACCAACTTTCCGAATCCTGTTTAAAAAAATTATTAAGAAGTTATGCTCGCCGAGAAACAGGAATAGCGATGGATACTATTGCATTAATGATGCCGGCTGGCTCTAAAAGACAAACGGAAATCTGGTTGATGTATCAAAAGGAAAAAGGAAAAATAAAAATCATTACGGCTTGGCGTTATCCGGGTGTCAGTCCTAAAAAAGAAATCCCCTTGCCGGAAGAAATTAGACGTGATTTAAATATTTAAAATATTTTTTAAAAATGAAAGAAATAGAAAAAACAAAAAAGAAAATTTCTTATTTTAAAAATCCTTTTAATTATTGCGACCATCGCTGTGAAAAGTGTTCCTTGATAGACAAATGTGAAATTTATCAAAAATCTTTTAGCCAAAGATTGTCTCATATTATTAAAGATGAAGACCCTGACGACCCGATGGTTTTTTTCTCCGATTTGAAAGATAATTTTAAAAACATTGTTGAATTGATTAAAAAAGAAATAAAAAAGTATGGATTAGATCCCAAAAAAATGGAAATAAAGATTTCTAAAAATAGCTTTTATCAAGAATTTAATTTTAAAAAAATCCCCATTTGGCAAAAAAGCCAAGAGTTTAAAACAGAATTGAATTCTTTATTAGAAGATATTTTTACTCAAGAAGACGAAGAAATAAGGGATATTTTTTTTAAAAAACAAGAAATTGTTGAAGAACTTGATTGGTATAATAACTTTTTTTCTGAAGTACTGACGCGCGCTTTGGCAATTAAAAAATTTTCCTTAATAAAAAAAGAAGATTCTTTAACTAAAATTCAAGAAAAAGAAATGAATATTTCTGCTCGACTCTCTTTTCAATCATTAGAGAAGTGTCAAAAAATTTTAAAAAATGATTTTTTAGAATTTTCTGGTTATCTTAATTGGATAGAAAATCTCATTATAAAAAACCGGTCTATTCTGGAAGAAATTGAAACAAAATTTCCAGATTCTTATAAAGAGATGACAATTTTCCATGGATGAGATTTTTTCACCAATTGACTTGTTTTTCAAATACTTTTTGTTATAATATATAGGATAATCGTTTATTGAAAATTTTATTAAATAATTAATTAGTTAATTTTAAACTTATGAAAGGAAAAGGCGCCAAATTAATTATAGGCATTATTTTTTTAATTGTTGCCGTCGTTCTTTACTTATTAAGTGTCCTTAATTCTTGGCTTTGCTTAGCTTTGGCTATTATCGGCTTGATTTTGATTGTTTTATCTTTTGGAGAAAAAGAACAATCTTCAACACCAATTCAACCTGATATGCCGATGCAACACGAAGCTCCAAAAGTTGAAGAAGAAACTTATTTAAAGGAAGAACCAATGGAAGAAGAGGTCGGGGTCGGAGCTTCTTCTAATTCAGACGACGAAGATTTGTTATAAAATTAAGTTTTAAAAATAAATAAAAAGCCTTTTAAAAAGGCTTTTTATTTATTTTTAAAGTTATTTATTCTAAAATTTGATTGATTATTTTTTGATGGCCATTTAAAAAAGATTTACTGTCAAGTGGTTTTTTTCCTTCCAATTGAATTTTTTTTAAAATGATTAAATTTTTACCGCAAGCAATCGCTAAATTTTTATCAATTAAAAATACCTTTCCGGGCTTTTCTTGATGTGATTTTTCTAAAACTTCCAAGTCTATTATTTTTATAATTTTCTCTCCAAAATAAGTATAAACTCCGGGCCAAAGCTGATACGCTTTAAACATTTGTTTAATTTGCCCCGCGCTTTGATGCCAATTTATTTTTCCATCTTCTTTTTTTATCTGTTTAGTAAAAGTAGCATCTCTATGTTTTTGCGGTATTGGAACTATTTTTTTTGTCAGCCAATTTGGTAAAATTTTTATTAATAAATCAACTCCCAAATAAGCTAATTTTTTTTCTAATTCTTGATAATTTTCTTCTTTTAGGGTTATTTTTTTTTGGGTAATAATTGGGCCATGGTCTATTTCTTCGTCCATTAACATAATCGTTACTCCGGTTTCGCTTTCTTTATTTAAAATAGCATTTTGGATTGGAGAAGCACCTCGGTATTTTGGTAAAAGAGATGGATGGATATTTAAAGCGCCCAAAATAGGAATTTCTAAAATATTTTTAGGCAAGATTATGCCATAACCGGCAACAATAAATAAATCAGGTTTTAAAGATAATGTTTTTTCTTTTGCTTCATCATTTTTCAGCGATTTTAATTGATAAACAGGAATTTGGTATTTTTCCGCTGTTTTTTTGACGATTGGAGGGGTTAAAATCTGTTTTCTTCCCAAGGGTTTATCTAAGGCGGTAAATACGGCAATCGGTTTAAATTCCGTCAATGCCATTTTTTCTAAAACAAAACTAGCAAACTCAGGAGTGCCAAAAAAAATTATCCGTTTATTATTATTATTTTTGGTTATCATTATTTTGACAATAAAACAAATATTTGTTAACTTTAATTAAGTTAAATATCTAAATATTTTTTTAAAAAACGATGAAAATTTTAAAAAATAAGAGTAATTATCAAATTTTAACCCCCAAGAAAGAACTAAGGAATCAACTTTTAAGAATTGAAAGAGCTGGTCGAACCTGTTATCAATCAGGAGAAAGAGAAATTAATTTGGAAACAGCTGAAAAATTTGTAAAAATGCTTATTAAAAGGGGGCATGAAAGCGTTTTGGAGCATAGCAATATGACTGTCCAATTTAATAATCTTTCTCGGGGCTTTACTCATGAGCAAGTCCGCCATCGGTTAACTGCTATTTCTCAAGAATCAACTCGTTATGTGGATTATGCTAAAGAGGGGGAGGGTCCTAATTTACAAAGATTCGAATTAAAATGCATTTTACCCCCCCACCAAAATGAAAACAAAAAAATAAGATTAGATGACGGTCGAGAAATATCCCCTAAAGAGATGTTTGAAGAATATGAGAAATTCTATCGAGGATTAAGGAAGGCGGGCTGGTTGCCCCAGGATGCTAGACAATTTTTACCCATTGGAATTAAATCTCAAATTGTTATTTCAGCCAATTTCCGCGAATGGCGTCATATTTTTGCATTAAGAACATCTCAATTTGCTCATTGGGAAATTCGCCAAATAATGAATAATTTATTAAAAGAATTGCAGAATATTTTGCCGGGAGTTTTTGATGATTTTATATTAGCGGGAAAAGATGAAAACAATTTGTCCTATTTTGTGAAAAAAACAGAATAATTATTTTTTATCCACCATCCATTCGATTTCTTTATCTTCTCCGGCGAATTCACGCCAGTCACCCTCTTCGCTGATAACAAACCATTTTCTTTTAGTTTGGCTCCAAACCATAGGATTGCCTTGAAAAAACGGTTTTTTAACAACTTCTTTCGGTTTTAACCGGTCCAATTCAAGCCATTTTTTAAATACCGTTTCAATCGTATAATCAAGATTTCGAGAATTAGCCCAAGTCGCTACCTTATCAATTGCGCTAAGGGCTTTTTTTAATGAGCCGGCTAAATCCAATAATTGTTTTGCTGGACGCGTAAATCGAGAATAAATAATCTTTTTTTTACGGGCGCTTTCTTTTACTTCTTCCAAGGAAAGCCCCTTTGTATTAAAATAATGGTTAACTACTTTTTGAATATTCGTTTCAATTTCTTGTTTTGAAATAGAATTATTTTTTTTATTTAAGTTTTCTTTATTTTCAGCCATATTATATATTATATTATCTCCTAAAATATTTTAGGGTCATTATTTAAGCCCATTCAATATTATTTTACCATTTTCCACCAAAGAATCAACCTTTTAAATAAACAATTATAAATTATGGACGAAATCAATTTTTTCTTTTTTAAAAAATCTGTTATAATCAATTTATCCTTTTTATTTTCTAAAATTAAATTGTATGAAACAATTAGTTCAAAAGGCTTTTCAAAAAATTAAATCTCTAAAAGTACAAGGAGCAACGG
>CAZHDT010000022.1:0-9297 GCA_964531505.1 uncultured Gammaproteobacteria bacterium
TCAGTAAAAACAAAATGAATATCGCTGTCTGATTCATAAACATCTAAAATTGTCCCTACTGAAGGGGCTGCTCTACCAATGCTTAAATCACCTGTTTTCCCTTGACTATCAGGGCCTGTATTAATTGGCGCGGCAACATTGTCTCCGGGCGGAGGGGAAACTGGCGGAGTCCAAGCGTGAACTTCTTGGACAAACAGGGATTGGATAATTGGGGATTGGGAAAAATATGGAAAAAATTCCGCCAGAGGCGGATCAGCCTTTAGCTGAAAAATATTAAAAAATAAAATAAATAAAATAAGGAAAAATGAGCTGGGAGAAAAAGTTGTTCGACGAAACGCTTTTTCTTTTTTTTGTTGGAATTGTTTCCCGACAAAAAAATCCAAAACAAAAGAAATAATTTTTCGGCCATTCTTTTGTTTTGGAAAAAGACAGCGACTTTTTCCTTTTTGTTTGAAATTCATATAGAAATCCTCTTTTGCTGAAAAATTTTAATTAAATATTACGACCTTAATCAAAACTTTCAGCAATTATTTTTATTTATATAAAGTAATAAGTTAAATTTTAAATTTAGGTCTTGCAGGGGGTCTTGCAGGTCGGACCTGCAAGGAAGTAAATTGGGGCTTGGGCGCTTAGGGATTGGAATTATTTTTTCTCAATATCCATTTTCCCCCTTTTTTTGACCCAATAAATTTAATTTTGTCTTTTAATTGTTTGATATCTCTCTCAATCGTTTTTGCATTAACCCCAATTTCTAAAGCAAAATTTCTCTGATTAAAAACTCCTTTTTTAATTTTTGCCAAAATTATTTTTTGTCTTTCATTTTTGCCGACATTTTTGCCGACATTTTTGCCGACATTTTCACCCACCCCTTTTCCAACAGTTTTAGAAACATCCAAATGATAATTTTTTCTTTCGAATATAATAATAAATAAACCAGCGATTTCTTCGAATTTAGCATCTGGCTCTTTAGAAAGAATCAATTTTATACCCCTTCCCCATTTTTCTATAAAGTGCACTCTATGGAAAATATCCGCTATTAATTCGTTTCTTCTTTTAGAAATATTTTTTTTGATAATTTGATTGATGGTTAATCCTTCGTATAATCCTCCCGGATTTCTTATTTCCACCCTATTTTTAAAAACGGCGATATTCACTGAATCATATTGCCAATAATCCCTATGGCAAAAAGCATTGATAATTGCTTCTCTAAATGCGTCTTTATTTATTTCGGGAACATCAATTCTTCTTAGTCCATCCAATTTCATCCCGATGTGAATATTTTTTAAAATATATTTTTCCGCCTGGTCTATTAAATAAAATAAATCTCCTTCAAAATCTTTCATGTCTAAAGGTATTATGGTGTCATTGTCGGCAAAAGTTGCGCATCTTAATTTTGCGTTAGGAAAAAACTTATCCGGCTTTTTTCCGAAAAGAATAATTGAGGCATTTGTCGGTTTATTTTGATATAATAAATTTAAACTATCCAATGAATTTTTGAGATTGACATATTTGAGTCCGGCGGTTTTAAGAAAAATTTTCAATTTATTAACTGAAACATCTTTTATAGACGCTTTGCTGTTTGTTTTATCGTCCCATCTCATCTGTTCTTTATTTCTTTCTAAAATCATTTTTTCCGATTCTTTTGCCGACATTAGTCTATCTTCATCAGCCGTCCTTATATACGGTCTTCCATAAGCATAATACGGAATTTCATTTCCCGAGAAATCAACTACAATACATCGTTTTTTATTTATAATTTTTTCTTTTATGATTGGATAAATTTTGGATTCAATGTTATCAGATATTGATTTAGAAAGATTTCTTAATGTGTCTTTTCCTATTTCTTGTCCTATCACATTGCCATTATCTTTTACACCAAAAATAATCTTCCCATTTTGATGTTTATTTAAAATAGCAACCATTGATATTATTGCCTCTTTTGTTTCTGAAACTGACTTTTTTAATTCTAATGTTTCCGACTCTTTAATCATTGATATAAATTAATTTTGAAAAATAAATTTATTGATTGGTCCAGGATTGGTACAGGTCTGACCTGAACGAAGTTGGGGTATCCTTCGCTCTTTGAGCTACGGAATACCTTTGGGTTGAGATTGCTTCGTCGGCCACCGTTTTAGGCGGCCTTCTCGCAATAACAAGGGGAAAAAGCTATAAGAAATAATTATTAGTTGCGAATTTAAACTGCTCAATAAATAATTTTTTTAAAAACACAATGCTGTTCTGCTCATAAAAAATAATCATAGCTTTTTTATAATCTGATTCATCAATGCTTCTGAAGGAAAGAGGACAAAAATTATAAGCTAATAACAGCGCGTTGCTTAGCATTCTGGATGTCCGCTTATTTCCGTCTTCAAAGGGCTGAATATAAGAAATTAACAAAAGCGCTATTAAGGCTTTACTAAGGGGTTCTTTTTGTTTATTTAATATTTCAATCATTTTTTCCAAAGCTTCCATAATTTGAAACTCGTTGTCTAATGGCCGATATTTTGTTCCGACTATCCCCACGAGCCCTTTTCTAATGTCCATTGATATTCCAAGCCCTTGAACAAGCAAGTGGTGGATTTCTTGAATTTTTTTAACGGTTATTTTTTTAAAATATACTTTCTGTTCCAAAATATAATTAAAAGTTTTTTTGTGGTTTAAAATCATGATGGCCTCTTCTTTTTTATGGCCGACTGCTTCCTTATTTTCTTTAATCAAAATTTCCGTATCAATAAGTGAATAAGTATTGCCCTCGATCTGAGACGATTTCCAACTCAAATCGATGGTCAATCGTTCAAATTCTTTTTTGATAATGGATTTTGAGAGATTTTTATTTCTCTGTTGATAATCATCATTCAATTTTTTTAGTTCTTTAATTTCTTCGTTGGTGAATATATTTTTTAAATCTTCAAATATCTTGAAATTAAAGCGTTCAAAAACGACATTTCTTTTGTCGGGCTCTAATTTAAAATAATCATTAACATCAAAATATCTTAAAACTTTATTTTTTATGTTTTCTTCATACCAAACTGACCGCCCTTTGCCCCGCCGTTTTATTAAATTCTTTGCCAGCAAAAAATTGATATTCCGCACGACTGTAATCCGGGAAATTATAATATTTTCTTTTTCTAAATATATTTTTATGCTTGAATTGGTCGCTCTTTTTTGACTTCTGATAAAATTAAATATATCTTGTTGGGTTTTATTTATTTGTTTTTCTTTTATAATTTTTATCATTGTTTTAATGGAAATTGTATCATTTTACATATTTAATTGTTTCATTTTGAAACAATTAAAACAATATTGTTATGTTGTTAATGGGGATTGCCGCGCGCCTGCGGCGCTCGCAATTTTCGGAGAACGGTTCTCCGAAAGTTTCTATCAAATAAAATTTAGTTTTGTTTTTATCTTATTTATTATAAATTATATGCCTTTTAATAAATAAAAAAAGGGTAATTGCCCTTAAAATCCGAATTTTTGCCATTTTGGAATATTGCTTTCCAATTGTCTTTCATATTCAACATAAGAGCCTGTCCCCTGGATTTTAATGCCGATGGGAAGATTGGCCCCTGTCGGGGTCAAAGTGTAGGTTTCAGAAGCCACGCCGTTATTGATAATTCTGATTTGATAATATTTTCCGGCGTAACCACTGGTATTAAGTGAATAGGGAAAAGAAGAAATTAGGGTTTGAACAATTGATGAAACGCAAACCCGGGGAGAGCCACCAGTGTCGCATTGATAAATAATTAAATCAGTCGGTTCAGAACTGGTTTGACTGATTTGTAAACTAGTAGGATAAGTTGCGCCGTTAATATTTAAATCCAGTTCTAGAGATTCTCCCGGTTCTAAACTAATAATCCAGGCGTTGGTCGGACTAATCGCACCACTGGCGCATTCTGTTGGCGGATTCGGGCAATCAGTATCCGCGCTTACTGTCCCTTCGTATTCGGAGCCATCATCAAAACTGCCACTTAAGGTGTAAGAAGAAATGTCGGCATAATTTTGATTTACTTGGTAAGAAACTTTTTCAACAGCGGTTTTCGTGGCAAAATAGGCTTTTTCAGAAACTTCAATTCCTTTAACAACTCGGCTGTGACGAATGGTTGTTTCCGCCACCAAAAGAGTTCCGGTTAAAATGGAAGAAATAATTAATAATGTTAATACTAATGAAATGCCCTGATTTTTACTAGAACATTTATTTTTTTTTCTTAATATCATTTTTATTTTTTAGAGCGTTTGACCTGGCAGGACCGGGGTCGGGCCTCATTTTATATTTGTACCGGGTTAGACCCGATTTTACAGGTGCGACCTGTAATACAGGTGCGACCTGTACAAGCCTTAACCTCGTGAACTTCTTTTATTTTCTATTTATTTTCTATATGTGTATCTTTGCGGAACGGTTTGTTGGAGGGTTAATTGTTTTTCGCCAATTTTTTCAATTAATGATTTTAATTTTAAAACGATGGTAACGCGGGGGTGGACATAAGAGGTTGAACCCGTGGTAAAAGGATTGCTGACGGGAATAATGTAAAAATCAAGGCGTTCTACACTTACATTGGTCATGGTAATACTTTGAAAATTATTATCATCGGAACAGTCCGCATTTTTGCATCTCTTAATAGAACAGCGGGCCAAAGCGCAAATTCCAGAACCGGATAAATCCGTTTGGTATCTGATTTGATTGCCTGAAAAATCCAAAAGCAATAATTTTTCTTCCGGACTGGCTAATGGTTCAATATAATTTGAGTAGTCAATTAAACCGGCTCTGATGTCTTTGACAATCATGCCCATTAAATATTGGCCGTCTTCTTGAATATTGACCTGTCCCAAAGTTTTTTCTCTAGTGCCGATGACTTTCATATAAATTCCCATCGCGGCTAAAACTGCCGTGACAATTAGAGCCATGGAAACAATTAATTCAATTAAGGTAAAAGCCTTGTTGTTGGATTTAATAAAATTATTTTTTAACATTTTAATAAAAATCATTTAACGCCAGTCGGTTAAACGAAGCTCTAAGCTGACGGTGTTGTCTTTGCTTCTTTCAATCCAATGAACCGTGGAAGTTATTTTTTTTTCGCAAGGAACAACGCAATTTCCGCCCAAATCATCGCCATCTTCCAGGGTAATCATCCTTCTAAAAACTTCTTGACCGGCGCAGGGAGTGAACAGGTCGCTGACTTGTTGACAGAGATAACAATTATCGCAATTAATTATTGTCTCATCGCCGGTAAAACTGGCTGGGGCGCTTAATTCAGTCGCATTGTAATTAATAATATATTTGTCATTAACATCTATGCCATAAGGCCAATCTTGAGCCGGATCCAAGCGATTGCTTTCAACAATAGCGTAAACAATTTCCAATCCTTCTCTTGCTAAATTTGTTGCCATAACTCGCTGAGCCGACTCCCCTCCCAAAACCGTATGAACTAAACCGACTGACAAAATAGCAATAACAGAAGTGACAATAATGCCTAGGGCAACGATTGTTTCCACTAAACTTTGGCCGAGATTATTTTTTTTAAATTTCAAAATTTTTTTCATTTTTTCAAATTAATTAAGGATTTTTACGCACGTCTATTTCTCCTTGGCTGTTAATCCTTACATAACCGATGAAACTTTCATCATTGTGTTCTATGGAAACCATGGAAATATTAGCGCCAGTTAACTCACTTCCGCCAGCGCCGTTACTGACATAAATTTTTCCGCTGGGCGGAACGAAAAGAATGGTGGTGTGGGAAATGGACATAAAATCTATTTGATTTGACAGGGTATAGACTTGGCTCACAGTATCGCCGGCGTCATATTCGTAATTAGCAGGGAGAGAATCGTTGATGAAAAATTTATAACTATCGGGGTCAGTTGATTCGTTAAAATAAACGCCGTAACCGCCGTCCGGACGAATGCCGCCGATTGTTTTTCCGGTTAAAGCCATCATTTGCGCTTGTTTCACAATGCCGGCCATTTTTTCCGTGGCGGAATTAACATCAGTACTCCGTCCACCAACCCGCATATTAGCGAAAACCATGCCGGACAAAATAACGGTAATAGAAACAACCACCATTAACTCAATTAAAGTGAAGGATTGGAGACTTGGGTACTTGGGTACTTGGGGTTTGGGTGCCTTGTGGTATTTATTTTTCATTATTATTTTTTAATACTATTATTTTTAAAAATAAAAATTTATTATTTTTTCTCCGAAAAAAAGAGTTAAAAATGTCCCGATAGTTAAAAATGGCCCTAAAGGAATTTGACTTTTGAAAGATTTCTTTTTTAAAACAATTAAGGCGAGGCTGACGAAAGAGCCGATTAAATAGGCAAAGACGAGGGCGAGAAATAAAAAACGCCAATGTCCCAGCACTAGACCCATAAAAAGCCCGATTCTTAAATCACCCAGACCGATGCCTTTTCCTTTGGTAAATAAATATTGGAAAAGAAAAAATAAAAAAGCGACTAACATAGCAAAAAGGGTGGGCTTTAGCCAGGCAAGAATGTGGTTTTGTTTCAAAAATAAATTTAAAATTAAAATTAGCGCGCCGGAAGAAAAAATTACCAGGTCGGAAACTTCAAGATATTTTATATCATAAATAAAAGTAAAAACCAAAACAAAATAAATCAGCCAGTCTTGGAAAATTTCAATAATAAAATTTTTTTCAAACAAAAAACCGCTTAATGATAAATTGGCTTTTAAAAGCGGTAAAAGGAATAGAAGACCCATTGTTAATTCAATTAAAGGGTATTGCCAAGAAATTTTTTCTTGACAAGCTCGACAACGGCCTTTTAAAAATAAAAAAGAGATTAAAGGAATGTTGTCAAACCATTTAATTTTTGTTTTGCATTTCGGGCAAAAGGAACGGCCGGAAATTTTTTTATCATTTGCTAAGCGGTAAACCAAGCAATTTAAAAAACTTCCGAAAATCAAGCCGAATATGAAAAAAATGAAATAAATTAAAATTATAGTAAGGCAATTCATTGCTTTAATTATACCGAATATTCAAAGAAATTCAATGAAAAATTTAGAAAAAGACTGGAATTACTTCAATTTGGAATTACTTTGGAAGCTCTGCTTCCAAAAAAACCCTACGAAACTAAAAGTTTGGTGGCTCAGCCACCAAACTTTTTTAAACAGGTGTGAAAAAACCCGCTCGGAAACGCAAGCTGAGAGCGGGCTGGAAACGGCAAAAGTTTGGAAGCCGAGCTTCCAAAGATAGAGAGGCTCGGCCCGCCTTTGGCGGACCGAGCCCCATATTGATTTTAGACCGAAATAAAAAAATGACTAATTTTGTGGCAAATTGACCTGCCTAAAACGGCGGACTAACGAAAAAATGCTCTGAAATGGTTTGTGGAAGCGGGTTTGCGAGCGGGGTTTTTGGGGACTGTCCCCATTAAAATTAAATTATAAATCGGGGGTGAGCAACCCAGCAAGAAAGATTGACAAAGGCGCGAGGGCGAGCAAGTGTCGGCTGACAAGGGTCCCCTGCAAAGCAAATTCATACGAATCAGTAAAAAAATAAAGAGCGAAGAAGAAAAATAAAGTTAAACAAAAAATTAAAAATAAAAAAATATTCGGGGAGGTAAAAACTTTTTTCCAATAAATTATTAAAATGGCGAGAAAAATGCCCGGCCAAATATGAAAGGAATTAAAAATAAAAATTTGTTCAAAAAGCGCTTGAGCAACTTCGGGATGAAATCCAATCAAACTTACTGGTTGGTCAGGGGAAACATTGCTAAAACCGAGATTAAAATAACTTTTAAATATGAGCCATGGAACCGCAAAAAAGCCAACACCGAAAATAAATTTCAAATAATATTTTTTTAGAAAACCCATTAAAACGGCTCTTTTTATTTTAAAAAAACCAGCTTTCCATAAATAATAAATTAAAAAAACCAAACCAACAAGGCCGGCCAAAACAATGCCGGTATTCTTTATCCAAACGCAAAGGCCGGAGAAAAAACTCAAACCGATTAAATCTATTTTTTTATTATATTTTAAATAATTAAAAAGCGAGATGGCGGCTAAAGTGAAATAAAAACTGAGGGTCAAATCCGCGTAAGCAACTGAGCCGTGGTAAGCCAAAAGGGGCAAACTGGCCAAAACCGCTGTAAAAATTAAAGAATTAATTTTGCTTTTATTTTTTCTTAAACTGTCGTAAATAAAAATTATTAATGCTAAAAAATAAAAAGCAAAAATCAAACCAACTGAAACATCATCAACTTCACCTAACCAAGAATAAAACCAAGCCATTAATAATGGGGTGTGGAGGGGATAATTTTGATGAGCGCCACCACCCAAAAACAAATCGCTTTTAGAAGAAAAAGCTTCTGCTGGTTGATAAAAAAAGACTTTTGCTTTAAATGCCCAATTATCCAGAGCGTCAAAATTTATCACTGGTCTTAAAAGAGCTGAAGAAAAAACAAATCCAATTTGAAAAATAATAATTAAAATTAAAAGAGTTTGCCAAATTTTTTGTTTAACTTTTTTGCCAGGTTTCATCCGACTAGGAGTGGCCTTGTCAAATTTGTCCTGATTAGGTGAGACCTGATTAGGCTGGACTGGTCTAGGGACAGATTTGAAAAATAAAATTAAAAAAACGGCGTCTATGATGACAAAAGCAATGGCAAGACTAAAAAAATCCAAGCCGATTAAGCTAGCCCAGAAAAAAATAAAGGTGCCCAAACCGGTTCCTATGGCAAAAGAAAAAATAATAAATTTTGTTTTATTTAACGCCAGTTCGCTTTTAGGACAAATTAAAAATAAAATTCCTGCGCCGAAAATGACAAAAATCAAAAGTGATAAAATTAAAATGATGATGCTGAACATATATTTTTTTACTTTTTATAAAAATGAAATTTAAATCCATTTATGGATTGCTTTGTCGTTCCCGCCACATCGGCGGACAGCCACCCCTCGCAATGACGGAGAGGGACTGAAGAGATTGCTTTGTCGGCCGCCGTTTTAGGCGGCCTCCTCGCAATGACAAGGGGGGTGTTGCGGGTTAAGGATTGCTTGGTCGTTTCTTGCTACATCGACGGACAAGATGCGACCTTGTCCTAAAGGGATTTCGCAATGACGGAAAAAGGTATCCTTCACTCCTCCTTCGCCAAAGGCTACGGATGGACACAGTAAAGCTACGGAATACCTTTGGGTTGGGATATCAGTTCCGTCGTGTACGAGGTCGAACCTCGTACATAACCTCATAGGTAAGTTAGTAGTTTTTCCCTACGAGGTGAAACCTCGTAGGTAAGTTGATGCAGGTCGGACCTGCAAGAAGTGGTGCGGGTTTGACTTGGGAGCCGAGC
>CAZHDT010000023.1:0-9111 GCA_964531505.1 uncultured Gammaproteobacteria bacterium
GGTTTTGTACTCACTGCCCGTCACGCCAAGGAAGCCGGCAATACCCGAAAGTCCGCGTTCGCGGGAATAAGGTAGGGCTGGTAACAGGGGCGAAGTCGTAACAAGGCATCCGTAGCGGAAGCTGTGGATGGATCACCTCATTTAGAGGACTTAATCTTTATTTTGTAAAAAATAAAGATATGGTCGACCTTGCCTGAGTTTTTTATGAATTTAGGCAGGGAACACGATTAACTTATAACTGCCATTTGGCAGAGCATTCTCTATCTTTGAAAGGTTCTTTTATTTTATATTTAAAACACGCATTTTGAATGATGCGTTTTTTTAAAGATTGACTTAAACAATGTTTTTTGATAAAATTTTATTATAAAAAAGTTATTTTAAAAAATTTTGATTTTTTAAAAAGATATCATAATAATCTATGATTTATTTGGGCGCGTAGCTCAGCTGGTTAGAGCGCGTCTCTGATAAAGACGAGGTCGGAGGTTCGAGTCCCCCCACGCCCACCACCAAATAAAAAATTTTCTAAAAAATTAGATACAATTAATTTTTACATTTAAAGGGCGCGTAGCTCAGCTGGTTAGAGCGTTACGTTGACATCGTAAAGGTCCCCCGTTCGAGTCGGGGCGCGCCCACCATTTTTCATGAAAAAAATTCAGAGAAAAATAGAATTTAAAAAAATCAGCAAAGAAAATTTTAATTTTATTACAGAACTTAAAAAAGAATTTCCTAAAGCGGAAGTTTTTTTAGTTGGCGGCGCGGTGCGAGATTTTTTCCTCAAACAAAAAACAAAAGATTATGATTTTGTAATCAGAAATGTTGAACTGAATAATTTAGAATCATTTTTAAGTCGACAAGGGACAGTAAATTTAGTTGGACAGTGTTTTGGAGTTTTTAAATTCATTCCTTTTGATGGAGATAAAGAGAATCCATTTGATATTGCTTTGCCGAGAAAAGATTTTTCTTTTAAAACCGGAGGTTATCGCGATGTAGAAATTCAAACAGATTCTAAAATGGAAATTAAACAAGATTTAAGCCGGAGAGATTTTACAATCAATGCAATGGCTTTAAAATGGGAAAATTTTAAAGCCAACAACTCAACTATTTGGGAAGTTATCGATCCTTTTAAGGGGTATGATGATTTGCAAAAAAAAATAATTAGGGCAGTTAGAAATCCACAAGACAGATTTAAGGAAGATTATTCCAGAATTTTGAGAGCACTCAGACTTTCCTGCCAACTGGGCTTTACCATTGAAGAAAAAACTTGGCAAGCTTTAAAAAATGAAATAAGTGGTCTTAATAAAATTAATCGAACGGTAGAATCAATTCAAAATGAAGACATTATAGAATCAAAAGTATTAGAAAAAAGAGTGGTCCCTCATGAGGTTATTGCCAAAGAATTTTTAAAAACTTTTTTATGCGACCCAGTTCAGGCTTTTGAATTATATGACCAGAGCGGAGCTTTTAAAGAATTAATTCCCGAATTATTAACAATGAAAAACTGTCCTCAGCCGGAAAATTATCATGCGGAAGGAGATGTTTGGGAACACACTAAATTAGCCTTAAAAAATTTGACTTCGGTGGCTTTTCAAAAAAAGTTTCAAATAGAAAAATTTTCTTTAGAATTAATTATCGCAACTCTTTTGCACGATTTAGGCAAACCCTATACTTTGAAAACTCCGGAAAGGGATAAAACCGACCGAATTAGATTTAACGAACATGATAGCGTGGGCGCTCAAAAAGCCAAAGAAATCGCTCAGAGATTAAAATTGTCTAGCCCGGAAAAATTAGGCATTAATATAGAAGAAATGGTTTGGTTGGTTGAACAGCATATGATTTTAATTAGGGGAGATATTAGTAAAATGAAAAATAGCACCATTGAAAAATATTTTTTTCATCCTCATTTTTCCGGAGAAAAGTTGTTACAAATTTCTTTTGTTGATATATCCGCGACCATTACTCAAAAAGGACCTTTAAGTTTTGATAAATTTAATGAAATGGAAAAGAGAATTGCGGGTTTAAAAAAAATGGGGAAAAATAAAAAAAATTTGCCACCGAATTTAATTACCGGTCATGATTTAATGGAAAATTTTAAAATGAAACCCGGACCCCAAATAGGCAAATGTTTGAAATACGCTAGAGAAAAGCAATTGAATTTGAAAATAAAAAGTAAAAAACAAGCATTAGAATTATTAAAGAAACATTTTAATTTATGATATGGAAAATTTCATCTCAAACAGGATTGACTTTTCCTCAGAATTTGGTAGATTTAATATCTTAAAAGAAGAAAATGATTTTATCGTTGTTAATAAACCAGCTGGTTTATTAGTCCATCCCCACAAATTTTCAAAAGGAAAAACTTTAATTGATTTTATTCTAGATAGATATCCTGAAATTAAAAAAGTAGGAGAAGTTGGACGGCCGGGTTTGGTCCATCGTTTAGACCAAGAAGTTTCCGGATTGATGGTAATCGCCAGGTCACCCAAAATGTATGATTTTTTAATTGATCAGTTCCATAAAAAAAAGATTCAAAAAGAATATTCCGCTCTCGTTTATCATTATCCCAAAGAAGATCAAGGAGAAATAAATTTTCCTTTAGCGAGAAATAAGAAAGGAAAAATAATCGCAATAACGGATTCACCGTCTTATACTGGACAAAAGAATTTAAGTCAAGAAAAACAGGCAATAACTTTTTATCAAATACAAAAAAAGTTTTCTTTTCCGCAAGAAATAGCTTTATTAAAAGTAATTCCTTTAACTGGTCGGACAAATCAGATTAGGGTTCACTTAAAAGCGATTAATTGTCCGATTGTCGGAGACATAAAATATCGAGTTAAGGGTATTAAAGTTATAAAAAATATTTTTCCAAACAGAGTTTTTTTACACGCCGGTTTTTTGGGGTTCTATGATTTGGAAAATCAATGGCAGAAATTTGAATTAGAATTACCTCAGGAATTTAAAAAAGTTTTAGATAATTTTAAATAAAATGGCTAAAATTTTCATCATTTCCGGTCTATCTGGAGCAGGCAAGGATAGCGTGATAGATGGTTTTAAAAAAGTAGGGTTGGATTACGCTCGGGTTATTACTACGACCACGCGCGCGCCTCGTTCCAATGAAAGTCAAGGAAAACCTTATTATTTTGTTTCTGAAGATGAATTTAAAAAAATGATTTCTCGCAATGAGCTTTTTGAATGGGCAATTGTTTATGACCATTATTATGGCAATACAAAGAAGGCGGTGGACGAGGCTTTAGCTACTAATAAGCCGGTAATTTTAAGAATTGATGTTCAGGGAGCCAAAACTGTTAAGGAAAAGATTTCTGAAGCCAAAGTTATTTTTATCACGGTTTCGTCCCCCGATATTATTAAAAAGAGATTGGAAAGCCGGGGGCAAGATTCTAAGGAATCCATTAAAAAAAGAGTGGAAGAGGTTGAAAAAGAAATGAAGACATTAGATCAATGGGATTATTGCGTAGTTAATAAACAAGGGAAATTAAAACAAACTGTTGAAGAAGTTAAAAAAATAATTAAAAAAGAATTTAATAATTAAAATATTATGACTGAAGAAAAAAATGCCTTGACGGAAGATCGTCTAGAAGGCGAAACAATTAATAATCAGAAAGCGAAAGGAGAAAAAGTTCAGGATGAGATTCAACCAGAGACTCAACCAGAACAAGAAATTTCAGAACAGAAAACAAAAGATTCTGAAGAAGAAGTTCAGGATGAGATTTCAATTGAGGAACAAAAAGAACAAGAAAAAAAGGATATTCTTTTAAGAATTAGCCCGGGTATGGTTGTTAAGGTTTATCAAAAAATTATTGAAACTGATCCAAAGGGGAATCCCAAAGAAAGAGTTCAGGCTTTTGAGGGCACAGTTATTGCCAGAAAAGGCGGTTCTGAGGCAGGGGCGACTTTTATGGTTAGAAAAATGGCGGCTGGACACGTGGGAGTAGAAAAAATATTTCCTATTGATTTGCCGACTATTTTAAAAGTAGAAATACTCAAAGAACATAAAATTAGGCGCAGTAAACTTTATTTTTTAAGGAATTTCAAAAGAAAATTAAAAGAAATAAAGAAAAAATAAATAGAACAAAGCCCAGGTGGTGGAATTTGGTATACACGGCAGGTTGAGGGCCTGTGCTCTTTCGAGCGTGCGGGTTCAAGTCCCGCCCTGGGCACCAATAATTTGGGCCCGTGGCTCAGCTGGTCAGAGCGTCTGCATGGCATGCAGAAGGTCGGGAGTTCGAATCTCCCCGGGTCCACCATGATTTTTTATTATATTTGTAAATAGAAAAATGCTTCGCTGTTCAGCGAAGCATTTTTCAAATAATAATTTTCGCTTCTAAATTTTGTAAAATAGTTTTTCCTATTTTTTATTGCATAATTTTATAAAAATTGGTAAACTAAACTTAGTTAAGTGATTATTAATAAACTCACTAATAATTATACATTAAGTTCGTATAATATGCAACAAAAGGTCAATATTATACATTCAATTCGTATAAAAACGAGTTGTCCAAAATTCAAATCCAAACACATTTATATAATGTAATATATTCATATGAGATTAAAAAACAAAATCGCAATTATTACGGGCGCTAGCGGGGGAATTGGTAAAGCCACCGCATTACTTTTTGCTAAGGAAGGTGCCAAAATTGTTGTTAATTATTTTTCTTCGGAAAAAAAAGCTCAAGAAGTTGTTTTTCAAATTAAGGAAATGGGTTCAGAAGCAATCGCCGTCAAATGTGACATATCAAACGAGGATCAAGTTAAAGGCATGATTGATCAAACCGTCGAAAGGTTTGGAAGAATAGACATTCTTGTTAATAATGCCGGAATTGTGTTTGATGCCACATTTGCCAAACGAACAGTTGATCAGTGGAGAAAGACTTTTGATACAAACGTTCTTGGTGTGTTTCTTTGTAGCAGATATGCTTCTGAACAAATGAAGAAAAACAACTATGGAAAAATAATTAACGTTTCTTCAACCAGTGGTATGAATAGTTTTAGCACCGATTCTATGGATTATGATGCTTCAAAAGCAGCCGTAGTGGCCTTAACTAGAGATTTAGCAAAAGAGCTAGCGCCCGATATTCAAGTAAATTCTGTAGCACCTGGCTGGGTTGATACCAACATGAATATTGATTTGCCCAAAGATTATCTAGACGAGGAAATGGAAAAAATTTACTTGAAAAGAATGGCAAAACCAGAAGATATTGCCAAAGCGATTTTGTTTTTTGCATCTAGTGATTCAGACTATGTAACAGGTAGCACTCTTGTAGCTGATGGTGGCCACGATTAAAGGGTATGTTTGGATTTGAACTCAAGGGGACGTTGCACTTTCAACAAAACTGTCAAAGAAATAATTTTACAGTTTGTGTTTCACCCTCGGACAACACAGTATGTCCGGCTCACTTCGTTGCACTCGTTCGGCCCTAATTAAGCGTCCATGTTGTAAAATCAGGGTAGCTTAACATGTCCGCTTAACTACGGACATACTGAAACGTTATGTGAAATTATTTAAATTTTTTTATGGAAAAACCACCAATACAATTCAAATCGCACGAAAAACCCGACGAGCAATTTGAAGCAGATATTAAAAAAACTATTGAAGAGCTTTCCAATCTGAAAGAAGGGGGATGTCTTTTTCGTGGACAGCCTTTAGTCTACCAATTATATTCTGGCGCCGAGGGGGATGAAATTAACGAAGAAAATCCTGCAGAAGGAACCATGCATCCAATTTTTGACCCAATGGCACGTTATGAAGGAATTTACGAGGCATATTTTGTCGGTGTATGGAGAGGTATCCCCGAAAAATATAAACCTATTCTTGTCGCGCATGAATTAAAAGAGCATGATTCCGGATCCCATGAAGAAGCAGTCGAGTATGAAATGGAAATTGCTCGTCGGGTTTTAAATGAACAAGAACTGGAAGAATACAAAAAATGGAGGGAACGATACAATAAAAAAATTTAAATAACATCACATAACAGCGTGTATACGGTTCAGAAATTTTTCATTTTGATTTAATAAGGAGTAAAAAATTTCTTCAACCCATATTTTTGCCCTTTTCTTTTATTGGAATATAATAAAGAAGCGGGCAAAAACATCGCATACACGCAAACGTTAAATGAAATTCCAAATATGCGCTTCCAAAGTTTTATATACATCAGTTAAATTTATATGACTATGACAAAATTGCTTTTAACATCTACGGGGCTTGCAAACCAAAATATCACGAATCAGTTTTTGCAAATAATTGATAAGCCAGTTTCTCAAATCAAAATTATTTTTGTTCCTACCGCATCAAGAACTGATGAAGAATTAAAATATGTTGATGAATCTAAAAAAGAGCTTCTTGATTTAGGTATTCTTGAAAATAACATCAAAACTCTGAATTTAGATAAACTTGTTTCATTTGATGAAGTTGAAGATTTTGATGTTATTTATATTTGCGGTGGAAACACTTTTTATTTATTGAAAAAAGTTAGAGAAACTGGCTTTGATAAAGTTATTATTGAATTTGCAAAAACTGATAAACTTTACTTTGGTGTAAGTGCTGGAAGTATTTTGGTTTGCCCAAATATTAATATTGCAAGCCCCTTTGACGAGAATGATGTTAATTTAACTGATTTAACTGGATTAAATTTAACTGATGTTATTGTTTCCCCTCATTATAAAGATGAAGAAAAGACAATCATTGATGATTTTAAGAAAAAGTCACAATATGAAGTTGTACCTTTAACTGACGAACAAGCATTATTAGTTGTTGACGGGGAAACAAAAATAGTGGAATAGCGCGCACATTTGGAACTCAAAGGGACGCTGCGCTTTCGTCGTTATCGCTCCCTACCCTCGTATAACGAGGGTTATGCTCAATTATAAGAATCGAATTTATATATTTGGTAATTTTTTAATTTTTTATGTTGAAAGCAATTATTTTTGATATGGACGGTGTGCTTATAGATTCAATTGGTCCTATTTGGGAATCTTTTAGTAGGGTTCTGAAAGATGATGGTGTGTATTTTTCTGAATTAACTATTAAGAAAATCAAAAAATTATTCTAATTAAATGGTTGATAAGGGTAGATTTAATGTTTGAATCAAATGAAGGCACTTGTTATCTTTTTGACATAAAGACAGCAAAACCAAATGCGGAAATAAATACATTTATAGCTATTCCATATAACCCGTACGAACCAGAACCATATACTCGCTGGACGATGTGAGGAATGCTTAATTTAGAAAATGAGCTTAAAGTTGCTGATGAATTTTGGGATTTTCTTGGAGGTAACAATACTTATAAGGATTTACTTGATTGTTTTGAGAGAGTAGGTATTGAATTAAGAGATGAAATTGATGAATATTTTACAAAATACAACAAAAACAGATAAAATTAATAGTCACGAAAAAGATATTGATAAGGTAAAAAAATTTTTTAAAATGGCTAAAAGTTTTTAATATGACTAAAATAATTTTAGCAACAACATCTCCATCTAGAAAAGAGGCCTTCAAATCCTTAGGCGTCGATTTTATTTTAGAAGGGAGTAACGTAGATGAATCAAAAATAAATCGCGATAAACCAGAAGAATTAGTCAAAGAATTATCAAAATTAAAAGCAGAAGCGGTTGCTCAAAATTATAAAGATGCGATTGTAATAGGAATGGATTCTGTTGGATATTATGGTAATAAAATTCTTGAAAAACCGAAATCAAAGGAAGAGGCGTTTCAAAGATTAACCATTTTGTCTGGCAATAATCATCAATTTTATACAGGGGTTCATATTATAAATACTATTAACAGAGAAACGGTTTCAAGAGTAGTGAAAACAGAAGTTTTCCTACGAGATTTATTAGAGAAAGAAATTGAATTTTATTTAGATCAAGATAAATTTTTTAATACTTATGCCTTGGGATATGATCCGCTGGGAAATTATAGTTCAACGTTTGTAAAGCGAATCGAGGGGAGTTATAATAATTTTATAAAAGGAATTCCGCTTGAAGTAATAGGGGAAATGATGAATATTTTAGGAAAAAATTTATTAAATTAAAAATATTTTTATTCTCTTAATGAAAAATTTTTTAAATTCGCATATTATAAATTAATAAATTGATTATGCCTAAAATTTGCGATCATAAAAGCGTAGGAATGTTAGTGTGGAGGGATAATAAGATTTTGCTTATAGAACGGAAAAAGCCGCCATTTGGATTCGCGCCCCCAGCCGGACATATTGACGGAGATGATTTTTTTGAGGAATCAGCAAAAAGAGAATTAGAGGAAGAGGTTGGATTAAAAACAAAAGATTTTAAACTTTTGATTGAGGGTCGAAAAAATAATCCTTGTCGTCGCGAAAACGGGACTTGGCACTATTGGAAAATTTTTGAAATTGAGGCGACTGGCGATATTAAGAGAAGTGAAGATGAGACAAAACAAGCGGGTTTTTATTCAAAGTCGGATTTACTTTTACTTAGTATTAAAACAGAAAAATATCTCAGTGGAGATATTCAACAAGGCGACTGGGAAAATTCTCCAGGAATAGAACCAGTTTGGTATGAATGGTTTAAAAAATTAAATATAATTTAACCATGAAAATCACAATTTGCGGAAGCATTGCATTTATCGATGAAATGCAAATATTAAAAAATAAATTAGAGAATCTAGGACATGAGGTTGAAATACCTCCTTTAGAAATTATCGACGGAAGTGGAGAAAAAATGTCGGTTAAAGAGTTTTACAGTATAAGAAAAAAAAGCGATGAAACGATAAAATGGATTTGGGACAGAAAAGAACAGGCAATAAAGGACCATTTTAAAAAAGTAAAATGGGCAGATGCAATTTTGGTTTTAAATAATGACAAAAATGGCATCCTTAATTATATTGGCGGCAATACTTTTTTAGAAATAGGAATAGCGTTTTATTGTAACAAAAAGATTTTTCTTTTTCACCCCATTCCAGAAATATCTTATAAAGAAGAAATTTTGGGAATGTCGCCGATGGTAATTAATGAAGATTTATCTTTGATCGTTTAGTTGGTAATATTTTATTTTATTGGGGCACTTGGCGCAGTGGTAGCGCGTCTGGTTTACATCCAGCAGGTCGGGGGTTCGAATCCCTC
>CAZHDT010000024.1:0-8111 GCA_964531505.1 uncultured Gammaproteobacteria bacterium
GTGGGGTGCAGGTGGCGGCGGGAGACGTAGACGGAGATGGAAAGGATGAAATTATTGCCGCGGTCGGTTCAGGAGCATCTTCTTATATTAGGGTTTTTGATTCAGAATTTCTTTTATTGAGATTACAGTTTTTGGCTTATAAGAAGGAATTTTATTATGGAGCTAAGGTTGCGGTTGCTGATTTCAATCACGACGGGAAAGTTGAAATTATTACTTCTCCAATTAAAGAATTTGAACCAGAGATTAAGGTTTTTAGTTTTAATGGTGACGAAATTTCGAAATTTTATGCTTATTCTAGGAATTTTAAAGGAGGGGCACAAGTAGCCACTATGAGGTCGGAAGGGTATTAAATGTTTTAAAAAATTTAAAAATATGGCTAAAAATTTTTGGGCAAAAATTTCTGGGCTAGAAAAAGATGTTTTAGACAAAACAGGACAAGAAGTTAATATTTCTTACCGTCAAAAGAATCTTAAAGAAAAAGATAGGTTAAAATTAAGAGAAGAATTAATTCAAGAAGAATGGTTATCTGATGCCAGCCAAGGGCAATTGGTAATTGACCTTTATGAAAAGGAGGATAATTTAATTATTGAATCTACGATTGCCGGAGTTAATCCGGGAAACATTGACATTACCATAGAACCAGATTTAATTGTTATAAAAGGAAAAAGAGAAAAAGATAAAGACCATAATTTGCGAGAATATTATTATCAAGAATGTTTTTGGGGAAATTTTTCTCGCACCCTGATTTTGCCCTACCCAGTTAAACCAGAGGACGTAAAAGCGAATTTTAAAAATGGACTTCTAATTATTGTTTTACCAAAAGCAAAAGAAAAAAATACTCAAATAGAAATCGGGAAATAAATGTTTAAAAGAATTATTTTTTATTTTTTAATAGTTTTAATTTTTTTTGAAGGCTTTTTATTCGCTTTTAGAAAATTCTACGAGAAAGAAATTTACTCTCGAATTTATGTTGGAGAAAATATTGCAATCGGAGGTTTAAAAGTTGAGGAAGCAGAATTTTTAATTAGGCTTTTAATAAAGAAAATAGAAAAACAAGGATTTGTCTTTAAAGCAAAAACTGAATTGGGGGAAAAAGAAATAATATTAAAAACAGAGTCAATTGCCTTAACAGATCCGGATTTAAGTCGGCAGTTAGTGTATTTTGACATCCAAAAAACAATCAATAATGCTTTTCAAATCGGGCGAGAGGAAAATTTATTTAAAAGAGGGAGGAGTTTAATTGAAAGTTTTTTTAAAAACAAGAAGATAAATTTAGTAGTAGAAATTGGGCAAGAGGAATTTATTCAAATTTTGGAAAAAAATTTTGGAGAGATGGAGCTGCTACCTCAGGATGCGGGTTTTAAAATGGTTAAAGAAAAATTGCAATTAGTGGATGGAAAAAGTGGCTTTATTTTAGATTATCAGGCGGCTGGAGAAATTTTAAAAAAACAATTGCAAAATTTTGATAATAAAGAAATTGAGATTCCAGTGATTTTTAAAAATCCGGAAATAAAAAAAGAAGAATTAGAAAGGGTTTTTCCCAAGGTGGAACAAATTATTGCCGAATCCCCCTATCTAATAAATTTTATGGAAAAAAAATGGGAAATATTTCCCAGCCAAATAATTTCTTGGTTTAATTTTGAAAAAGATGAATTCAATCAAATAAATCCGGCATTTAAGCAAAAATTAATTATAGAATTCTTAAAAGAAATATCAAAGGAAGTTGACGTGAATCCCATTAAACCAAAATTAAAAATGGGAATTGGACGGGTAATTGAATTTCAGGCCGGAGAAAATGGTTTAGTTCTTAATCGGGAAAAAACTGCGGATTTAATTGCTCAGTCAATTTTGAGAAACAAAAAAGAGATTCCATTAATAATTGATAAGATTGAACCGGAATCTTTGCCCGAAGACATTAATAGTCTGGGTATTAAAGAATTAGTGGCCCGAGGAGTTTCAAATTTTGCCGGTAGTCCCAAAAATCGACGAGAGAATATTAAAGTGGGGATGGAAAAACTTCATGGATTACTTATTAAGCCAGACGAGGAATTTTCATTAATTGAGGCGATTGGTCCGGTTGATGAGAAGGCGGGCTTTTTACCAGAATTGGTTATTAAGGGTGATCGCACGGTTCCTGAATATGGTGGTGGATTGTGCCAAATTGGGACCACAGTTTTTCGATTGGTTTTAAATGCCGGCTTGCCAATTACTGAAAGATCCCCTCATTCCTATCGGGTTTCATATTACGAACCAGCGGGAACAGATGCAACAATTTACCAACCCCATCCAGACTTAAGATTTATCAACGATACAGGAAACCATCTTCTACTACAAGGAGAAATAGAAGAAAATAATTTAATTTTTAAATTTTATGGAACATCTGATAGGAGAAAGGTGGAAACGGGAATTCCGGAAATATATAATATTGTCTCTTCGGGATTGCCACGTTTTATTGAAACAACTGATTTATCTCCTGGAGAAAAGAGAAAAATTGAATCAGCTCATGCCGGCGCTGACGCCATTTTTAAAAATAAAATAACTTTTTCAAATGGAATAGTCAGAGAAGACATTTGGAAAAGTCATTATCGTCCCTGGTCCGAAGTCTGGTTGGTTGGAAAAGAGACATCTGAATTAGACTCCATAGAGCCCAAAACAGAATAATAACAGCGTCGTATTATTAAATAATTGATTAGTGTTACGTTGATAATTTGAACAAATTATTTATGAATATTACAGAATTAGCTAGGAAATTAAAAGTTACTCCCAATGCGCTTAAGCAAGAATTGCCGAAGTTGGGTTTTCACATTGGTCAAAGAGCGATTCAAATTCCCGATAAACAAGCGGAAAAAGTAATTTCTCTATGGCAAGAAAAAACCAAAAAAGAAGAAATGTTGTTTAAAATTAAAGAAAAGATGGCTCGAACAGAAGTTGAAGAAGAAAAAATAGAGACTAGTAATGAGATAATTCTCCCGCCTAAAATTCAGACTTATCGTTTGGCAGAAAAAATGGGTTTTTCAATTAGAAAAGTAATGAACGAATTGATAAAAAATGGAGTTTTGGCTAACGTTAATGAAAATTTAGATTATGAAGTGGCGGCGATTATCGCAGAAAATCTTGGATTTAAGCCAAAACTGGGAGAAGAAGAAGAAAAAAAATCCTCTATTTCTTTAAAAGAAAAGTTGAAAGAAGTTTTGACTAAAGAAATATTTGATTTAAATTCGGAACAAAAAAAGGAATTATTAACCCGAGCGCCAGTAGTGGTGGTAATGGGACACGTTGATCATGGTAAGAGTTCGATTTTGGACGCAATTAGAGAAAGCCAAATTGTTTCCCATGAAAAAGGAGGTATTACTCAACATATTGGAGCTTATCAGGTTGAAAAAAACAACCATTTTATAACTTTTATTGATACACCGGGACATGAAGCTTTTAAGGCGATGCGCGCCCGAGGTGGAGAAATTGCTGATTTGGCAATTTTAGTTGTGGCGGCTGATGACGGCATTCAACCGCAGACCATGGAGTCAATTAAGGTTATTCAACAAGAAAATATACCATTTATTATCGCGATTAATAAAATAGATAAGCCGGGAGCGGATCCGGAACGAGTCAAAAAAGAATTGTCAGAGATTAATTTAACACCAGAGGAATGGGGGGGAAAAACCATTTGTGTTCAAGTTTCAGCTAAGACAAAAAAAGGAATAGATGATCTTCTAGAAACGATCAATTTAATAGCAGATATGGAGAAAGGAAGTTTAATTACCAATCCAAAGGGAAGTTTAATCGGCGCGGTAATTGAGTCCCACCTTGACTTGGGCTATGGTCCAGTAGCCAGCGCGATTATTTATAATGGTGTTTTAAAACAAGGAGATAGGATAATCGCCGGTGATTCATATGGAAGGGTTAGATCGCTTAAGAGTCAATTAGGAATCGAAACAAAACAGGTTCCCGCTTCCTTACCAATTCAAATTTTTGGTTTGAAAGAATTGCCTCAAGCAGGAGATTTAATAGAGGTGGTGGAGGATAGCCGAGAATTTAAAAAACGAGTTAAACAAATGAGTTTTTCTTCTTCTGAAGCATTCAATCAAAATTATACTTCTTTAGAAAAAGAGAATAATCTTAAAGAAAAAAATATTAATTTAATTATTAGGGCAGACGTAATTGGTTCTTTGGGGGCAATTGAAGAATCTTTGAGTCCTTTAAAAAATGATGAAGTCAAAATAAAAATTATTAAAAAGGGTTTAGGTGATTTGACTGAATCTGATGTTGATCTAGCTAAAACTACCAATGCTTGGTTGGTTGGTTTTGGCACGAAGATAAACAGTTCAGTTCAACAATTGGCTCACGATCTTGAATTAAAAATAAAGATTTATTATATCATTTATGATTTAGTGGAAGATTTAAGAATAGAAATTAACACAATGCTTTCTTTGGAAATATTTGAAGAAAAGATCGGGCGAATCGAAGTTTTGAAGATTTTTCAACAAAACGGAAAAGAAACTATTTTGGGAGGAAAGGTGATTGAGGGCAAAGTAATAAAAAATGCAGTTGTTAGGGTTTGGAGTGACTTAAAAAAAGATAATCAAAAAGAAATGGAATTGACGGGAGAGGGTAGAATCGGACAATTACAAATTGAAAAAAAAGATATTAATGAGGTTAGAGTTGGAACAGAGTGTGGGTTGAAATTTATTGGTAAAGCAAAAATAGAAATAGGAGATAAATTAGATGTTTATCAAGAAATTAAAAAACAAAAAGAAGTTTAAGAAAAAAAGCTTTATTTAATATTTATCTTATAATTGGGAGTAGTATTGCCTAATTTAGAAAAATATGTTAACATCATCTTATGCTAAAAATAAAATTAAGTAGAAAAGGAAAAAAGAATCAACCATTTTTTAGGCTGATAATTTTGGAACAAGCCAAAGATCCAATGGGTGATTTTTTAGAAGATTTAGGTTATTATAATCCTTTAACAAAAAAATCTTCTTTTAAGTCAGAAAGAATAAATTATTGGATTTCTCAAGGCGCAAAGCCAACTGATTCGGTTAATAATCTTTTAATTAGTCAGGGTATTATTAAGGGCGAAAAAATTAATGTTTTTAAAATAAGTCAAAAAAAGAAAAAAATTCAAAAGGAAAAGGCAACTGCCTTGGCGGCTAATCAAAAATTGGAAAAGAAAAAAGAGATAGAAGAGGAGCCTCGGGTAGCCAAAGAAAAGAAAGAAGCGGGAGAAGTAAAAAGTGAAATCAATTAAAATTTTTTAAAATTGTTTTTAAACTTGACAAAAAAATATTTTTTGTTATTTTATAAACATCTAGACTATAGGCCAGTCTCGAATAAATCATAAATTTCTTTTAGGAAAGGTCGTGGGACTGGAAAGTTATAGATAATAAGATTTAGACAAAAGCATATGACAGAAAAACACCAAGATCAAGAATTTTTGGAAAATATTATTAAAGCTCTTGTTAGTAATCCCAAAGATGTGGTAGTCGATCGAAAGGTTGACGAAATGGGCGTCCTTCTTTCCTTAAGAATTAGTTCTGAAGACATGGGTCAAGTGATTGGTCGTGAAGGTTCAACCGCTCGCGCCATTAGGACTCTTTTACGTATCGTTGGTTTAAAAAATAACGCTCGGGTTAATCTTAAAATTGAAGAACCGATTGGAGGATCAAGATCTACTACTTCTTCTTCCCCCACACCACCTAGAGTAAATATTGACGATGAAGAGCTGAAATTATAGTTTTTTAAACCCGTTTTAGGGGTAGTGAAAATCGCTATCTTTTGGGATAGCGATTTTCACTTCAAATTTTTTAAAACGGTTTTAAAAAATAATAAATTAAAATGTAATATGCGATTTGATATTCTGACAATTTTCCCAGAAGCTTTTGAATCGTATTTTAAAACCTCAATCATTAAAAGAGCCCAGGATAAAAAGATTATTAAAATAAAAATTTATAATTTGAGAAAATGGGCTAAAGATAAACATCAGACGATTGATGATAAGCCGTATGGCGGCGGGCCGGGAATGATATTTAAAATAGAACCGCTTTATAAAGCGATTCAATTTTTAAAAAAGAAAAAAATCTTTAAGCAAAAAATTATTCTTTTAACTCCAGATGGAAAACAATTTAACCAAAGGATAGCAGAAAGTTTTTCCAAGCAAGATAAAATAATTTTAATCTGTGGCCATTATGAAGGATTTGATTGTCGGATAGAAAAATTTATTGATGAAAAGATTTCCATTGGGCCATATATTCTTACCGGTGGGGAATTGCCCGCCATGTCCATTGTTGATGCCACAACTAGATTAATCAAAGGAGTAATTAATAAAGAATCATTAAAAGAAGAAAGTTTCGGTTTAGCAAAAGATTTTGAATATCCGCAATATACTAGGCCAGAAGTCTTTACATTTAAAGAGAAATCTGATAGAATAAAAAAACTTAAAGTTCCAAAGGTATTGCTTTCAGGAAATCACGCTCAGATAAAAGAATGGAAGCAAAAGAATTTTAAGAAAAAAGATCTTTAAAAAGAGCCTTTCAAAGATAGAGAATTTATAAGTTAGTCTATTTCTTTTATTTATTATTCAAATTTCTCTTTTAAGAGAGTTTTCAGCCAAAGGCTGATCCGCCTCTGGCGGAGATCCTGGCTAATTAAATTAGCAACTGGAAATTTCTGTTAAGTGCAACTTGAAAACTTTTAAGAGAGTTTGATCCTGGCTCAGGATGAACGCTGGCGGCGTGTCTAAGGCATGCAAGTCGAACGAACCCCTTCAGGGGTTAGTGGCAGACGGGAGAGTAACACATTAGTAATCTGCCGAAAAGTGGAACATAACTCCGAGAAATCGGAGCTAATATTCCATGTGATATTTCAATGCAAATTGGAAAATTAAAGCGAGTAATCGCGCTTTTCGAGGAGCTTATGTCCTATCAGGTTGTTGGTGGGGTAATGGCCTACCAAGCCTATGACGGGTAGCGGGTGTGAGAGCATGACCCGCCTCATTGAGACTGAGACACTGCTCAATCTCCTACGGGGGACTGCAGTCGAGAATCTTCCTCAATGGCCGAAAGGCTGAAGGAGCGACGCCGCGTGCAGGATGAATCTTTTCGGAGTGTAAACTGCTTTTCTGGGGGAACAAGTTTTCTGAGGGTACCCCAGGAATAAGCCGCCGCTAACTTCGTGCCAGCAGCTGCGGTAAGACGAAGGCGGCAAGCGTTATCCGGATTTACTGGGCGTAAAGCGTATGTAGGCGGTTTACTAAGTTCTTGGTTAAAGCTCTTTGCTTAACATTGAGATCGCCAAGAAAACTATTAAACTAGAGGCCGGAAGGGGCAAGCGGAACTGCTGGTGTAGGGGTTAAATCCGTTAATATCAGCGGGAACACCGAAAGCGAAGGCAGCTTGCTAGGACGGTCCTGACGCTGAGATACGAAAGCGTGGGGAGAGAACGGGATTAGATACCCCGGTATTCCACGCCGTAAACGATGGATGCTGGACATTGGAAGTGTCGACCCTTTCAGTGTCGTTATAAAAAAGCTAACGCGTTAAGCATCCCGCCTGGGAAGTACGACCGCAAGGTTAAAACTCAAAGGAATAGACGGGAACCCGCACAAGCGGTGGATCATGTGGTTTAATTCGATGATACACGAGGAACCTCACCAAGGCTTGACATGATAGGACGTAAGCTGACCGAAAGGTTGGCTGACCCTTCGGGGAACCTAACACAGGTGCTGCATGGTTGTCGTCAGCTCGTGCTGTGAAGTGTACCGTTAAGTCGGAAAACGAGCGCAACCCCTATTCTTAGTTGCCATCATTAAGTTGGGCACTCTAAGAAGACTGCCAGTGATGAACTGGAGGAAGGTGGGGACGACGTCAAATCAGCATGGCCCTTACGCCTTGGGCAACACACATGATACAATGGCCGGTACAAAGGGTCGCTAAACCGTAAGGTGGAGCCAATCCCATCAAAGCCGGTCTCAGTTCGGATTGAGGTCTGAAACTCGACCTCATGAAGCTGGAATCGCTAGTAACCGTATATCAGCTATGGTACGGTGAATACGTTCTCGGGTTTTGTACTCACTGCCCGTCACGCCAAGGAAGCCGGCAATACCCGAAAGTCCG
>CAZHDT010000025.1:0-4552 GCA_964531505.1 uncultured Gammaproteobacteria bacterium
CGATTCTCCTCGGGGCTATTTTGTTTTTTTTAATGTAAATATTAGGTTTTTCCGCCGAAGGCGGACCTCCGCCAGTAGGCGGACAGGCTGCCTCTGGCGGGCATCCTGGTAACAGGAGTTCATCAGGTCATCCGACCTGACGCCCCGAGTTCATCTCGGGGCGATTCTCCTCGGGGCTATTTTGTTTTTTTTAATGTAAATATTAGGTTTTTCCGCCGAAGGCGGACCTCCGCCAGTAGGCGGACAGGCTGCCTCTGGCGGGCATCCTGGTAACAGGAGTTCATCAGGTCATCCGACCTGACGCCCCGAGTTCATCTCGGGGCGATTCTCCTCGGGGCTATTTTGTTTTTAGCATAAAAAATATTTTGACAAAAAATAGGCAAGTGATAAAATAGAAATATGAATTTTGAAGAGCAAAAATTTTCTGATTTGGAGTTAGCAGAAAGTAGGACTTTAAGAATTATGAACGCCATAGAGAGCGGTTTAATAAATTTAAACCACGGCAATCACGAAATAGGTTTTTTTGGTTTAAAAATACAAAAAAATCCAGGAGATAAAAGAGGCAAATATTTTATTACCAGTGAACAGAAAGGGGAGGAAGTTTATGCATTTACTCAAGAACTTGTTAAAAAAATTCCAAGCAGAGAAATTATTATTGATGAAAATATAAAAGGATAATATCATAATAGTTTCCGCCAGTCAGATTTTATGTGATTTGGCTCGTTAATTTAATTGAATAAAAATAATTATATGAAAATAAAAGTTTATACTTCCCCGGCCTGCGGTTATTGCCATCAATTAAAAGATTTTTTAAAGGAAAATAATGTTGAGTTTGAAGAAATTGATTTAAGTGAAAATCAAGAATTAATCGAGGAATATATTAAAAAGACCGGTCAAATGGCAGTGCCAGCCACGGAAATAGACGGGGAAATGATTCTTGGATTTGATTTGCCGAAATTAAAAGAAAAATTAAAAATTTAATCTTATTTTTATGTTGTTATTAAAAGACATTAAAGAACATCCTCAAATTTTAGAATTTATTGAACAAAGTGAATTATCAGTCAAAGCGCTTGGCTATACAGAACATGGCTTGCGCCACTCTAATTTAGTGTCTCAAAGATCGCAGAAAATATCAAAAGAGGTTGGTTTAAGCGAACGAGGAGCGGAATTAGCTGCCATAGCTGGCTTTTGTCATGATATGGGGAATTTTTTGGGGCGCTCTCGCCATCATTATTGGGGCGCTCTTTTATTTCACCAGATTTTTTCTAATCAAGTCGGGTCTTCTTTACTTAACAAACAATTCAGTTTTTCCGCTAGAGAAATTGCTTGGATTATGCAGGCAATTTCTAATCATGATAAATATAATATGAAATTAACCAGTCCGATTTCTGCAGTGGTGGTATTGGCAGATAAATCTGATGTTCATCGCTCTAGGACAGATGTTAGGCTTTCTCAAAAAAGTAAAATGGATATTCATGATCGGGTCAACTTTGCGACCACTAAATCAGAAATTAAAGTGGATAAAATTAAAAAAAACATTACCCTTTCCCTTAAAATAGATGTTCAAATAGTTCCAATTATGGAATATTTTGAAATTTTTACTGAAAGAATGATTTACTGTCGTAAGGCGGCTGATTATTTGGGATATAAATTTAATTTAATTATTAATAACTTTAAATTATTATAATGGATAGAAATCAGGCTTTAATATTAGTTAAAGAAAAAATAATCAATAGCAATTTAATTAAACATTGTTTAGCCGTAGAGGCGGTGATGATTGAGTTGGCCGATTATTTCGGTCAAGATAAGGAAAAGTGGTCTTTGGCAGGACTTTTGCACGATATTGACTATGAAAAAACCAAGGATTTTCCCGAAAAGCATAGTTTAATCGGTGGAGAAATGTTAAAAGAATTTGGATTGGATTTAGATATTATTGAAGCAATTCAAGCCCACAATGAGATTCACGGCCTTCCCAGAGAGAGTCAAATGGCTAAGGCTCTTTTTTGTTCAGATCCGATTACTGGTTTGATTGTCGCCTCGACTTTAGTTTTGCCAAATAAAAAGATTTCTGACTTAACAAAAGAAAATGTTTTAAATCGTTATAAAACTAAAGGATTTGCCCAAGGGGCAAAAAGAGAAACAATTGCCACTTGCAAAGAATTAGATTTATCTTTGGAAAAATTTATTGAAATTAGTTTACAGGCGATGCAAAAGATTCCCCAGGAATTGGGGCTTTGATTCAACTTTTCGATTATATTATTAGATATTAAATTAAGATTATGGGTTTAGAAAGAATGGTAAAAATAAATGAACTAATTAAAAGAGAATTAAGTAATATTTTTATTCGGGAAATAGAAATGCCTGACAATTCTTTAACAACTATCACCCAGGTAGAAACAACCCAGGATTTATTTGAATCAAAAATATGGGTAAGTATTTTTCCATATGAAAATTCAACTCAAATTTTAGGAGAATTAATTAAAAAATCTTCTTATTTTAAGGGTTTATTAGGAAAAAGAATTAGAAATTTAAAACCTTTTCCAAAACTTAAATTCGTTTTAGATAAAACGGAGGAGAAGGCAAAAAAGATTGAAAAAGTGTTGGATAAAATTTCATCGCAGGATTAAATTGACAAGCTTTTATCTTTTGCTATACTTAAGTAACTATTAAACATTATTTAATTTATTATTTTAAATTTAATTAAAAATATATATGCGTCTCGTTCCAACAGTTATAGAAAAATCTACTCATGGAGAACGAGTTTATGATATATATTCTCGACTTTTAAAGGAAAGAATCATTTTTTTAGGTGATACCATTACTGATGATGTAGCTAATGTTATTATTGCTCAACTTTTATTCTTGGCGAGCGAAGACAAGAACAAAGATATTAAAATCTACATCAATAGTTTAGGGGGGTCTGTATCAGCAGGAATGGCGATTTATGATACAATGCAATATGTTGAACCTGATGTAATGACTATTTGTCTTGGTTCGGCTGCTTCTATGGGCGCAGTTCTTCTCTCTTCCGGAGCAGAAGGAAAGCGTTTAGCTTTGCCCAATTCTGAAATAATGCTTCATCAAGTAATTGGAGGAACAGAGGGCCCAGCAGCTGATATTAAGATCAGAGCAGAACATATTTTGAAAGTGAGAGATCAGCTTAATAAAATTTTGTCAAAACATACCAAACAACCATTAAAAAAAATTGAACAGGATACAGATCGGGATTTTTATATGACCGCCGTTGAAGCAAGAAAATACGGCTTAATTGACAAAATTATCACAAAATAGCTTTATTCTCTTATTTAATTTGATGTTTTCCTTTAAAAGCCAAAGATATTTTGGTTTTTTATTTATTTCATTAACAAAAAAATATGTTGAATTACATTTACATTATTATTGGTTTTATTATTGGTGTTTTGGCCGGTTTTTTTATTCGTTGGTTGATAAGTAAAAGAATTGCCGGTTCAGCAGAAAGTAAAGCTAAAGATATTTTAGCTAAAGCTAAAGTGAGGCAACAAGAACTTTTTTTAAAAGCCAGAGAAGAGTCATTGGCAATTATTGATCGGGCCAAGAGAGAGGAAACTGAAAGAAGAAGAGAATTGAAAAAATCAGAAGAACGGCTAGAGGGTAGACAAAATATTTTCGAAAAAAAGATTCTCGAATTAGAATCTCAAAGAAAGGATTTAGACAATAAAGCAAATCGTCTTGAAGAAGCTAAAGAAAAAATTAAAAAACTTTATGATGAAGCAAAACAGGAATTAGAAAGAATTTCTGGGTTAACAAGAGAAGAGGCAAGGAAGATATTGTTGGAAAGTTTGGAAAGAAAAATGAAAGATGATATTTTAGAAAGAATTAGAAAAATGGAAGAATACGGTTCAGAGGAAATTGAGAAAAGGGCAAAAGAGCTAATGACGGGAGTCATTGAAAGATATGCTTCAGCCCATACAGCGGAAACCACAACCGCTTCAGTTAGCCTTCCCTCTGATGAGATAAAGGGAAGAATTATTGGTCGGGAGGGCAGAAATATTAAAGTAGTGGAACAACTTACTGGCGCGGAAATAGTGGTTGATGATACGCCGGAAGTGGTTTTTGTTTCCGCTTTTAATCCTATTCGTCGTCAATTGGCAAAATTAGTTTTAGAAAAATTGATTACGGACGGTCGAATTCAACCAGCGCGGATTGAAAGAATTGTTGAGGAAACAAAAAAGGAATTAGCAAAAGAAATTAGAAAATCAGGAGAAGAAGCGCTATATCAAGTAGGCATTCCAAGTTTAGACCCCAAATTAACTCAATTATTAGGAAGGCTTAAATATCGAACTAGTTATGGGCAAAATGTTTTAATTCATTCAATTGAAGTTGCTCATTTGTCAGCCATGTTAGCCGAGGAGCTTGGAGCAAATGTTCCAATTTCGAAGAAGGCAGGATTACTTCATGATATTGGCAAAGCGGTTGATTTTGAAGTTCAAGGAACTCACCCGGAAATTGGTAAAGATTTAGGAGAAAAATATGGTCTGCAAAAGGAAGTAATTATTCCAATTGCCACCCACCA
>CAZHDT010000025.1:4652-8090 GCA_964531505.1 uncultured Gammaproteobacteria bacterium
TGCTAATATTAATTAATCTTAATATTTTATTATAGAATTAAAATCAAAATATTTTATGCCCAAAAGAACTTATCAACCGAAAAAAAGAAAAAGAGCAAGAGTCCATGGTTTTTTTAGTCGAATGAGCACTAAAGCGGGACAAAAGGTATTAAAAAGCAGAAGAGCAAAAAACAGAAAAAAATTAACTGTTTAAGATATTAAATGCTTCCTCAAAAGAATCGTTTAATTAAAAATAATGATTTTTATCGTTTAGCTAAAACAGGAAAGGCATCTTTTAGCAAAGAGATGATTTTGAAATCGGTTAAAAATAATTTGCCTTATTCTCGTTTTGGAATCATTGTTTCTCTTAAAGTTGATAAAAAAGCCACTGCTCGCAATAAAATTAAAAGAAAAATAAGGGAAATTTTAAGACTCAATTTGTCCCTCATTTCCCCGGGTTACGATTTTATGATTTTGACAAAAGATAAAATAAAAGAATTAAATTATCATCAAATTGAACAAAAAATATTCGAACTTCTAAAAAATTTTTTATTGAAAGAAGATAAAAAATGATTCAAATCTTTTATTGGCTTAGGTGGCTAGTTCTTAAATTCATTCGTTTTTATCAGAAGACTTTTTCTCCTGACCATGGTTTTTTTTCCTTTATTCATCCTTGGCCAGGAGCTTGTAAATTTCGACCCACATGTTCCGAATATGCTTATCAAGCGATTGAAAAATACGGTCTTTTAAAGGGAGGGGTTAAATCAATTGGCCGAATTCTCCGTTGCCATCCTTGGTCAAAGGGGGGTTGGGATAAGCCGTAAATATTTTTATTTAAATAAAAAATTAGGGCTACGTTAAAATAAAATTATGATCGGATTTTTTAAAGTAATTCTTTATCAACCATTGTTGAATATTTTGGTTTTTTTCTATAA
Organism: uncultured Gammaproteobacteria bacterium; assembly: GCA_964531505.1. Classification (GTDB taxonomy): domain Bacteria; phylum Patescibacteriota; class Patescibacteriia; order UBA2591; family UBA6264; genus UBA6264. The sequence continues at coordinate 5,567 of CAZHDT010000025.1, forward strand.
TGTCATCCCTGGTCATGATTTGGGAATAGCAATTATTTTATTAACATTAGTTATTAAAATAATTCTTTTACCATTTTCTTTACAATCAGTAAAAGCTCAAAAATCTTTTAAAGAATTACAGCCAAAGTTAAATGAAATTAAAGAGAAATATGCAAATCAAAAAGAAAAGCAAGCCCAAGCAATGCTAAGTCTTTATAAAGAGCATAAAGTAAGTCCCTTTTCCTCCTGTTTACCCCTATTAATTCAACTGCCAGTTTTAATTGTAGTCTTTCAAGTTTTTAGGGTTGGACTGACAGACGCCTCTCTTCCAATTTATTCCTTTTTATTCAATCCGGGAATTTTAAATATTACCGCTTTTGGTTTTTTAAATTTATCACAGGCAAGCCCTTTTTTAGCTTTTATTACCGCGGTTTTACAATATTGGCAAATGCAGGCTTTAAATACGAAACAAGTAGATAAAAAAGTTATTTCAGAAAAGGGAGCTAAAGATGAAAATATGATGGCAATGATGAATAAGCAAATGAAATTTATGATGCCGATTTTGACATTTTTTATCGGTTTTACTATGCCCAGCGGTTTAATGCTTTATTGGTTAGTTAGTCTTTTATTTAGCATTGGCGAACAAAAAATTATTTTTAATTATTCTAAAAAAATCAATCATTCATAAAATTATTGGCTTTTTAATAGCTTTATGAATTTAAAAGAAATTATTAATTTACCGGTTTATACTCAAAGTAAAAGATATTTGGGTAGGATTATTGATTTGGAAATGAATTGCGAAACTGGAAAAATTGAGCAATATTTTGTTAAAACAGGTCTTTTAAGTAATTTATTTCAACAGAGCTTAATAATTAATACCAGCCAAGTCATTTATCTTTCTAAAAAGGAGATGGTTGTTAAGGATAATTTTAAAGAAGTTAAAGACTTTGTTTCCAGCCCGGCATAAATATTTTTTATATGCCATTTTTAATAGTCTTAATTAAAAACACATTTTTGGAAGCTTTGATTAGTTTAATAATTTTTCCTTTTTGGTGGTATACCATTGGTTTAAAGGAAAGATTTTTTAATTTAATCAAAGGGATTAAAAATTTGGCTCACAATTTGGCTTTAAAAATAATGTTCACTTATCTTTTTAAGCCAATGTTTGGAGAATTTTCTTGGTCTGGACGCATCATCAGTTTTTTTATGCGCTTAATTCTTTTGTTCTGGCGCCTTTTTTTATTTATTTTAGGGGTTGTTGGCCAGCTGTTGTTTTTTATAGTTTGGATTTCTTTGCCGATTTTAGCGGTTTGGCAGATATTTGTTTTAAGTGGTTTTTAAAAAAATATATTTAAAATATGCCTATCAAATTTATTATTTGTCCCAATTGCCAAGGAAAGGGGCAATTACAAAAAAAGAAATGCCCGGTTTGTTCGAATCGGGAGGTTTATGGATGGTTTGGGGGCTATCTTTTATTTTTAGATAGAATTTTTACTAAAGAAGAAATTCTAGTTTATAAGATAAAGAATTTTTTAATAATTTTAATAAGAATTTTATTTTTTGTCTTTAGTTTTTGGGGAATTATTTGCTTGATTGTTTTTGCAATAAATTCTCCTTTAATTGATTTTTCACCAGCTGTTTTTACTTTTTTAAATAAAATTAAATTCTTAAAGTTCAATCAAAAAGATTTGATGTTTATTTTTTGGTTTTCAATTTTGATTGATTGTTATTTGTTTTATTTTTTTGAAAATAATCGTCAAAAAAAAATAAGAATTAGTCCCAGGTCAAGTCGTTTAGCTACTGAGCCGGAGAATTGGAATTTAGCCCACCATTTTTTAAAAAGATTTAAAATAGATGTCGCCGAAGCTTTTTCAAAAAATTCAGTTAAATTAATTCAAAAATCTTGGAAAACTGCTTACAAATTAAATCATCAACAAATAGAACCAATCCATCTTTTCGCCGGCGCTTTAAAAAATCAGGAAGTTCTTTTAGCTATTAGCCGACTTGGTCTTGATTTTAAAAATTTGCAGGAAAAAATAGCCAATATTTTATCCAAAATTTCTAAAAGCAATCAATTTAAAAATATAACTTATAGTTTAGAAACTCAAGAAATACTTTTACAAGCCTATGCTTTAGCAGGAGAGAGGAGAAATTTAGCCATCACACCTTTGGAAATTTTGCAAGCTATTATTATTTTTGAAAATTCTGTCAAAGAAATTTTTTATGATTTGGAAATTACGGAAAATGAAATTAAAAATGTGGCAATTTGGATTGAGGTTTATCGAAAATTACAGAATAAAGAACATCATTTTACCAGTCAAGCTAAGTTTAAGCCTAAAGGACCAATTAATCGGTCTTACACCGCCATTGCCACGCCCAATCTTGATGCTTATAGTCAGGACATAACTCAATCTGCAAGAGGAGGTTATTTGGGAGTTTGTATTGACAGGGAAAAAGAAACAGAGAATATTTTTAGGACTTTAGAGGGAGGAAAGGGGGCGATTTTAGTTGGCGAACCAGGGGTTGGGAAAACTACTATTATCAA
>CAZHDT010000026.1:0-2592 GCA_964531505.1 uncultured Gammaproteobacteria bacterium
TGTGTTAGTGTTACCAATAGCACTGACCCCTATACCGATTGTGGAACTTGTCGATATTGCCAAAATGGGGCTTGTGAGAATGTTTCTGTTAGTTATACACCGGCGAATTTAGATCCTTTAAATAATTGTGGCACCAATGGTTGTTTTACTGGTGATTGTCTTAGTAGTGCTGGTTACTGCGCTTATTATGGTGACAACCTACAGCACAATTGTCTTTATGGATCAATTTGTGTTAGTGGAGAGTGTACTGTTATTAGTTCAGCGGAAATAAAAGCTAATGAAACTAGAATGTATGCGAAAACTTTAGATTTAAATATCACTGAAAGCATGGTTGTTGGAACAATTATGCCTTATGCTAAAAATCAAGTTCAGGTTTTAGGTTCGGAAACAGGAAGTGTTATTATTTCTGGCGACCTTACTCTTGGACCAAATGCTTATTTAATTTTTGGAGATAAAGTTGAAATACAACCAGGGGGTCATTTGACTTTAAGTGGCGGCGCTATTGTCCGCGCTGGGTCAGAAATAGTTTCTGGACCCTTTGGATCAGATAATCCGGAAAATGCCGGGGTTGGTCGTCGGGCTTGTATTTGCGTAAATGATACTAGCACTTATAATACTAGTTATGCTGCTGGCGCTTATGGATTTTTGCCAGAGATAACGGGAGAAGATCTCTGTGTACCCGTGTCAGATGCTAATTGTGGAGTAAATCCACGGGATGGAACTTTGGCCGCTAATACAATTCGAGCATTTGACAGCGAATTTTGGCTTTGGAATTCGGCAAAAATAGACTGGAACGGCAATTTATTTGCTTGGAATCCAGATATTTGGTATAATGATACGCATACTGCCACTGATCCAGTTTGCGACGTTAATTATGTTGATCATTATCGTTATAAACTTCTTTCAACCGCAAGTATAGATTGTGATCCTTATTATTGGCATACGAGCTTTTGTACGGAAGATTATAATTGGAGCGCAGGCTATTGGTGTATGCTTCCTAAGAAGCCGGGTTATTCTGCAACCTTTGAAGAATGGACTAAACCTTAGCGAAGCTAACCCGCCATTTTCGGCGGGTTAAATTATATGAGGTCAGATCTGGTATAACCAGGTCTGACCTCTGCGAAATTAATTGAGGTTCAACCTGGCAAAACCAGGTTGAACCTCCTCAGGGACAAATAGGAAAAGGGACGTCAATGACGTCCCCGTTATGAGGGTTTTTCACCCCCGTTTTTTTAAAAAAGTTTCAAAATTATCATTTCATCAACACCATCTTCTTTGTGGCGCTGAATGAATTTGCTGTAATGTGATACAGATAAGTTCCGGAAGGCAACATTTGCCCCGCGTCGTTTTCGCCACTCCACTTAACAGTGTAGTAACCGGTCTGCTTTCTCTCGTTCTGGACGAGATTTCTGACCTTGTTGCCAAGGATGTTATAAACAATCACGGATACATTGGCTTCTCTCGTCAACTGGAATCTGATGTTGGTTGCCACGTTAAATGGGTTGGGGTAGTTCTGTTCTAACTGAAACTCGGCTGGAACAGAATTTTTTTCTTCATCTATTGGAGTAACATCTTGATAGAGGACGATTATTTGGGGAATATTTTCATTAGTTCCTCCCCCAAGAATAATATTTCCCGTTTTTGGATTATATATTCCTGTGGAAGTTCCTCCTTGATGAAAATATCTTTCCCATTGGACATATCCCTCAGAGTCAATCCGAAATACAAATGTTTCGGCTGTCCAATTGCCAGTGATATTTCCGACGAGAATTAAATCGCCAGATCCATCATTTAAAGCAAAAATACATGATCCTTTGGAATCAAATCCTGGTCGGAGATCAAACTCTCTTTCCCAGATAACATTCCCCTCGGAATCGAACTTTTTTAGAAAAGCGCTGCCACTAAGGCTTTTCCCTGTTATCAGAAACTCTTCACTGGAGGGTATGGCGTCATAAACTTGTAAAATAGGGCTATAATTTTTTTTCCAAATTATATTACCGCTCAGATCCAATTTCATGATATAATTTTGTCCTTCGGGCAAGGTATATCCAAAAATTACGATCTCCGTTTTACATTTTACAATTTTTTCAAATCCCTGGTTTTGAAATTCTGTTTTCCAGATTTCTTGGAAAGAATTGGAAAGGCAGCAAATGAAACTTATTCCATTTCCGCCGTGACCAATAATGAAAATTTTATCGTTTTTTAAAATCATTTCGTTAACGGTACTTTCTCCATATTCTTGACCAAGAAAAATTTCTTTTACAATATTTCCCAGCGAGTCTAATTTTACCAGGAAACCTTGCCATTTATTATCCCAGAGACCAGAGCCTCCGAGATAAAAAGAATTTTCAGACTCTGACCAAATTAATGCTTTTGGACCGGTTTGGCCGGATCCTCCAAATACTTTTTTGCTCCATTCGATTTTTTGGTGTTTCAGGTCGAGTTTAGTTAACCAAACTTTTTGGTCTGCTCCCATAGAGGAGTAAAACAGTTTGCCGGATGGTGTTAAAACCATCTGCCGAGGCCACTTGGCTGTGGCAATTTCTGGGATTTCCCAGATCATTTCCTGGGAGAAACCCCAGGAAAAAACCA
>CAZHDT010000026.1:2692-3907 GCA_964531505.1 uncultured Gammaproteobacteria bacterium
CTTTGGTTAGAACAAAAACCAGGTTCGTTCAGCCTCGTTCAGCCTCGTTCAGGTCGAACCTGAACGAACCTGAAGCTAAAAGTTTGGTGGCTGAGCCACCAAACTTTTAGCCCTCCCCAGCCTGCTCCCAGTCTGCGTTTCCGAGCAGACTTTTTACGCCCGTTTTTTTATGGAGATCAGACCTCCCCACTTTTAATGGGGACTGTCCCCACAAATTGTTACTCGCAAACCCGCTTTCACAAACCATTTCAGAGCAATTTTTCGTTAGTCCGCCGTTTTAGGCAGGTCAATTTGTCCCAAAATTGGTCATTTTTTATTTCAGTAAATTTTCTATGACTTTTTGAATATTTTTTTCTTTAGACCAGTACTCTCTGATTTTTTTTCTAATCTCTTGATGAGATGAATAACCTATATCTTTTATATCACCCAATAAGTCCTTAAATTCCAGATCCATAAATTTTTATAGGTGTTTAGTACTTATTTCTAACTTTTAATTTTTTGAGCTATTATTCTCACAACATTATGAATATGTGGTTCAGGATATCCAATGTGTCCCTTTTCTGTTATCCTTTTTTCTTTGTAGAAAATTATTTTAAAATCTTCAAATAATTTTTTTAATTCTTGATGTGTAAAAAAAGTTTTATTTTCTTTATTTTCTTTTTCAAATAAAGGGTCATTGTCAGTAAAGGCAGATATTACTACGATGCCATGTTTTAATAATCTATTTTTTACCTGTTCAATTATTTTAAAACTATGTCGTTTGGGCAAAAATTGCAAAACATTATATAAAGAGATTAATGAATATTTATCTTTTTCAATAATAAAATCCCCAATGTCTTGATTAATAACTTCTATTTTATTTCCTAATTTTTTGTCAAAAATAGTCTGCTTTAATTTTTCTATTTTTTTTTGATTTTTATCTACAGCCGTTACTTTAAATCCCTTTTTTGCCATAAATATACTATCTTTTCCTAAACCACAACCAAAATCAAGAAAACAAGAGCCAGGATTAATTTTTAAGCAGGCGATTTTAATTAAAGGATGAGGAATATTCATAATTTGCACATTAATCTATCTTTGTAATTAAAACAGAAAAAAATCCTTTTGAACATCCCATGCGCAAAACTTCTATTAAATTAAAGCCTAAAAGTTTGGTGGCTCGGCCACCAAACTTTTAGTAGCTCCCAAACTTTTTCTTAAAAAATCTACTCAATC
>CAZHDT010000026.1:4007-7650 GCA_964531505.1 uncultured Gammaproteobacteria bacterium
ATTTCCTAATTACCCAAGTACCTAAGCACCCAGCTCGTCATTACGCCCACGGTAAAAATATATCAGCATTTTACATATTCGGTTTTAATTTATTTTTTTATTGTTTACTAAAATAAAAAAAAAGAGTATAATACTATTGATATTATTTATATATTTTTATATAATAAATATTGTTAAGAACAACGTTGTTATTCATTCAAAAAATAATTAATAATTAATAATTAATAAGTTTTTAAAAATTAAGTCTTATGAAAAAAAACACTATTTGGATTATCGTTGTGGTAATCATTTTGGTGATTTTGGGAATCATTTTGTTAAGTTCTCCTAAAACGACCGTTCCTGGAGAAGAGACCGTGATTCCTGAAGGATCTGAAGAAGAAGGCGTGATTCCTGAACAGGGCGAAGAAGTTTTAGGACAAATGGAAACAATCGTTCCAGATGCCAGCCCCGTTTCTGAACAAGGGGAAGTCTTAACCCTGGAAGGAAAACCGGCGGACAATACCGCTTTACCTGGTTCTCCTGACGCGCCAAAACAATCTCGCTCTTTAGAAGAAAGTGAAGTTCCGAAAGAAGCAGTCAAATTAACAGTGAGCGCTACTGGATTTTCTCCCAACGAATTTACTGTGAACGCCGGAGAAGTCGTCACTCTTTCTGTCACTTCCGAAGACAAAACTCATGTCTTTAAATTTGACGGAGCGAGTTTGCAAGGAGTCGCTGTTGGAGTAGCTGGCGCAGAAACCAGAGCCATTACTTTCAATGCTCCTGAAAAAGGCGATTATACTTTTTTCTGTGACGTTCCTGGTCACCGCGGTCGCGGAGAAACCGGCGTCATGCACGTAAAATAATTTAAAAGAAATTTATTTTTTAACTTCCTAACAGGTCCGACCTGTTAGGAAGTTAAAAGGAATAAAAATAGAAAGGAATTTATGTCCTTGAGTTTTAATATCAAAAAAAGACTTTTAATTTCCGGCGCATTTTTTGCTCTGGGAATTTTATTTATTTCCCTAATTGAATTAGGAATTTTTTGGCAAAAAGAAATCCAAACTGCAGACGCCGCTTCCGGCGACAACTTAAGAGGCTGGGGCTGGTCGGAAAATATCGGTTGGATTTCTATGAATTGCTATAATGATTATGATAACGATGGCGATTTTGAAAATTGTTGTCTGGGCGGGAATTTGCAGGATTGTCCTTATGGCTTATCTGGCGGAACTTATGGAGTTAAATATGATACGACTTATGATAAACTAAAAGGCTGGGGTTGGTCGGAGAACGCTGGCTGGATTTGTTTTGGTGAAACTTGCCAGCAAGTTTGTTTGGGAGGAACCAACAATGGCGCCGCTTGCACGAGCACCGCTAACTGTCTTCCCGGTGGAGTTTGCGGTGGCCAACCGCCAGAAGGCTTGCCCTTATCTTGGGCTTGCGTTGGTTACGCGGGCTGGCATTGCGACGGCGGTGATAGAGACGGGCTAAGCTGTTATAGTACGAGCACGGATTGTCCAAGTGGAACTTGTATTTTTGGCTGTTCTGGAGATGCTGGAGAAGATTTTGTTGACAGTGGCGTTTGTGTCCAAAGCGCGCATTTAAAAGCGCATTGGAAATTAAATGATATAAGCGCTGGAACAATTGCTGACGAAGTGAATAATAATACTGGCGTTTTAATGCCGATAAATACTCCGCCAATCCAAATAAAGGGACGGTTTGATAATGCTTTAAAATTTGACGGCATCGAAGATTATATTGAAATAAATGACAGTCCCAGTTTAAGCGTGATTGGAAATTTGACTATTGAGGCATGGATAAAAAGAGGCGACGTTGATAGGGAACAAACCATTGTCGCTAAATGGGACGAGTCAACCGGGAAAAAATCATATCGACTTTGGTTTGACGTAAATAATGAATTGAATTTTTCTCTTTATGAAAATGGCATGGAAATTAATACCAAGCAAAAAAACGGAATTTGCGTTGGAAATAATAGAAAAATTTGTGACGGCGGCACTAGAAATGGTTTAACTTGTTATTACTATAACAACACAACCGAATGTCCAGACGGGGTTTGCCGCGAGCCTTATTGCGAAAGTGATGCCGATTGCATTACTGGAGAGGTTTGTAAAAATGCGCCGATTGTCGACCTTACTAAATGGCATCATATAGCAGGAAAATATGTGGCTGCAACCAGCGCCAATTCCGCTTCAGTGCATATTTTTATTGACGGTTCAGAAGTGGCCGCTAACATCCCAACCGCGATTCCGTCGTCTTTAACAGATGAAAACGAAAAAGTTTATCTTGGCGCCAAAAAAGCCACCTCAATAATGAACACGTATTTTAAAGGTTCTTTGGACAACGTCTCTATTTGGTCTTGCCAAAATGTTGATAAGATTTTTGGCCGGAATAATAAAGAGATTTGGGAGGACGCGAAAATTGAATTGGACGGCTGGGCGCGAGTTATCAGTTTGGGCGAACGCGGTTGGCTAAAATTAAAAGGCTTTACCAAAGACGGCCGGGTTTGGGGTTCTTCTTTAAATGATTATAATACTTTTTATATTTTTAACGGCTATATGGCAAATCGCTGGGTTGATGAAGATGTGATTACTGATGGATTAGTAGCTTATTGGAAATTTAATGAACCGAATTTTACTACCAGCACTACAATTATTGATTCTTCCGGCAATAATAATAATGGGATACCTCAAAACGGAGTAATGATAACTAGTAAGGGTATTTTTAGTAACGCCGCTGACTTTGACGGAACAAATGATTATATTAGTGTTAGTGATAGTTCTACTTTGGATTTTGATGCTACGGAAAGTTTTTCTTTTGTTTATTGGATTTATCCGCAAGATTTCACCCAATGGTTTACGCCAATTGCTAAAAGGCAGTCTGGCGCCGGCTATGAAATGGGCATAGATTCAAATGGCGTTATTTCTTGGTATTTAAATAATGGGTCGGTCGGTTTTGCTGATACGCCTGATACCGACAGTTTAGAATTAAACCAGTGGTCGCAAGTCGCTTTGGTTTTTGATAGAAATTATGGTACAGCCAAGCGGTATTTAAATGGCGAGCAAACCGGCACAATTGATAGCATTACTGCTGTGGGCGATATTTCAAATACTTTAAATTTATCAATTGGCGGCCGAAGTTTAAGGGGCGACGGTTGGTTTTATGGCTTTATTGATAATACCGCGATTTATAATCGGGCTTTGCTTCCCGCGGAAATTTTAAATCTATATCAAAGAAGCACGCCCCATTGCATTGGCTGGGAAGATTATGAACATGATTATGATGACCCGCCCGAGCCTTTGGAATTTGATAATTTAGAAGCCAACAATACTCAAGGTTGTGACCAGTTATTTCTCCAATGGGATGTCGCAGATTGGGCGGAAAGTTATACTTATTGGAAGTGCGATGATACGATTTCATCTGATTGCGCTTCTTGCTCTTATGTTGAAAATAGCGTTTTAGACGATTCTTGCGATCCATCTGGTTGCGTTTTGACTGATTCTGGTTTACCCGCTAATACAGGTTATTGTTATAAAATTCAAGCGCATAACGAAAGTGGCGATACTTGGAATTCTGAAGGACCGATTTGGAAAAGCACTTTGCTTTGCGCTCCCGAAAGCGGAGAAGTTGACAGCGCGACTTGTGG
>CAZHDT010000027.1:0-6787 GCA_964531505.1 uncultured Gammaproteobacteria bacterium
AGTTTTCCGGCAGGACACCTTGAAGGAGAAGAAACTTTTAAACAGGCAATGGTTAGAGAAGCGAAAGAGGAAATAGGGATTGATTTAGATACTGCAGACTTGGAATTAGTTCATACAATGAATAGAAAAATACCAGGAAATGGAAGGGTTGACTTCTTTTTTATGAGTAAAAGATGGCGCGGCGAACCTCAAATTGTGGAATTAGAAAAATGTGACGATTTGGGTTGGTTTAAACTCAATAATTTACCAGATAATTTAATTCCGTATATAAAACAAGCGATAGATTCGTTTTTAAATAATGTAAATTACAGCGAATATGAGGGGGAAAAATGAGAATGAATTAGAGAAAAGGATAGATCATGTTTTATAATTTTTATTTTAAAGAGGGTAGCATCCATCTTAATATATTCTACTAACTTTTAATATGATTTGACATATGTAAAGTTGAGTGTTAAACTTTACATATAAATATTTTTATGTAATGTTAATTATTATGAAAAACACAATGTTTAAATCAGGTACATATAAACAGCAGTATGAATATAAGAGTTTTTCTCCGTCTTTAATCAATGTGGCCTTCAAATGGTCTGACCTTAAAATTGATGTATTACTTGAAGAAGCGATACGATATTTAGGGGAACTAAATGCCTATTCTTTACTTGTGCCCGATGTGGATTTTTTTATTCGCATGCACGTTTTTAAAGAGGCCACGACATCCAGCAGGATTGAAGGAACTAAGACAGGAATAGATGAGGCACTTTTACCCGAAGAAGAAGTCAATCCCGAAAGAAGAGATGATTGGGCAGAAGTACAAAATTATACAAAAGCAATGGATTTTGCAATTACTGAGTTCGAAAAACTTCCTCTTTCGATGAGACTTCTTAAGGATGCCCATAAGATTTTATTGACTGGTGTTCGCGGTAAATATAAAAATCCCGGAGAAATTCGTACCAGTCAAAACTGGATTGGCGGCGCAACACTGAAAGATGCGGTATTTATTCCACCGCATCCCGATGAAGTGCCAGATTTACTTAGTGACTTAGAAAAATTTTGGCATAATGATAATATTTATATGCCCCACTTAATTAAAATTGCTATTAGTCATTATCAATTTGAAACCATACGTCCATTTTTAGATGGTAATGGTCGGATTGGTCGATTGCTTATTACTCTTTATCTTGTGTCGCGGGGTATCTTGCAAAAACCAACGCTATATTTGTCGGATTTTTTTGAAAGAAATAAGGGCACTTATTATGATGCTCTTACCGTTGTAAGGACTTCGAATGATTTAGAACATTGGATTAAGTTTTTTTTGGTTGGCGTTGCGGAAACAGCAAAAAACGGCAAATTGACATTTGAGAAAATTATTACTCTTAGGCATCAATCCGAACAAAAGATCACGTCTCTTGGTAAAAGGACAAAAATAGGCCAAGAGCTACTAAAACATTTATATTCTCAACCCATTTTAAACACTAAGCAGATAGCCGAGAAATTAAAAATAACTCATCCTTCGGCGAGCACATTAGTCAAACAATTTGAAAAAGTTGGAATTTTTAGAGAAATCACTGGATTTAAAAGAAATCGGTTGTTTGTGTTTTCTGAGTATTTGAAATTATTTTAGAAGTAAAACGTCATGAAGGAATCTTGGAAATATGGTGAGTAGTGGCGCGGAAAAAATTATATTTTTATCACATTCAGTATTAGATTTGGAATATATATACTCATTTTGTTGTTGAGATGTGGTTCTAATGCCACTTACAATTAAAAGAAAAGATTAATATTTCTCCAAACAGGTTCTAATCTCGTCTATCGAGGGGAGTCATACTCTTAAAAAGGCTTTTTTTTAGCCTTTTTTAGTTATTGACAAAAAGGAAAAAATATGATATCCTTTAAATTAAATAATTCCAAAGGAGGGAATCATGATCATACGGCCCATAATCGTTCTATTTATGGTAGCGGTATTTGTATACTTGCTATTCAAGAACGTCAAGAATGTGAGTGAAGACGAAGATGTTTCTCGTCTTCAAAAGAAAATCTCTGCCCTTGAGACAAAAAGCACAAAGGTCAAATCTTTGAAACAGGAAATTGCTACTACTGTTTCATTAGAGGCTATTGACAGAGAGCTTGTCGAGCTTCGTGCTAAACTGAAAGAGGCGGAGGCAGAGGGAAAATCTTGACTTTTTCTTTTTGGAAGGGATAATGAAGTCTAACTTCATGATCCCTTCCAAAAAATTTGATTTCAAAAAACGGTGTCAGGTACCTTTTATTTTAAATCCGGAATATAAATTTAAGCGAAATTAACCAAGCGAAATTAACCTTTAACGTCAATTTCAAGTCAATATTTTTATCCTCGGGAATGCCTTCCGGGCTTGATTTTTTGGAGCTCCAGATTCGAAAATGGAGCTTATTTATATATAATTGAAAACCATTTGATAAATTGTTATTTATTTGTTATTCTATAATTAGAATTATTTATTAATATTTTTTTAAAATGCACATTCTAGACGATCTAAAATTTAGAGGATTATTAAATCAATGTAATGATTTTGATATTCTGTATCAAGAATTAAAAACTAAGTGTATTTTATATTGTGGCTTCGATGTAACAGCTGATAGTTTGCATATCGGTAATTTGCTCCCTTTGGTATGCCTTAAGCGTTTCCAAAAATTAGGCCATTCTCCAATTATTCTTGTAGGCGATAGTACAAGTTTGGTAGGTGACCCTAGTGGTAAGAAATTAGAAAGGAAACTGAATTCTGAAGAAACAGTTAATGAGTGGTCGAAAAAAATTAAAAAGCAAATAAAATTATTTTTTGGCGATAGCGATTATAAATTAGTTTCTAATCAGAGCTGGTCTAACAAATTAAATTTTTTTGACTTTATCAGGGATATAGGTAAACATTTTCCTATAGGATATATGTTAGCTAAGGAATCTGTTCATTCAAGGTTAGAGTCGGGAATCTCGTTTACAGAATTTAGTTATATGCTTATTCAGGCATATGATTTCTTTATACTTAATAAAAAATATGATTGTCGACTTCAAATTGGAGGGAGCGATCAATGGGGAAATATAACAGCCGGTATTGATTTAATAAGAAAAAAGCGCCAAAAAAAAGCTTTTGGCTTAACAATTCCCTTAGTACTTAAATCAGATGGCTCAAAATTTGGCAAAACAGAATCAGGAACTATTTGGTTAGACCCTAAAAAAACCAGCCCCTATAAATTTTATCAGTTTTGGATAAATACTAGTGATCAAGATATCATGCAATTTTTAAAATATTTTACTTTTTTATCTGCTAAAGAGATAATTACTTTAGAAGAAAAGGTAAAAAATAATCCCAATGAAAGAGAAGCGCAACATATTCTAGCTTCTAAGATGACTGAGATGATACACGGAGAAGATGTTCTTAAAAAAGTAAAAAAGATAACAAATGCTCTTTTTGGTAATGGAGTGAGATCTTTGTCTATTAATGAAATAGAAGATGCTTTTGATTCCATCCCATCTTATACAATAGATAATCAAAATAAAGTTCAATTGGTTGATATTTTAGTTCACGCAGATATTTCCCCTTCTAAAAGACAAGCTCACGAAGATATACGAAATAAGTCTATTCATATAAATGGAGTAATTTGTTTAGATGTTGGAAAATATTTGACGTCAAAAGATAGATTATTTAACCAATATACAATAATCCGTAGAGGCAAGAAAAAATATTTTTTAATAAAGTGGAAATAAAGGTCGGTATATTTAGATTGATATTAAATTTAAATTTATGGACACAGTTAGAACAAGAATAAAATGTTGTTATACTGGAGACAAATGTCCAGAAGTTGTATTTATAACAGAAAAAGAAGGTAATAAAAATTTTATAAAAATTATTGATGATTTTGGATCGGAAATAAAGATGACGCAAAAACAGTTTGATGTCTTAAAAAGTTTTGTTAGAGAAGGCAAGATTTAATTGTGAGAAAAAATACATGGAAATTACTGAAGTTATTTAGGGAATCCAATATAGATTTTTATTTGTATGGCGGATTCGCGATAGAATTACCCCGGTATCAAAGGATTAGTAATTTATATTCTAAAGCAGATGACCACCTAAACCGGACTTTTAATTTTAAAAAAAATAGGAAACAAAAAAGACGTCACAAAGATATTGATATTTTTATTAACACAGAATATTTAAATAAGATTAAACAGCTAGTTAAAGATGAATATGTTTTATTCCCCATAAAGGACACGAATAAAGTTATATCATTTAATATTTTAGATAATAATGGAAGTAATCTAGAAATAGATATAAAATTATATAAAGAATTTAAATTAAATCGGGAAGAGATATTATCTTTCAGTAATATTATTATATCGAAAATTTTTTTGATAGAAAATTATTTGGTTTGTTGTTATGGTAGTCTAAAAATTAAATTGCTACCTTTAGTATTATTGTATATTTTTACAATTTCGGCTGATAGACACAAGTCAAAAGAAGTTAAATTTTTAATATCAATTTTGAGTCAGAATATGCGCAAAGAGACTTTTTACATATTACAACAAAATATTAAGTTTTATCAGTCAATTCAAAAATATAATTTGGAAATAAAAAAATTTGTTGATAAATTAAAATACGGATTGAAGATTTTAAACAGAAATAGTTGATTAAAAATATAAGATTGTAATAAATTGTAGTAAAAGCGGTTTTTTTAAAAGGGGACTGTCCCCAAAAAACACCGCTCGCAAACCCGCTCCCAGTTGAGATTTCCGAGCGGTTTTTAAAAAATAGTCGAATATCGACTACTTTTTAAAAAAAGTGTCAATTATTTTTTTGTAAGGGAAAGAGGTGTCAGGTACCTTTTATTTTAATGATTTTTTAGTTTTTTAGCCTACAACAATGGAGATAGTTTAGCTATCCAAGTTCCCACATCGTCCCATCGCCCGAGCCATAAATCAGAACGAAGTTCTGATTTATGCCGTGAACCGAATTTATTCTGGTTCACGGCAACAATTAGTTAGTATAAAATGCCAATCAAATTTTATTATGTTTATATTCTTTTAAGTCTCCATGATGAAAATTTCTATATTGGACTAACAAATGATTTAAAGAGGAGATTATCAGAACATAAAAGGGGCAAAAATATTTCTACTGCAAAGCGTTTACCACTTAGACTTATATATTTTTTTAAGGGGACTGTCCCCTTAAAGTATCACTCGCAAACCGGCTACCAGTTTAGGTTTCTGAGCGATTTTTTAAAAGTAGTCGAATATCGACTACTTTTAAAAAAGCCAAAATTTGTCTCGGTAATTATTTTAAATTATGGGGATTTTTTGTTTTTTTTGTGTTATAATAAAAAGGATTTAACAAGTTTTTAATTTTTTCAACAAAAAGTAGTCGAAATAGTTCTAAATTGAAAAAATCGTTCTATAATTTTTTTTCAGAGCAGGTTTGCAGGGGGACAAAAAAGGGGACAGTCCCTATTAAAATATTAAGAATAAAAAATAGTTTTATGGAAGTCGTAGTCTTATTATTTGGTGAAGTAGTTTTATTATATTTTTTAATCTATGACGTGTGGATAATAATAAGGGGGTCTAACCTTAAAATAAAAAGAGGAATAAATAGTTGGTTATATTTTCCTATTGCATATTCTGTTTTGTCCGCGATATATATTGAAATTATTAACATATCAGAAATAAATAATCCATATAAGGCTATAGTCTTTTTGTTTAATTTATTTATATTGTTTTATTTATGTTTTTTTTCAGCTTGTTTTAAAAACAAAGTCGTTGGTTTGTTTCAAAAATCAATTAATTTGGACGAAAAATTATGATCCTATAAGAGAAAAGGCTCTATTATAATTAAAATTTACCTTGCTAAAGTTTCAAATAAAAGAGATAGGAACTGAGTTAAAAATATGCTAAAATAATCCTATGAGCAATCAAGTAATAAGCAAAAAAATCAAAAATCAGTTATTGCAAAAATGGGACATAATTTCTTGTAAAGAGAGAATACCGACAAAGAAATATCATCAAAGTGAAACTAAAGACAATAAAAAACTGATAGCGATTCTTTATCGCCGATTAATTCCTGTTTTAGATAAAACTCTAAAATCTCTAGGAATTAAATTTGACCAAAGTTTGATTGATAAAATTAGAAATACAGTTAGCGTGAAAGAAAAAGCGAGCCACCAGAAAAAATTAATCAGATTTCTCGTGAAGCAGTTTAAAAAATTTCCGCTCG
Organism: uncultured Gammaproteobacteria bacterium; assembly: GCA_964531505.1. Taxonomy (GTDB): domain Bacteria; phylum Patescibacteriota; class Patescibacteriia; order UBA2591; family UBA6264; genus UBA6264. The sequence goes on from CAZHDT010000027.1 coordinate 6,234, forward strand.
AAGATGAGACATTTTTGCCAACAGATATCCAAAAGTTAAAAAAATTTAATTGTGCCGGAGGGTCTTTGTTATTTGCTCGACTTTTAGAAAAAGCGAAAATCAAAAGCTATTGTGGTCTTGCATTTAGGCACTCTGTAAATATTGCTCAATTAGCAGATGGTTCGTTTGTTTATATATGCACTAGAGTCAACCTAAAGGGCACTCTCGATTATAAAAACGAAGGAGGAAATAAGCTTAAATGTAATGTTGTCTCTATAAATAATAAAATTATGGTAGATAAAAACACGGGGGTTAAATATTTAATGCTCAAACGCAAAGAAATACCATACAGATTAGTTTTGGTCTTACCCCAAAAAGAACATATATTCTCAATAATAGATAACATGGAGAATAGTTTTTTCTTGAAGGTTCGTAATTTATTATTTTTAGAGATTCAAAAATTCGAAAAAAGAAACAAATTGTGGAAAAATGAAAGAAAATATTTTAGCAGTCCGGAGGCAAAATTAATTCTTAGGAATAAATATTTGCGTGGCGTTCAAATTCAATAAAAAAGT
>CAZHDT010000028.1:0-5960 GCA_964531505.1 uncultured Gammaproteobacteria bacterium
TTATCCACGGTCAGACGAAAAGACCCCGTGAAGCTTTACTATAGCTTGATATTGGGTTGAGGATATGCATGTTCAGTATAGGTGGGAGTCGCCGTAAGGCGACGACAGTGAGATACCACCCTTGTATGTTTTTAATCCTCCATCTCATTTTTTTGAGAGACAGTATCTGGTGGGTAGTTTGTCTGGGGCGGATGCCTCCTAAAAAGTAACGGAGGCGTTTAAAGGTCAGCTTAGCGCGGATGGAAATCGCGCTGGACGTGTAAAGGCACAAGCTGGCTTGACGGCAAGACTGACAAGTCGAGCCGAGAGGAAACTCGAACTTAGTGAACCGACACTTGCTCATAGTAGCAGTGAAGATCATCGAATAAAAGCTACTCCGGGGATAACAGGCTGGTTTCGCCCGAGAGTTCATATCGACGGCGAAGTTCGGCACCTCGATGTCGGCTCATCGCATCCTGGGGGTGAAGAAGCTCCCAAGGGTTTGGCTGTTCGCCAATTAAAGCGGTACGCGAGCTGGGTTCAGAACGTCGTAAGACAGTTCGGTCTCCTATCTACCGTGGACGTGGAAACTTGCGGGGGCTCTTTGATAGTACGAGAGGACCTTGAAGAACGAACCTCTAGTGTGCCAGTTGTCCTGCCAAGGGCATTGCTGGGTAGCTACGTTCGGTTTGGATAAACGCTGAAAGCATATAAGCGTGAAGCCGTCCCCAAGATTAGGTTTCGTTTGAGGCTCCTGGGAGATTACCAGGTATATAGGCTCTAGGTGTAAGGCTGGCAACAGTTTTAGCCGAGGAGTACTAATCAGCCGATCTCTAATCCACTATTTAGTCTACATTTAATTTTCTTGGAAAAAAATTCCAGAAAAATTATAATATTACTCCGTTTTATTTCTTTTTGGGGTTAGAATTCTGGTGGTTCTACTGGAGAGGCAACACCCGTTCCCATCCCGAACACGGAAGTTAAGCTCTCTAAGGCCGATGATAGTCCTTTGGGCGAAAGTAGGTCATCGCCAGAATTCTGCCCCCAAAATTTTTTAAAATGCGGGCAGCATGTACAAAAAAGGCAGATTTTATCTGTCTTTTTTGATTGTTTTAATTTGTTGATTATTTTAATTTGTGTTAAAATATAAAAATGAAAATAAGAGTAGACCTACACACTCACTCCCGTTTTTCCCGCGCTTGCTCGCCTCAGCTGAATTTGCCGAATTTGGAAAAATGGGCAAAAATTAAAGGCATTAATCTTTTAACTGTGGCGGATTTCACCCATCCGGTTTGGATAAAAGAATGTGAGGAACAATTAATTTCTCAAAACAACGGCTTTTATAAATTAAAAGGTTCTTCAAGCGACGTCTCGTTTATTTTTACCACAGAGATATCTTTTATTTATAAAAAAAATGAAAAATGCCGGCGCGTTCATGAAATTATTTTAGCGCCAAATTTAGAAACAGTAAAAAAAATAAATAATGAATTGATAGCCCGCGGTTTTAATTTAAAATCGGACGGCCGTCCGATTTTGGGTCTTTCAGATCGGGATTTTTTAGAATTGATGAAAAATATTAATCCAGAAATAGAAATAATCCCAGCTCATATTTGGACACCATGGTTTTCAATTTTTGGCTCTAAATCGGGCTTTAATTCAGTTAAAGAATGCTTCGGCGATATGGCAAAATATATTTTTGCTTTAGAAACCGGGCTTAGCTCCGACCCCCCAATGAATTGGCGCCTCTCAAGTCTTGACGCGTACACTTTAATTTCAAATTCAGACTCCCACTCTTTAAAAAATATTGGGCGAGAAGCCAATGTTTTTGAAATTGAAAAATCAAAATTTTCTTATCAGGAATTAATCAGAATTCTAAAACAGCCCGATAATAAAAAATTTCTTTACACCATAGAATTTTTTCCAGAAGAAGGAAGATATCATTTTGACGGCCACCGCGATTGCCAAATTGTTTTCAATCCTCAACAGACTTTAAAAAATAAAAATATTTGTCCGGTTTGTCAAAAACCCCTCACTCTCGGAGTATGTTATCGCGTGGAACAATTAGCGGACCGCCCTTTAAATTATCAGCCCACCCAAAAACCAGGCTACAAAAGATTAATCGAACTTGATAAAATTATCGCCGAAGTGTTGGGAATAAAAAGCAGAGAATCAAAACAAGTTATGGAAATTTATCATCAATTAATCGGTAAATTGGGAGACGAGCTCACCATTTTAATTGACCTTCCCCTTAAAGAAATGAGTCAAAAAGGAGTTGATGAAAAAATCGTTCAAGCCATTGATAAAGTCAGAAAAGGAGACCTTGTTATTAAACCCGGATACGATGGGGTTTATGGACAAGTCAAAATTTTTAATTCTCTTCAAAAGCAAAATAAAAAAATAGCTCTTGGTCAGAAAAATTTATTTGAAAAATAAAATCATTGTTTCTAAAACCAATTTAAAAACTGAATTGCTTTTTCTTCTAAAATTTATTATTCTTAAATTTAAATAATTTATCAAAAAATATGAAATATATTTATTTAGATTATGCGGCCACCACGCCGACAGACCCCAGAGTCATTAAAGCAATGAAGCCATATTTCCGTCGTTTTTTTGGCAACCCGTCCAGCTTGCATGAAACAGGACAAGAAGCTAGAAGAATTGTTAAAAAATCTCGGGAGCAAATCGCCCGCTTTATTAACGCCGAGCCCGAAGAAATTATTTTTCTATCCGGGGGTAGCGAAGCTGATAATATGGCTTTAAAAGGGACTTTTTATCAAACAAATATCAACACGCCTCATTTTATCACTTCTAAAATAGAGCATCATGCCATTTTAGAACCCTGCCATTTTCTAGAAAAACAGGGCGCGGAAATAACTTTTTTGCCCATTGATAAATCTGGCATCGTTGATTTGGATGCTTTAAAAAAATCAATCAAAAATACAACTGTTATGGTTTCCATTATGCACGCCAATAATGAAATCGGAACCATTCAGCCCCTTGAAAAGATTGGAGAAATTATTCAGCAAGAAAAAGAAAAAAGAAAAAAGAACAATATTGACACTCCGATTTATTTTCACACCGACGCCGTGCAGACTTTCGGCCACTTACCCATCAATGTTAAAAATTTGCCCGTGGATTTTTTATCAGCTTCGTCCCATAAACTTTATGGGCCAAAAGGCGTTGGCTTGCTCTATATTAGAAAAGGGATTAAAATAGAACCCCTGATTCACGGAGGCGAGCACGAGCAAGGACGCCGAGCTTCCACAGAAAACGTCTCAGGCATCGTCGGTTTTGCCAAAGCGGTTGAACTGGCGGAAAAAGAAATGGCTCAAGAAGCCGAACGATTAACAGAATTAAGAGATTATTTAATCGCTGAAATTCTGACAAAAATAGAAAAATCTCATTTAAACGGCGACGCCAAAAATCGTTTGCCAAACAATGTGAATGTCAGTATTGAGGGCATTGAAGGTGAGTCAATGTTGATTGAATTGGACTATTTTGGAATCGCTTGTTCCACTGGTTCGGCTTGCTCTTCAGAAGAATTAAAGCCGTCTCATGTTTTAAGCGCTATGGAACTTTCCCCGGAAATCGCTCACGCCTCTTTGCGCTTTTCTTTGGGAAAATGGACAAAAAAGAAAGACCTGGATTATTTAGTTGAAAAATTGATTCTAGTCGTCAATCGTTTAAGGGGAATTTCCCCTTTAAAGGTCAGTGAAAAAATTAATTAATATTTATAAATATAAATTATATGGGTTGTTTTGATGAAAATAGCCAAATTATGGAGCACTTTCTCCATCCCCGCAATGTCGGAAAAATGGAAAATCCTGACGGGGTGGGAAAAATCGGCAACGCGGTTTGTGGCGATATTATGGAATTTTATATCAAAGTAAAAGATAATATTATTACGGATGCGAAATTCCAAACTTATGGTTGCGCCGCTGCCATCGCCTCCACTTCCAGTTTGACCGAATTGGTCATTGGCAAGACTTTAGAGCAAGCCTTAGATGTTTCCAACCAAAAAATTATGGAAATTCTTGGTGAAGTCCCGAAACATAAAAGGCATTGCGCGGTTTTAGCCGAGCAAGCTTTAAAATCTGCGATTGAGGATTTTCATAAAAAGAATGGTTAAGAATAATAAAAAAATAAAAGTGGCCGTGGCCTTGTCCGGAGGAATCGACTCTGCCATGGCCGCTTTTTTATTGAAAAAAAAATACGAAGTCGTGGCTGTTACTATGCGCCATGGATGTTTTGCGCAAACCGCCGTGGAAAAAGCGGGAGCAATCGCGGAAAAGATGAAAATTAAGCATTATATTTTTGATTTGGAAAAAGAATTTAAAAAAGAAATCATTGAGCCGTTTTGCCAAGAATATTTAAAAGGCCAGACTCCTAATCCTTGCGTTTGGTGCAATGAAAAAATAAAATTTGGAATCTTGTTAAAAAAAGCTGAAGAATTGGGCGCGGATTATCTAGCGACCGGACATTATGCCCGCCTCCGCCTTCGGCAAAAAATCTCAAAATCCAAATCTCAAAATCCAAATCTCAAAATCGTTTATCAATTATTAAAAGCCAAAGATAAAACTCGGGACCAATCTTATTTTTTATCCCGTTTAAATCAGGACCAATTAAGCAAAATCATTTTTCCCTTGGGAAAATTAAAAAAGAAAAAAATCATTAAAATCGCTCAAAAAAATAATTTAGGACTGGAAAATCAAAAAGAATCAAGGGAAATTTGTTTTATTCCCGCTAATAATTACGCAAAGTTTTTAAAGAATAATTTTCCGCAAAGTTTTTTTTCAGGCCCCATTAAAGACATTAAAGGAAATATTTTGGGAACGCATCAGGGATTGCCGTTTTATACTATCGGTCAGCGAAAAGGCTTGATTAAGGGACAATTAAATCCGGTTTATGTTGTTAAAATTGATATTCAAAATAATATTTTAATTGTGGGAGAAGAAAAAGATTTATATTCTAAAAATTTAATCGCCGGAAAAATTCATTGGATAAATAAAGAGGCAGAAAATATTTTCAGAATTAAAGGGAAAATAAAAGTTAAAGCGAAAATTAGGTTCGGCCATTCCCCAGCCCCAGCAAAAATTTATTTTTCAACTCAAGATTCTCTTAAACAAGAAAATAATCAAGAAAAAATAAAAGTGGAATTTAAAAAGCCCCAGCGGGCAATTACTCCTGGCCAATGGGCGGTTTTTTATTCTGGCCGTTTCAGCCGCGAAGTTATAGCCAGCGCCCTTATTCTAAATAGGGAATAAGGTCTGTATAAAATGAGGTCTGACCTGTCAAAGCCAGGTCAGACCTCTTCAAAATCTCCCATATCTCTCATTTTTTAAAAAGGTTTGGAAGCCGAGCTTCCAAATTCAAATTTTTTATATTCTATATTTATATTTAGGGACTTATCCATAAAAGAATTAAATCTCGTTAAAACAAATCACTGGTGCCCCTGAGAGGACTCGAACCTCCAAGGCTTTTGGCCAACAGGTCCTAAACCTGTCGTGTATACCAATTCCACCACAGGGGCATTTGGGTCTCCGGCTATCAATAATGATTGTTTTTAATGTATCATTTTTTATCCTTTTCCGCAACAATCTTTTTTACTTCCCAACAAGTTAGACACTCATAATTTTTAAGCCATGCCCGACCTCATCGAAGTTTTATCCTGGCGCTCTTTGTTTGGAAATCAAAACTACGAGGCGAGACCTCGTAGGTGATTGGAAAAATTGGTAAAAAAAATTTAATCTTTGCAAAAAAGATTAAACTTCATTAAAAAAAATTACTGGTGCCGGGGGCGGGAGTTGAACCCGCATGAACTTGCGTTCGAAGGATTTTAAGTCCTTTGTGTATACCAGTTTCACCACCCCGGCTCAATTGTATTATATGAAAGAAGTGGAAAACAGAAAGCGGGCGAGCAGAATCGGACTGCCGTCTCGACCTTGGCAAGGTCGCATAATAGCCACTATACGACGCCCGCA
>CAZHDT010000029.1:0-1128 GCA_964531505.1 uncultured Gammaproteobacteria bacterium
GTCATAACGGAGCCGCCTCGAAAGCGGTTAGCCCTGTAAAGGGCACGAGGGTTCGAATCCCTCCCTCTCCGCCAATTAAACCACGCCAACGTTTCACTTAGTTGGCTATATATCATACTTATATACTTAAAAGTCTAAAACAAAATGAATTCAAAAGAAACAATTATTTCTAAATGCCGAATTCTATTAGATGCATATCACTCAGGTAAATTAGGTTATACGAAGATGCCAGAAGATTTTAGCCCTAAATTTACTAAAAATGATAAAGAATTGCGTTTAGTTTACTTCACTTTACCAATGAGTTTAAACTATCAGCGAGACAGTTATAAATTATGGGAAGCTGTTTTAAAAACATTTTTTGATGCAGGAATAATTTTCAATTTAAATTATAGATTAATAATCTTTACAAGATTTTAATAGTTATCAGTTTTTATTAAGATAATTTTATATGCAGGTCAAAAAACTCTTAAAAGATTTTGATAAACTACAAAATATTTACGGCGATAAAAATTTAGATGCAATTTATGGTGCTGGGCAAATTAAAAATCCAAAATTGTGCTTAGTTTTTATGAATCCAACAGCTAGGAACATTGCATCAGATAAAAAATGGATAGGGTTAAAAGCACAATGGATTGGCACAAAAAGTGTGTGGAAAATGTTTTATCAGCTTGGGTTTTTTAATAAGAATTTTTTTAATGATATTGATAAAAAAAAACCAAAGGATTGGGACTACGATTTTGCAAAAAGGGTTTACAAAAAGGTTAGTGGTAGTTCCATTTATATAACTAATTTATCAAAGGCGACCCAAATTGATTCAAGACCGCTCAAAAACGATATTTTCAAAAAATATTTAAATTTATTTATAGAAGAAGTAAGTATTATTAAGCCAAGGGTTATCATAACTTTTGGCAATCAAGTAAGTTCTATTTTATTGAACAAAAATATTAAAGTTTCGGAATATAGAAAGAAATTCGAAATTTTAAATATTAACGAAAATGTTATTAAAGTTTTTCCTGTTTATTATCCAATTGGACAGGGCATGAGAAATATTGAAAAAGCAAAAGAAGATATCACTTGGATAATTAAGAATCAAATTTAAAAAATGAAATTATTGCTTACATCTACGGG
>CAZHDT010000029.1:1228-5767 GCA_964531505.1 uncultured Gammaproteobacteria bacterium
AATTTTGTTATAATAAATGTACGTAAAAAATTTAAAAAAAATTACAATTAATAATATTAAAGAGGCTGGTGGCAAGGGCGCTTCTCTTGGTGAAATGATGCGAGTTAAAATACTCGTTCCTCATGGGTTTATTATTCTTACAAGCGCTTTTGAGAGGTTTTTAGAGGAAAAAGATTTGAATGTCGAAATTAATGCTATTTTTAATTCAGTTGACTGTAAGAAAATACATTCAGTTGAGGGTGCGGCAGAAAAAATTAAAGCCTTGATTTTCCATGCGGAAATACCGAATATAATTGCTCATGAAATAGAAAGGTCTTTTCAAACACTTAAATCAAAATTTGTCGCTGTTCGTTCAAGTGCGACCGCCGAGGATTCAGTAAATGCGGCCTGGGCTGGTCAACTTGATACTTATCTTAATACGACCAAAAAAGATCTTTTGAAAAATGTTAAAAAATGCTGGGCGTCGCTTTTTACTCCGCGAGCCATTTTTTATTGTTTTGACAAAAAGATGCAGAAGCAAAAAATTTCAGTAGCAGTGGTAGTTCAAAAAATGATACAAAGTGAAGTTTCTGGCATTGCCTTTTCTGTCCACCCGGCAACACAAGACAAAAATCAAATGGTTATTGAAGCTGGATTTGGTTTAGGTGAAGCAATTGTTTCCGGTCAAATCACGCCAGATAGTTATGTTGTAGAAAAAAACACCAGGAAAATTTTAGATAAAAATATAAGCAAACAGAGAAAGCTTATTGCCCGTTCTAGAGCAGGTAATAATGAATGGCAAATTATACTAAGGAAAAAGCAGGAACAACAGAAATTATCCAATAAGGAAATTTTAAATCTGGCGAAATTGATTATGAAAATTGAAAGCCATTATGGATTTCCCGTTGATGTTGAGTGGGCAAAAGAACAAAGTAGATTTTATATTGTCCAGAGCCGACCGATTACTACCCTACCCAATATAAATATAATTGAAAATAATCAAAGTATTTTTAATTATATAAAAAGCCAAGCGTGGTTTTTTGGAATAAGAGCAGATGAGTCGTTATTATTTTATTCTGCGAGACGAAATAGTTGTGTTGAATATATTAAGAAAGAATATGGGATTGAATTTGCAGAAACAATGCTCATTCCAATTAGAGAGAATTATCCAATTAGAGTTTTTAATCTTCAGCAAGCAAAAGAATTTCATGCTATTTCTAAAAAGAAAATTTTAAAAAATCCGCAAATTTTAATATCTTATGTTAAAAAAAATAATCTTTTATATAGAGAGATAGAAACTTACAGTAAAAAACTAATTGTAACAGCAAAAAGAAGCGATTATCTTAGAAGCATTTGGCTTTTTAATAAAATCCTTAGTCTTTATGAAATAGCAAATGCCCAATTTATTATTATTTTTTCTTTAGGTCTTAAATTGGTTGAGAACAAAAATAAGTTAAAAAATATTAAAGGCATAATAAGAGAACATGATATATGGAGAAATGGTGTGGCGTTTAAGGAAGAAGCTATGGGGAAAAGTTTAATTTGTTTTTTTAAATTTTTAACAAAAAGAAAAAAACTAAGATTTGATCCATTATTTTTGATGAAATTTTTAACTCTGAACGAGGTTGAAGCGTGGCTAAATAAAAAATTAACAGACGTCGAAATAAAAAGGGTTATTAAATTAAGAAAAGAATGCGGATTTATTTATTTGAATTTAAGAAACAAGAAGCAAGAAATTATTACTGAACCTACAGAAATTATGAAAATTCAAAAATATTTCTTAAAATTAGATAAAGAATCTAAAAAAACAAAAAGCGATGATGAAATAACGGGACAAGTTGCTTATGGTCTAAATAAGATATTAAAGGGGGTGGTTATTGTTATTAAAGATAGACTAGAATTAAAAAACAAAAATCATTTAATAGCCGGCAAAATTTTAGTTGCTATCCAGACTACTCCTCATTACATTCCGTATATAAAGGGGGTTAAAGCGATTATTACTGACGAAGGGGGATTAACTTGTCACGCGGCAATTGTCGCGCGAGAATTTAAAAAACCCTGTATTGTTGGCACAAAAATTGCTACTCAGATTTTTAAAACAGGAGATTTTGTTGAAATTAACACCAACAAGGGAATTATTAGAAAGATAAAAATGTAAAATATAAGATTTTATAATGTCGTTTTTTTATCTGAAATAAGCAGTAAAAGGGGTTGTTTTTATTTTCCAGCTGAGTAAAATATTAAGGATAAGATAATAATTAAGTTAATTTTTAAAATTATGAACAAATTAGTAAAAATCATTATTAGTGTAATTATCATTTTGATTATTATTTGGGGGATTTGGTATGGCGTAGTAAAACCAAAAGAACAAGAAGTGATTAAAATTGGAGTAACGTTTCCTTTAACCGGCGATTTAATGAATTTAGGATTGGATGCTAAAAATGCGGTAGACTTGGCCATTAAGGAAATTAATGAAATCGGTGGCATTGGAGGAAAAGAGTTAAAAATAATTTATGAAGATGATCAGTGTGACCCCAAATTATCAGCAACTACCGTCAATAAGTTAATTAATGTTGACGGAGTAAAGATAATTGTCGGTCCTTTTTGTAGTGGCGCTTCTTTTTCTGCCGCCCCCATTGCTCAAGATAAAAATGTATTATTATTAAGTGGCTCAGCTACGAATCCGAAATTGTCCGATTACCGTCTCTTTTTTAGGACAATACCCTCAGATGCTTATCAAGGAAGATTTGGCGCGGAATATGTTTACAACAATTTGGGTAAAAAAAGAGTAGCAATATCTTATATACAAAATGATTATGGTATAGGATTAAAAGAAGAATTTAATAAGAGATTTACTGAATTGGGGGGTAATATTGTGATCGAGGTGGAACATCAAGAGAAAGCAATTGACTTAAGAACCCAGATAACAAAAATCAATAATGCGAAGGCAGACGCGATCTATTTAATAGCTCAAACCACAGATGCCGGTAATTTTTTAAAACAAGCAAAAGAGCTAGGACTCAATTTACCAATACTTTCTACAGAGGTAATAGAAAATCAAGACGTAATAGAAATTGCAAAACAAGCAGCTGATGGAGTGATGTTTACTCGGGCAAAAGAAATAGAGAGTAAAGAATTTCAAAATAAATATAATTTTGCTTATGGTAGGGATCCGGGAGCCTATGATGCTTTTTATTATGACGGGATAAGAATATTATCAGATTCTCTAAAAGAATGTGGTGAAAATGTAAATTGCATAAGAGATTATTTGGTGAATTTGGAAAATTATACAGGAATAAGCGGCAAGATCGATTTTGATGAAAACGGAGATTTGGTTGGTAAAGATTTTATTATTAAAATAATCAAAGATGGACAATTTGTGCCGTATGAAGCAGAATAAGTGTTTTAATTAAAATTAGAAAAACACATCAAGGGGGAAATTATTTTATATCTCTTTAACTGAGATTAGAAAATTGATAAATGACTAATGCCTTTTTACAATTATTATTTAACGGAATAATCGCCGGTGCTATTTATTCTTTGGTGGCAAGCGGTTTTTCTTTAATATATTCAACTTGTAAGTTTGTCCATTTTGCCCATGGCGCGACAATTGCTTTTAGCGCCTATTTTTTATATTTTCTTTTTTCCGCATTGGGTTTGAATTTTTGGTTATCAATGGTTTTGGCTATTATTTTCGGCTCTTTTTTAGGTTGGTTAGTAAACAAAATTATTTATAAAAAACTTCGTAAAAGAAAAGCCAGCAATGTTATTTTATTGATGATTAGTTTTACGCTTCTGATTTTTTTTGAGTCTTTGATTTTAATGCTTTTTGGCGCGGATGTAAAAACAATCGGCTATATTAAAATAGCAAAGGGGTTGGAGTTTTTTGGCGCGATTATTACTCCTTTACAAATTGTCATTGTGATAACTTCCATTATTCTGCTTATTTTCTTTATACTTCTTTATGAAAAAAACCAGGATTGGCAAGGCAATGCGGGCTGTTGCGGATAATAAGGATATGGCGGAAGTAATCGGCATTTCTTCAGAGAAAATTTATTCCGCTGTTTTTATGGTCGGCTCAGCTGTGGCTGGAATCGTGGCGATTTTAGTTGGATTAGAACAAAATCTAGAGCCGACTATGGGCACTAATTTAATGATTAAGGGTTTTACCGCCGCCATTATTGGCGGTATTGGTTCAGTACCGGGCGCTATTTTAGGTTCATATCTTTTAGGATTTGCCGAAAATTTTGGGATCTGGTTTTTACCATCAGGATATAAAGACGCAATCGCTTTTATAATTTTATTCATTTTTCTTTTATTCAGACATCAGGGAATATTGGGAATTAAAAAAAAATAATTTCCTCTCCATTAAAATTTTTTTAACTTAAAAATAAAATAAACAAAAGTCGTATTTTATAAACAAACTTAAATAATAAATTAATAATAAACTATGAACAAAACAAATAAAATTATTGTTGGGATAATTATAGTCGTTATTATTATCGCCGGAGTTTGGTATAGAATAGAAAAAAACTCAATAGAAGAAGAAGTAATTAAAAT
>CAZHDT010000030.1:0-3401 GCA_964531505.1 uncultured Gammaproteobacteria bacterium
TAACTTATCAAAAAGGTATTTTAATAAAAGGAGTGACTAGAGGAAACGGTTTGATTGGGGAAAATGTTACTCAAAATGTCAGGGCGATTCAAGCGATTCCTTTATCTTTAAATAAACCAGTTGACATTGTAGTGCGTGGCGAGATTTTTATGAATCAAAAAGATTTTAAAAACCTTAATCAAAAGAGAGCGGATAATAATCTGCCTCTTTACGCTAATCCCAGAAATGTCGCCGCCGGTTCAGTTCGCCAATTGGATTCTAAAATAACAGCGGAACGCCGTTTAGACTGTTATATTTTTGAAATTATTACTGACGTAGGACAAAAAACGCATCAGGAAACACACCAAGTTTTAAATGATTTAGGATTTAAAACAGACCCGGAAACGGAAAAATGTGAAAATTTATCAGCGGTAAAAGAATATTATCAAAAGCATTTGAAAAAAAGAATAGTCAATCCTTTTGATTATGACGGAGTAGTTGTCCTTTTAAATAGAATAGATTTGCAAAAAAAAATGGGAGCAATCGGCAAATCACCCCGTTGGATGCGCGCTTATAAATTTCCCGGCGAGCAGGCGACCACCATCGTGGAAGATATTTTAATTCAAATTGGCCGGACTGGTGCTTTAACTCCGGTGGCAAAATTAAAACCAACATTATTAATGGGTAGTGTAATTTCTCGTGCTACTCTGCATAATCAGGATGAAATTAATCGTTTGGATGTGCGAATTGGCGATACCGTAATTATTGAAAAAGCCGGCGATGTTATCCCGGCGGTTATGGAAGTTTTAAAAAGTTTTAGAACAGGCCGAGAAAAAAAGTTCCACTTTCCAAAAATTTGCCCGTTTTGCCAAGGACAAGTTGTCCGTCGGCCCAACGAAGCTGCTCATTATTGCTTGAATAAAAAATGTTTTGCTATCCAAGAGCAAAAAATTATTCATTTTGTTTCTAAAAAAGGATTTGACATTGAAGGATTTGGTAAAAAAATAGTTAAACAATTGATGAATAACGGTTTAATTAAAACGCCGGCTGATATTTTTACTTTAACTAAAGGTGATTTGGAACCATTGGAAAGATTTGCTGAAAAATCGGCCGGGAATTTAACAAAAGCGATTGAAAAAAGCAAAGATATTGAATTGTCCCATTTTATCCAGGCTTTGGGGATTCGCCATGTCGGAGAGCAAATGGCGATTGATTTGGCTAAATATTTTAAAACTTTAGAAAAACTTAGCCAAGCTAGTCAAGAATTTTTAATCAGTCTGCCTAACGTCGGTTCAGTGGCAAGCCAAAGTATTTTTAATTGGTTTCAAAATCGCAGCCATCAAGAACTTTTGGAAAAATTTAATAAAAGGGGAGTGAAATTAAAAAAAGTTTTTAAATCCCCTGACGAACAAATTTTAAAAAGAAAAACAATTGTTTTTACTGGAACTATGTTTTCTATTTCTCGGGAAAAGGCAAAAGAAAAAGTTATTGCTCTGGGTGGCCGGGTTTTAAGTCAAATTAGCAAGCAGGTTGATTATTTGGTGGCGGGAGAAAATCCCGGGTCGAAATATGAAAAAGCAAAACAGCTCGGGGTAAAGATTATCAATGAGAAAAGTTTTCTAAATTTGCTAACATCAAAATAATTTTTTAAAAATATGGCGAAAAAAAATAATCAAAAAATTGAAAAAATTAGCGAGGCGGAAATAAAACATCTTGCTGATTTGGCAAGATTAAAACTTAATGAAAAAGAAATTAAAAAATATCAAGGACAATTGGAAGAAATTTTAAACTACGTGGCGCAATTGCAGGAAATTAAAATGGAAAAAGTTGAAGCTTGCTCCGGCGGTCATAATTTAAAAAATATTTTTCAGGAAGACAAAGCCGAAAAAAGAGATTTAAAAGACAGCCAGGAGTTAATCAGTCAATCCATTGAAACGGAAAACGGGTTAATCAAAATAAAAGAGGTTTTTAAACAAAAATAAAAATGAGTTTTAATAAGAAAACAATTTTTGAAACAATCCGAGGAATTAAAAACAAAGATTTTTCCGTTCAAGAATTAACTTCTTTTTATTTAAAAAAAATAAAAGAAAAAAATTCAAAAATTAACGCTTTTGTTTCAATTTTTGAAAAAGAATCTTTAATGCAGGCAAAAAAAATTGACCAAGAAATAGCTAACGGAATTTTAATCGGCGATTTAGCCGGGATTCCCTTGGCTGTTAAAGATAATATTTTGATTAAAGGAAAATTATGTAGCGCCGGGTCAAAAATTTTAAAAAATTATCAAGCCGTTTATGACGCGACAGTAATTAAAAAATTAAAAGAACAAAAAGCGATTATTTTAGGCAAAACGAATTTGGATGAATTTGCTATGGGCAGTTCAACGGAAACTTCTATTTTCGGTCCGGCAAAAAATCCGCGCAATTTGGAATATGTTGCCGGCGGTTCGTCCGGCGGTTCAGCCGCCGCTGTCGCTGGGGAAATGTGTTTGGGTTCTTTGGGGTCTGACACCGGCGGTTCAATCCGCCAGCCCGCCAGTTTTTGCGGCTTAGTCGGTTTAAAGCCAAGTTATGGCCGTGTTTCCCGTTCCGGACTGATTGCGATGGCTTCTTCTTTGGACCAAATCGGGGTTTTAGCCAACAATGTCGTTGACGCGGAAATTTTATTTAAAGCGATTCAGGGTTATGACAAACTTGATTCAACTTCAATCCCTGATTTTTCAAAAGAAAATCAAACAAACAATTTAAAAAAATCAAAAAAAATCAGGATTGGTTTGCCAAAAGAATATTTGGTTAGCGGATTGGATTCTTTAATTAAGAAAAAAATAGATGATTTAATCAAAAAATTAAAAGAACAAAAATTTGAAATTGAAGAAGTAAGTTTGCCTCATACCAAATACGCTTTAGCTTGTTACTATATTATTATGTCCGCCGAAGCATCTACTAATTTATCCCGTTACGACGGGATTAGATATGGTTTTAATTCTTCAAAATCCGTTCAAGACCTTTTAGATGTTTATATGAATAACCGCACTGAAGGATTTGGCGAAGAAGTTAAGCGCCGGATTATTTTTGGAACTTATGTTTTGTCCTCGGGATATTATGAAGCTTATTATTACCAAGCGCAGAAAATGAGAACTTTAATTAAACAGGATTTTGAAAAAGTTTTTAAAGAAAAACAAATTGATATTTTACTAACCCCCACTACTCCGACCACCGCTTTTAAATTAGGAGAAAAATTAAACGATCCTTTACAAATGTATTTGTCTGATATTTATACGGTGCCGGTTAATCTAGCCGGTCTGCCGGCGATGTCCTTGCCAATTGGTGAAATCAATAGTTTACCATTCGGCATTCAACTCATCGGAAATTTTTTAAAAGAAGATTTAATTTTTCAAACTGGAAAATTAATCGAATCTCTTTAAT
>CAZHDT010000030.1:3501-5651 GCA_964531505.1 uncultured Gammaproteobacteria bacterium
TGTTATTATTAATATCAGTCTTAATTATTTAATCTAATCATTTAATTTATTTTTTATGGAAGAAAAAAATAAAAAAATTAAATTTTGGAAAATTTTTTCTGGAATTTTTTTAGTTCTTTTTTTAGTTTCTATTTTTACCGGCGGATTTGGTTTGAAAAATGTTTTTTTCAAATTGCCGGCAAATAAAATTGCGGGACAGGCCGTAGAATTTATTAATAAAAATCTTTTACAAGCCGGTTCAGCCGCTTCTTTAGTTGAAGCCAGTTGTGAAAAAAAAGTAAGTCTTTGCAAGTTTAAACTCAATGTCAACAACGGAACTTTTGATTCCTATGTTTCCAGCGACGGAAAAATTCTTTTTCCTGATGCCATTGAAGTTGAAGGTTATCAAGCCGCCGCTCCTGGCGCAGAAACATCTACCATAGAGGATATTCCTCAAATGGAAAAAGCGGAAGTTAAATTATTTATTATGTCCTATTGCCCTTTCGGCTTACAGGCGCAAAAAGCCCTTTTGTCGGTTATGGATTTATTAAAAGACAAAGCGGATATCAAAATTCATTTTGTCAATTATATTATGCACGAGAAAAAAGAAATTGATGAAAATTTAAGGCAGTATTGCATTCAAAAAGAACAGACGGATAAATTAATTCCCTACCTTCAATGTTTTGTTGCAGCCGATGAATCTGAGAAATGTTTAACTCAAGCGAATGTTAACCAAAATAAATTAACTACTTGTGTTAATAAAACTGATAAAGAATACGATGTTACTTCTTTATATGAAGATAAAGAATCTTGGTTAAATGGTAATTTTCCTATTTTCAAAATTGACGATGACTTAAATGTGCAATACGGAGTCCAAGGTTCGCCCACTATGTTAATCAATGAAAAATTAGTGAACTTGAATCGCTCACCGGAAGATTACAAACAGGCGATTTGCGCCGGTTTTGAAGTTATGCCGGAAGAATGCGCCCAAACCCTTTCTTTAAAAACGCCTGTTGCCGGGTTTGGTTTAGGAGAAGCAGAAAGTAGTAATAATGCCAGTTGCGAATAAAAATAAATCATTAAAGATGATTAAAAAATGCTGAATTTATTTTTTAATTTTCTCCATAGTTTTAAGCCCCAGCCGATTTTTTTACGGTTGGGGCTTTTCAATTTTTACTGGTATAGTTTTTTGATTATTATTGGTTTGGTTTTGGGATTTTTTTTAATTTTAAGTTTCGCTAAAAAATTAAAAATAAAAAAGGAATTGATAGAAGATTTGTTTTGTTATTTAATAGTCGGTGGCTTTATCGGCGCCAGACTATATCATGTTTTTTCCGAATGGCCTTATTATTTAAAAAATCCTTTGAATATTTTTAAGGTTTGGCAAGGCGGTTTAGGAATTTTTGGCGGTGTTATCGTTGGTTTGGCGATTTTATTTTGGTTTGGCAAAAAACACAAATTAAATTTTTTATTATTAGCTGACATTATCGCTCCCAGCCTTATTTTGGGACAGGCGATTGGCCGTTGGGGCAATTATTTCAATCAGGAGGTTTTTGGCTCGCCTACTAATCTACCCTGGGGAATTCCAATTGCTTTAGCAAATCGGCCGGCTGGGTTTTTCGCAAATGAATATTTTCACCCCACTTTTTTATACGAGTCTTTATGGAATTTGCTGGTTTTCTTGATTTTGCTTTTTTTATTGAAATTAATTTTTTTCAGCAAAAAATCTCGTCAAGAAAATAAAATAAAAACCGGAATAATTTTTTCCAGTTATCTTATTTTATATTCTTTCGGCCGTTTTTTTCTGGAATTTTTAAGAATAGATTTTCAACCCATAATTTTAGGTTTGCGATTAGGCCAATTTTTTGCCCTTTTAATGTTTATTATTGGCGCCTTGCTTTTATTTTTTATCCTTTTGCCAAAACAATTGCCCAAACGTTTTTTGCCCCGGCCAGAATAAGAGCATTTTTAGCCTCTTTAAGAGTAGCGCTGGTTGTTAAAACATCGTCTATTAAAATAATGTTTTTTGGCGGTTTTTGCGCGATTTTAAAAATTCCTTTTACATTTTCTAATCTATTTTTCCGTCCTAAATTGGTTTGAGATTTTTTGTTTTTTATTCTTTTAATTATTTTTTTATTTAAAGATAAATTTAATTTTAAATTTATTTCTTC
>CAZHDT010000031.1:0-5483 GCA_964531505.1 uncultured Gammaproteobacteria bacterium
TTATAGATTTTGAGTTCAAAGGAAATTTTGAAATTTTACAGGTTCATATTTTTAAGTCGGATAGTTTTTTAGGAGAACCAAATGAAAGTGAGGAAATGAAACCGCGATGGTTCCATGTTGATAAAATTCCATTTAAAGAAATGTGGCCAGATGATATTTATTGGATGCCGTTATTCCTAAGCGGTAAGAAATTCAAAGGTAAATTTTTATTTGGTGAATCGGATATTATTCTTGAGCAAGAATTATTAGAAGTTAAAGAAATATAATTCCTGAGAATATAGAAATAAAATTATTTTTTAGGGCAGACGCCCTTTTTAAAAATCTACTCTTGTTTTTTTAAAACTATTTGTTAAAATATTCTTGTTAAGAAAATCAAACTTTTAAGATTTATTTATTTTTTTTATGGAAAGAAACAGAATTTGGACAATTTTCACTTTCATTATTTTAATCACCCTTTTGGCATTTTTAATTAATTATCCAACTATTCCAGATTGGGTGCCGGGTCATCAATGGTTTTCAAATCAAAAAAGCCATTTAGGCCTTGATTTACAAGGAGGAACCCAGTTAATTTATCAAACAGACACCTCTCAAATTCCTAATGATCAAAAGGAAGAATCAATTGAGGGATCGCGCGATGTTATTGAAAGAAGAGTAAATTATTTCGGGGTATCAGAGCCATTAGTTCAAACTATAAAAAGTGGTCAGGAGTGGCGATTATTAATTGAATTGCCGGGAGTAAAAGATGTGCACGCGGCTATTAATATGATTGGTGAAACGCCAATTTTGGAATTTAAAGAAGAAGGCCCTCCCCAAGAAATTACTGAGGAAGAAAAACAACAGATTAAAGAATATAATGATCAAGCTTTAATTCGAGCGCAGGAAATTTTACAGCAAGCGCTGAATCCTGAAATGGATTTTGCTGTTTTAGCTCAAGATTATTCAGAGGATCCAGGCAGTAAAAACGAAGGGGGAGATGTGGGTTGGTTTATCAAAGGAATTATGGTTCCAGAATTTGAAAAAGCGGTTTTTGAAGATTTAAAAGTTGGAGAAATTACCACCAGTTTAGTTAAAACTGATTTTGGTTATCATATTATTAAAAAAACAGACGAAAGAATAGAGGATGATGAAGTTAAAGAAGTGAGGGCAAGCCATATTCTAGTTGGCATCCGTTCCGAAGAAATGTTTCAAGGTATTAATTGGCAGTATACTGGTTTAACTGGCAAGCAATTAAAAAGCGCTTTTGTTTCTTTTACATCTCAGACCAATGAACCAGAAGTTTCTTTAGAATTTAACGAAGAAGGGGCTAGTTTATTCGCGGAAATTACGGAAAAAAATATCGGCAAACCAGTGGCGATTTTTTTAGATAATGTTCCCTTAAGCATTCCTTTGGTGAGAGAGAAAATTCCATCTGGTCGCGCGGTTATTACTGGAACTTTTAATTTAAAAGAAGCAAAAGAATTAGCGCAACGTTTATCTGCTGGAGCATTGCCAGTGCCAATTAAGCTCATTAGCCAGCAAAATATTGGTCCAAGTTTAGGCAGGGTTTCTATGGAAAAAAGTTTAATTGCCGGAATTTTAGGATTTCTTTTGATTATTATTTTTATGGTTTCTTTTTATGGAAGAAGGGGAATAATCGCCAGTTTGGCTTTATTAATTTATGCTTTAATTGTGCTTGCTTTTTATAAATTAGTCCCAGTCACTTTAACTTTGGCGGGATTAGCTGGTTTTATCCTTTCTTTGGGAATGGCGGTAGATGCTAATATTTTAATTTTTGAAAGAATCAAAGATGAAGAAAAATTAGGCAAGCCTTGTTTGGGCGCATTGCACGACGGTTTTCGCCATGCTTGGAGCGCAATTCGAGACGGCAATGTTACAACCTTAATTGTTTGTTTTATCCTTTATTACTTTGGCACTGGATTAGTAAGAGGGTTCGGTTTAACTTTAGGAATTGGTGTTTTGGTTAGTATGTTTACCGCAATTACGGTTACTAAAACATTTTTAGAATTAATTATTAAAGAATAAATTGAAATTATGTTTGATTTTGTTTTGCATCAAAAAAAGTTTTTCTTTATTTCAGGGGTTCTTGTTTTAGTTTCTATTTTATTTTTAGCAATATTTGGTTTAGAATTGGGGATTGATTTCGTCGGCGGGACAATTATGGAAGTGGAATATTTGGAAAATAATTTTACTAATCAAGAAATTCATGAAAAATTATCTGAAATTGATTTGGGTGAAATAAAAGTTCAATCCGCTGGGGAAAATGGTTTTATTTTACGCTTTAAAGATATTGATGAGGCAACTCATCAAGAAATTTTAAAGGCTTTGGAAAATCCTGAAGAAAAGAAATTTGAAACCATGGGACCGGTTATTGGCCGGGAATTAAGCCGAAAGGCAAAATGGACGGTTATTTTAGCTTGTTTAGCGATTATTATTTATATTGCTTGGGCCTTTAGAAAAATTTCTCATCTTTTTGGCAAAAGGGAATCATGGAGATATGGTTTAGGAGCATTAATTGCTCTTTTCCATGACGTGATAATTCTTTTGGGATTTTTTTCAATTTTAGGAGTTTTAAAAAAAGTTGAAGTAAATACCAGTTTTATTACGGCGATTTTGATTGTATTAGGATATTCCGTCAATGATACCATTGTGATTTATGATAGAATTAGAGAAAATTTACTCACTTATCATTATAAGGATTTAGCTAAAACGATTAATTTAAGTTTGAATGAAACTATTGTTCGGTCTTTAAATACATCTATTACTACACTTTTGGCTTTACTAGCAGTTTATTTATTTGGCGGAGTGTCAATTAGGGATTTTGTTTTAGCAATGATGGTTGGTATTGCGGTCGGAACTTGGTCATCTTTGGCTATTGCCAGCCAATTTTTACTTTTAAAAAGGAGTAAAAAATGAAAATTGCTTTAGTTCACGATTTTTTAACTCAATACGGCGGGGCAGAAGCAGTTTTGGAAGTTTTCCATGAAATTTGGCCTCAAGCGCCTATTTTTACTTTATTTCACAATCCTAAAACTATGTATGGTAAGTTTTCCGATTGTGATATTCGTGTTTCGCCGATTCAAAACTTGCCTTTTGGCGCAAAAAAATACCGTTGGTATCTACCATTAATGCCAAGCGCGATTGAAAGGTTTAATTTTGAAAATTATGATTTGGTAATTTCTGATTGTTCGGCTTATACTAAGGGTTTAATTACTCAGCCCTCGACTAAACATTTTTGCTACATTCATACGCCAACTCGTTATTTGTGGTCGGATAGCCATGATTATCTTGATTCTTTAAAAGGGGGAGAAAAATTAGCTGCTAAATTTATTGTTCCCTTGCTCACTAAATTAAGAGTTTGGGATTATTTAGCGGCGCAACGACCTGATTATTTGATGGCTAACTCAAAATTTATTGCTGACAGAATTAAACATTATTATCATCGGGAAAGTAAAGTAATTTATCCGCCAGTGGAAATAGATAAATTTGAGACAAGCGATGAAATTGGTGATTATTTCTTAATTGTTTCTCGGCTCAAACCTTATAAAAAAGTTGATTTAGCCATTAAGGCTTTTAATCATTTAAAAATGCCTTTAAAAATAATTGGCACAGGAGATGATCGTTTTTTCCAAAAAATCGCTGGCCCGAATATTAAATTTTTAGGATTTGTTTCAGAAAAAGAAAAAAAAGAATATTTGTCCCATTGCCGAGCATTTATTCATCCCCAAGAAGAGGATTTTGGTATTAGCGCGGTGGAAGCAATGGCTAGTGGTCGACCGGTTATTGCCTTTAAAAAGGGCGGAGCATTGGAAACGGTTATAGAAGGGAAAACCGGCAGATTTTTCTCAGAACAAAATTGGGAGAGTTTAGTTCAAGTAGTGGCTAAGTTTAAAATTGAAGATTTTAATTCAGGGTTGATTAGAAAAGAGGCCATGAAATTCAGTCGAGAAAGATTTAAAAAAGAAATTAAGGATTTTGTGGAAAGCCATGTTTAAGAAAATGGTTAAAATGCAAAATACTGTCGCTGGCGGAGCAATAATTATTGCTCTTTTTTCTGTTTTAAGCAGGGTTTTAGGTCTTTTCCGCGATCGTTTTTTAAGCAGCAGTTTTGGAGCTGGTTGGATTCTTGATTCTTATTATGCCGCTTTTCGTTTGCCTGATTTAATTTTTAATACCTTGGTTTTAGGAGCATTATCGTCAGCCTTTATCCCAGTTTTTTTAAAGTATTGGCAAAAAGATCAAAAAGAAGCTTGGAAAATAACCAGCGGGGTTTTAAATATTTTATTGATTGCGATATTTTTGTTGATTGTTTTGATATTTTTCTTAGCGCCGGTTTTAGTAAACTATTTAGTTCCTGGTTTTGACGCTTCGGCTAAAGATTTGACGGTTTCTTTGACGAGAATTATGCTTTTAGGAACTTTCTTTTTTACTTTAAGCAATATTGCAGGAAGTGTTTTAAATTCTTTTCAAAGATTTTTCGCTTATAGTTTAGCGCCGATTATGTATAATTTAGGCATAATTTTTGGCATTTTATTTTTAGTTGATAAAATGGGTTATGTTGGCTTGGGTTGGGGAGTGGCTTTAGGCGCTTTTCTTCATTTTTTAATTCAATTGCCAGCCTTGATTAAAACGGGTTATCGTTGGAAGCCGGTTTTAAATTTTCGCCACCCCGCAATTAAGAGAATTAGTGTTTTAATGTTGCCTCGTTGTTTTGGACTGGCAATATCCCAATTTAATTTTATTGTTACCACCTTAATCGCTTCTAGTTTAATGGTTGGGGCAGTAGCGATTTATAATTTGGCCTTTAATTTAGTAAATTTTCCAGTAAGTATTTTTGGCATTTCCTTGGCAATTTCCATTTTTCCGGTTTTAAGCCGATTGTTTGCTCAAGAAAATAAACCGGCTTTTAGTGAATGTTTTTCTAAAGCTATTTGTCGGATTTTTTATTTAATTATCCCGGCCACTATTTTATTCTTAGCTTTAAGAGCGCAAATTGTTCGTTTGATTTTAGGCGCGGGAAATTTTTCTTGGCGAGATACGGTTTTAACCGCGCAAGCTTTGGGTTGGTTTTCAATTTCTCTTTTTGCCCAAAGTTTAATTCCGGTTTTTGCCAGAGCTTTTTACGCCACTCAGGATACAAAAACGCCGGTCAAAATAGCTGTGGTTGCCTTTTTAATAAACATATTTGCCGGATTGATTTTGGGGATGCTAATGGGGGTGGCCGGATTAGCATTAGCCTTTTCATTGTCAGCGATTATCAATTTCTTGTTTTTATATTATTTTTTTAATAAAAAAATTATTTTTTTGCCGGGAAAAAAGATATTAAAATCAGTTGTTAAAATTGTTTTTTTATCTTTTTTTATGGCGATTTTGATTCAAGTTATAAAGTATTTTGTCGGAGCCGTGGTTAATATGCAGACCTTTTTGGGAGTTTTAATTCAGACTGTTTCTGCTGTTTTAGGCGCGGGAATATTTTATTTTAGTTT
>CAZHDT010000032.1:0-5325 GCA_964531505.1 uncultured Gammaproteobacteria bacterium
AGCCCGCTGGATTTCTTTTATTTTAAATAATCAGGATTTTTTTAATAAATTTTTGTTAAATCAATGCCAGTATAATAATATTTTAAAATTTGAGAATAATTGGCGCCTTGATTTGCTGCGACAATTCCACCAATCTGTGGCATTCCGACTCCGTGTCCCAACATTGTTTTCCCTTGTCCAGGCGGATCGTTTTTCGCTTTTAAATAAGGAACCGGGTCGCGGGTCATATAAGCCTTTTCCGAGTCCCTGGTTTTTCCATCGCTCTGGGCAAAATAATAAGCGGAAATAGGCTCATTAGCATAAGTGGCAATAATGCCTTTTGTTTGTTCTACAGCAACCAAAGCATTAGGACCTCTTAATTCTTTTTTATAACCGCGGTAGACTTGATCGGCCTGGGTCGCCATAACCGTAAAAAACGGGTCTCCATTAGTTGTATTAGTATATTTATGATTGTAATAACGGAACATGGCATAAGTGCGGCCAGCAATGCTTTGTGCTTTTAAAAATTCTGAATGAGAAGAGTCTCCCACTTCAGATAAACCTCTTAAATATTCTTCCATTGGAAGTTTATTAATTAGCCATAATCTTTTAGTGCTGGAATTATATTTCAATTCTAAAGAAGTTCTAAATTCATTATCATTAACATCCGCGCCCCAAAACGGTCCGTTTTTCCAAGAATCAATGCGAAAAATAACTGGCTCAGATGATTTTAAAACTAAAGGAGAATCAGTCATTAAAAGTCGTTTTCCTTGGCTGTCGTTAACAAAAAAATAGCCAGAGTCAAAATTATAATCGATTTCAATCATTTCTCCGCCGGTATTGCGGACTAAAAGTTTTTCAAATTGGTCATAAAGATTATAAGTAGTATTATTTAAAGTTAAGATTTTAAAGGGTAAATAATCAGTTTTTTCTTTTTTCTCAACATAAATCAAGCCGACTTCTATGTCCGGCCCCTGTTCGAGATTTTGCCAGCGATAGTTGGAAACAATATTAATATCGGCTGGCACGCTTTGCCACCAAATTTCATTTGATTCACTGGGGGTAGATGTTGATGGGAGTGTTGGTGTTGGAGTGGGGGTAGGAGTAGGAGTTGGCGTAGGAGTTGGTTCAGAGTTAACAATTCCATTGCCGGAAACATGTACCGCGACTTCTATTTCTCCTCCAGGAATCGGATTTGAACCGGCGTAAAGTTGAAAAGTCTCCCAATGAAGCCCATCTTGCTTTGGCGCGTTTAAATTAAATCTAAATAAAGCTTCATCGCCGGGGAAAATAGTGGAAACAGGATTAACTCGGTTTGGAATATAATAACTATACCAAGTGGGATGGGAAAGTTTGCTTTTCATTCCTGAAACAGTTCTTAAAACTACAGCCTCGGGGCCAAAACCAGACCAGCTTTCTTCTCCAACATTTTTAAATTTAACCCAAAATTCCAAATCTTGCCCGGCATTTAGTTTCGGAATATCGGCGCAGCTTTGTTCTATTCTTTCCGCTTGATATTTTGTTTGGGCAGAAGCCGGAATAATAAATATTAAAAATGTTAAAATAAATAATGGGATAAAAAAAACAAAATTTTTGCGATTTATTTTCATAATCTATATTTTAATAGAAAATAAAGAAGCGTCAAGAACAAACTTGATAATCCTTGATTTTATGATATGATTTAAAATATGAGCGCGGTAAAAAAAATAGCTTCTAATTTTATAATTCAAGTAGCGGGCCGAATTTTAGCTTTGATATTGGGTCTTTTTATTATTGGTTTAATGATGCGTTATCTTGGACCCCAAAATTACGGCTATTATTCCATCGCGATTTCTTTTCTTCAAGTTTTTGGAATTATTGCCGACTTCGGGCTCTATCTGATAACTTTACGTTATTTAGGAGAAGTGGAAAATATAAAAGAAGAAGAAAGAAAAAAAAGAGTCAGTTATGTCATGAATAATATTTTTACATTACGGGTTCTCTCCGCGCTGGTTTTTTATGGCGGAGCCTTCTTTTTAAGTTTTTTGTTTAATTATCCTTTAGCAGTTAAAACCGCAGTTGGAATTCTTTCAGGGTCATTGTTTTTTTGTACCCTAATTCAAACCCTTTCCGCTTTTTATCAGCAAACTTTTAAGACAAAGAAAATTTTTATTGGCGAGGTATTGGGGAAAATTGTTACCTTGGGTTTAATGATTTGGTTTGTTAAAAGCGATTACGGCTTTTTTTCAATCGTCAGCGTTTTTGTTTTAGGGAATTTGATAAATTTTTTAGTTTTATTTTTATCAGCCCGAAAACAAATTTCTTTAAAATTTGATTTTGATTTTTCTTTTTGGCTGGAGATAATAAAGAAATCATGGCCGGTAGGGTTGGCAATCGTTTTAAATGTTTTTTATTTTAAAATGGATACTCTAATTTTATCTTTTTACGAGCCAGCGGAAGCAGTTGGTTTTTACGGCGGTTGTTATCGGATTTTGGAAGTTTTAATTACCATTCCTCCCCTATTCCTTGGTTTAGTTTTACCTCGCTTAGTCCAGTTTTATCGCGCCAAAGACTCAATAAATTTTAAAAAGTTTTTTCAAAAAAGTTTTGATTTTTTACTGATGCTCGCATTGCCTTTAACTGCTGGTGGTTTTGTTTTGGGGAAAAGGATTATGATTTTGTTGGGTGGTTCAAAATTCGCTCCTGCGGGGGGAATTTTAAGGGTGGTAATTTTTGCTTGCGGAATTTTATTTGTTGGAGAATTATTTAAGCAAATTGCCGTTGGGTTGGGAAAGCAAAAACAAATTTTGCCATTCTATTTTTTAACCGCGGTAATTTCTTTAATCGGTTATTTTATTTTTATTCCAAAATATTCTTATTGGGGCGCGGCCGGAATTACTATTTTTAGCGAAGCCTTAATGTTTATTTTTTCCTTAGGTTTATTTTATAAAACAACTAATATTTTACCCCAAATGAAGTTTTTTTTAAAAAGTTTGGGAGCCACTTTAATTATGACGCTGTTCCTTTTTTGTTTAATTAGTTGGAATTTGTTTTTACTTATTTTGACTGGCATAGTGATTTATTTTGTTATCCTTTATTTATTCAAGGGATTTGATAAAGAATTAATTAAAGAAGTAGTTAAAATAAAATGGTAATCGCGATTTTTTTAATAATTTATTTAATTGTTTCTTGGTTTAGGCCGAAATTTGGCTTAGCTTTACTTTTGGCTATCTTGCCAAGCTATCAAATTAAATTCCAAATTTTTAATATTCCATTTACTTTTTTGGAAGCAATGATTTTGGGATTATTTTTAGTTTTCTTAATTCAAAACGCGAAAGATATTTTTAAAAACAAAGAAAAAGTTTTAGCGAACTGGTCATTTCCGATTTTTATTTTTTTAATTATCGCCACTGGCGCGATGTTTTTATCACCTGATTTAAAAGCAGGGGCCGGAGTTTGGCGCGCTTATTTTATTGAACCGATTTTATTTTTATTAACATTTTGTGGATTGGTTAAAAGTAAAAAGGATTTGAAAATTATCGGGTTGGGGGCGGCTATTTCGGTAATTTATCTTTCCTTTTTTGCTTTTTTTCAAAAATTTGTTGGTCAAGGAATTTGGAGTGAGGAGGTTTGGGCGGGCAAGCAGATTTTTCGGGTTTCTAGTTTATATCCTCATCCTAATTTTTTAGGATTATTTTTAGGACCAATGATTTTTCTCGGATTAGGCGCGATTCTTCATTTTATTAAAAATAAAAAAACCGCTTTTGTTTTGGGAATACTATTTTTTCTTTTGTCATTTTTAGCCTTGATTTTCGCCATGTCCGAAGGAGCGATAATCGGGGTTTTAACCGGCTTAATTGTTTGGATTTTAAGTTTTAAGAAATTTAGAAAAAAGATTACTGTCGGTTTAGTAATTCTAATTATTTTAATTTTTCTTTTTCCTGCTTCCCGCGCTTATTTTTTAGAAAAAGCGCTGTTGCAGGATTTATCCGGCCAGTTGCGGATTAATATTTGGCGTGGAGCAAGCGAGTTAATAAAAACCAGTCCTTTAATTGGGGTTGGATTAGATGGTTATGAAAAATTGATTTCAGATTTTCAAATTAATTTCTATGAAACCGCTCAAGGTGAGAAAGTTTTTGTTTTTCCTCAACCCTATCCCCATAATTTATTTTTAACATTATGGCTGGAATTGGGATTTTTGGGATTACTTGTTTTTATTTGGTTAATTATTAAGTTTTTTTTAATTGGAATTAAACTTTTTAAAAAAGAGCCGATTTTAATCGGGTCTTTAATGGCGGCGATGATTGCGATTTTGACGCATGGTTTAGTTGATACGCCGTATTTTAAAAATGATTTGGCGATTGTTTTTTGGTTGATTATCGGCGTAGAAATTATTTTAAATAAATTAAGCAAAAAAGATTATGGAAGAGAAGTATTGGGAAAATAAAGAAGTAAAAATATATTACGAAGTTGAAAAAAGGGATTTAATGTTTGTTTATCTACATGGTTCTGGTTGCAATCATACAATTTTTAACCCTTATCGTGAATATTTTAAGGAACTGGGGGTGGGATTTTTATCAATTGATCAGCGGGGCAATGGCAAATCAACCCATTTTATTTCTGAAAAAGAATATGTTTTAGAAAACTATGTTTCTGATTTGGAGAAAATTATAGAAAAAGAAGAAATAGAGAAAGCGATTTTGGTTGGCCATTCTTTAGGCACAATGGTGGCACAGAGTTATGCTATTAAACATCCGGAAAAGGTTTTGGCGCTGGCTTTAATATCTCCTTCTTATAATTTTAAAAAAACATTTGAGAGGGATTTGGCGAGAAAAGCTTTTTTAGATTTAGATTGTTTGACTCGACAGTTGTTTACTCGCTATAATCAAGTAGGAACGTTGGGAAATTTTCATCGAAAGCAATATTATCCAGATTATAGCCAAAAAAAATTTGTGGAAATGAATGATTGGGAGTTTTTAAAAGAAACTTATCGGGAAAATACCTACCAAAATGTCAGGGCAATTCAAGCAGTAGGACGGGCGTTAATGAAATGGGACTTAGAAAAAGAAATTCCGCAAATTAAGTGCCCGACTTTGATTATTCATGGAACTTACGATCAATTAGTGCCGATAAAAACCGCTTACGAGCTTTACGAAATGATTCCTAAAGCGGAAAAACCAATAATCATCCCAAGTTTGACCCACAGTCTTGTTTTTCGTTATCCCAAATTAATGATTAAAAACATCGAAGAATTTTTAATTGAAAAAGGAATTTTAAAAAGATAAGAAATAGTTTTTTGAAAAATAAAATATATTTTGGAGAGGTACCGAAGTGGTCATAACGGAGCCGCCTCGAAAGCGGTTAGCC
>CAZHDT010000033.1:0-5279 GCA_964531505.1 uncultured Gammaproteobacteria bacterium
AATTGCCAATTTTGACTTACCTGACTAGATAAAATCAAAGAAGTTAAATATGACAAGCCGATTCCCAAGCCTATGCCAATTAATCCGCCAATTACGGTTAAAATTATTGCCTCGATTAAAAAATAAATTAAAATATCTTTCTTTTTAGCGCCCAAAGCTTTTCTTAAACCAATTTCTCTGGTTTTTTCTGTTACTGCCACCAACATAATATTCATAATACCCACTCCGCCAACCACCAAAGAAATCGCCGCAACTGAAGTTAATAAAATTGTAAGAACGCCGGTAATTAAACTGATGGTGTTAATCATTTCTTCTGAAGTAGTAATATGAAAATCATCTTCTTCCGGATTGTCAATATTGTGTAAATCTCTTAAAGTCAATTTAATATCCGCTACCATATTAGAAACCGATTCCTCATCTTTTGCCATAACATGAATTTCCTGATAATAATCAATTCCAAGCAGATATTTCTGCGCGGTTGAATAAGGAATAACCACGAATTTATCAATGTCCATAAAAGAAGAAACCTGCCCTTTAGACGGTAAAATTCCCACAACCCGGAAATACTTATCTTTAATTTTGATTTTTTCTCCCAATGCCTCGCCAGAACCAAAAAGATCTTCTTTAACTTTTGCGCCAATTACGGCTACCGCGGCTAAAGATTTAATGTCGTCCTCATTAAAATATTGCCCTTGTTCCGGATAAATGTTATATAGTTTAGCCATCCAATCCGCAGTCCACCCCAAAATAGTCGGTTTATATGTTTCTCCGCGATAAGAAACACTCCCCGGAACCATTAAAGACGGGGTAATATCTTTTAAATCAGGCACATTATTTTTATTTTTTAAAGCTCGAATATCCCGCTCTTTTAAAGAATCGTTGAATAATGTTTCCGCCATATCTTGCGGACCATTAAATTCTTTGCCTGGATTTATTTGAACAAAATTTCCACCCAAGGACTTTATTTCGTTTAAAATCAGGCCTTCAGCTGACTGGCCAATAGACATAATTAAAATAATAGAAGTGATGCCGATAACAATGCCAAGAATAGTTAAAAAAGAACGAGATTTATTCGTTTTTAGGGCGACAAGAACGCTTTTGATAGCGTATTTTATTTTCATATTTTGTTTATTTTAATAACCCGTCTTTGGCAAAACGGCGATTAATTACTTTTTCATCGCTTTCAATCAAACCGTCTCTTAATTTAATGATTCTTTTAGCCATTTCTGAAGTATATTTTTCATGAGTCACCATAATAACTGTATGTCCTTGCTCATTAAGAGTTTGGATAATATCCATTATCGCTTGACCTGATTTGGAATCCAAATTTCCAGTCGGTTCATCAGCAAAAATAACATCCGGCTCATTTACTAAAGCCCGGGCAATCGCCACTCTTTGTTTTTCCCCGCCGGAAAGCTGAGAACGATCATGTTTTAAACGGTGGGAAAGGTCTACCATTTCAATCGCTTTTTTCGCTTTTTCATTCCAAAGTGATTCTTTAACCCGAGAATAATAAAGAGGAAGCTTAACATTTTCTAAAACATTAGTGCGGGGAAGTAAATTAAAATTTTGAAAAATAAAACCCATTTTTTCATTTCTGATTAGAGCTAATTCGTCATCGCTATATTGATTCATTGATTTTCCTTGAAAAAAATATTCTCCAGCAGTTGGCCTATCTAAAAATCCTAAAATATGAAGCAAAGTTGATTTGCCAGAGCCTGATGGACCCATAATCGCTACAAATTCGCCCTGTTCAATAGTAAAGGAATCTCCTTTCAGGGCTGGAGTTTTAACTTCATCTTCTCCATAAACTTTTTCTACTTTTTCAATTTGAATTAAAGACATATAACTTATGGCATAATTATTTTATCTCCGACCTGTAGACCACCTAATACTTCTATTTTCCCTTCTGAACCCTTTAATCCAGTTTTAATTTCTCGTTCCTCAACAATTTCTTTTTTCTTTTGCTGAATAAGAACTTTTACCGTATTTTTACTATCCTTTTCATAAATTGTTCGGCTGGGGATAATTAAAATATCTTTTTTTTCAGCGGTAATAATATTCATATCCGCGGTCATTCCTGACTTAATTCTTTCGTCCTGTTCTATAAATTTAGCCGTAATTTTGTAAGTCGCGACTCCTTCAATAATCTTTTCCGCTGGATCAATACTGAAAATTTCCGCTTTAAAAATTGTTTCATTATCATAGGCATCTAAAGTGACTTGGATTTGGTTGGTCTTTTTTATTTTTGCAATGTCCGCTTCTGGAACATTAGCTTTTAATTCAAATTTATCTTGAGAAATTACTGAAACCACTAAACTATTTAAAGAAATAATTTCTCCCACCTTGGCGTTTTGCGCCGTAACAATCCCTTTAATCGGCGATTTTAAAATATTTTTTGCCAATTGGGCATAAATATTATCTATCTCCGCTTCTGCTTGTTTAACTTTTGATTCTTGAACTTCAATATTTAACCGCGCTTGTTTAACCTTTGATTCTTGGGCAATGATTTGTTCCACAGTCGCGCCAGATTTTTTTAAAGCCAATTGATCTTGATAAACTTTTAACGAATTTTCTGCCTCGTTAATCTTATTCTGCGCTGTGACAATATTATTTTGATTAGTTATTTTTTGTGAACTAATTAATTGTTTTTGACTATTAATATTGGAAATTGCTGTATTTAAATTTGTCCGAGCAAGATTGATGTTTGTTTTATAAACACTCAAGTCTGTGGCGGAAACATTAACCGCTGAGTTTATCGCCTCAGTAATTAAATTAAGAAAATCTCGAGCAGATGACAAATTTTTTTCTCCGCTTATTAGCGCTTGATCCAAATTATCATAACTTAAAGAAGAAATGGTTTCAACTTCTGCCTTAAAAGTCGCCAAATTCGCACCCATTTTAACTCGGCCTATTTCTGAATTTATCTTTGCCTGTGAATTAGCGGTTGAAAAACTCAACAAAGGATTTAAAGATGTATCATTAACAAACAAATCGTCAATTTGCTTATTAATCGCATCATCTAATTTAAAATAACCATCATTTAAAATATCTCCCACATCATCATAAAGATTTTCCAAATCGCTTTCCGCTTTTTCTTTGATATTTTCCAAGTTTACAAAGGTGTCGTTTAGAGTTTTTTGTGCGTTACTAACCATAGTTTCTGCTAATTGAATTTCTTCTAGTTTGGCTCCTTTTTCTAACTCAGATAAATTCGCTTCTTCGTTTTCCAAAGCTGCTTGATATTGTTTTAAACTGGCGCGAGCGCTTTCCAAAGAAGCTTGAGCTTGATTTAATTGAGCGTCCAAATCGTGGCTATCTAAAGAAACTAAAATTTGTCCTGACTCCACCCGATCATTAATGCCAACTAAAACTTCAACGATTCGCCCGCTTTTTTCAAAAGACAAATCAACGCTTTCTACTGGTTCCACTCGACCGACTACATCAACTTCTTGAATTAAATCGCCGTTTTCCGCTAAAACGAATTTATATTCTTCTTTGTTTTTTCCTCTTGAAATAAAAATAACCAAAATAATAACAAAAACAATCAAAGCAATGTAAAAATATTTTTTCTTTTTTGATTTTTTAGTTTTTTCTTGTTCCATAGTATTTTTATATTTTTCATTTTAGGCTTTAATTGTAGCTTTTTTAAACGAAATCGTCAAGAAAACTTCACAAAAAACAAATTTTATGTATAATTATCATTAGATCCTCCTCTGAAGCAAAGAGCGGGATTCGTATAATGGTAATATGCCACCCTTCCAAGGTGGAGACGCCGGTCCGATTCCGGTATCCCGCTCTTTGCTCCTGAGAAAAAATAAATTTTTAAATTATAAATAAGAATATCCGCGTAAATGGCGGATATTCTTTATATTCACTTTTTATTCTTCTATTCTACAACCAACCTAAAAACATTGCCAAACCAAGAAGTAAAATTATTGTTCCAGCAACTAAATGTAAATATTTTATATTTTTATCCTTCCAGCCGGAAATATTTTCAATCTTACTAACTCCAAAATAAATAATACCGACAATTATCAACATGGGAAGAACAAAAACCAAATTATAAAGCAATAACCAAGGTAATGCTTTTAATAAATCAAAAGCGCATAAAATCCCGCCACAGATAACATAAGGTCCAATTGTACAAGGCAAAAGAAAAACTGTCACAAAAAGTCCCACAATAAACACTCCTTTGGGAGAAGTAGCGCGAGAAATCATTTTTTTTACTTTTGGCCTTAAAAACATGGGCATTTCCGTTCCCATTCTCCCGGGACGATATTTTATAAAATCTCTAATATTTAAAATTCCCAAAACCGTTGCTAAAACTCCCAAAATTTTGTAAAGCCAAATACGAACCGATGCCAAGGCTTGAATTAATTTAAATAATCTAATAATAACCAATCCATAAAAAAGGTACATTAAAAAAATTGAAAGGATAAAGGCCATCCCCGCCAAAAGGATTTTTTTCTTGTCTTTCGGGTTATAGGTTAGAATTGTGATTAACATTAAAATTAATACCGCAAAAGCGCATGGATTAACCGCATCCACCGCTGCTAAAGAAATAATTTTAAACAAAGTTAATCCCGATCCCTCTTGATAATTATTGACTGAATTATTTTCCGTTGGCTCGTTGTCTTGACCCGTTTCTGTAATAAACCCATTCAAATCACTGTCCCTCCATTGAAAAATCCAACCCATTGTTTCTATGGCATGATCAAATTCCAAAGATTTTCCAGACAGGGCTACCTTAATTGGTTTAATTGATTTTAAATCGTCTCTTATTTTTAAAAATTCATTTAAATTTTCGCTTAATAATTGTTTTAACAATTTATTGTCTCCACCAGTTCCGGTTTTAATTAAAATTCGATTCTGGCGCCAAATTTTCGGTTTGCCAGGTAAAGAAGCCAAATCTAAATCATTAAAAAAAACCTCTTGTCCGTTAGTTAAAGCGCACTGTTTGTTGTGGTTTTGATTTAAAAAGTTTTCTAAATTATCAATAATTGTTTTGTCGCCAACCAAATTATCTTCTTTATTGAAAATTATTTTCGGAATACCCAAGTTGACACCAAAGTTTTGACTTACTTGATAATTTAATGGCCCATTTTCAACTTGCTGAGCAATTTCATATTCAATAACGACTAAATTGGGGTATTTCTGTAAAGTTTGTTCAAAAATTATCGGATCTGAATTAGCGCAATGAGGACAACCTACCGCTGTAAAATAAGTCAGGCAATCAAACTCTTGAGCTAAAACTGGAGATTGGATCAGAAAAAAAA
>CAZHDT010000034.1:0-4958 GCA_964531505.1 uncultured Gammaproteobacteria bacterium
CTCAAGAAAAATTAGATTTTTTACAAGATCATTTAATGTTATTTTTTACGGGATTTTTACGAAATTCTTCAGATATTGCTAAAGAACAAGTAAAACAGATTTCAAAAAAGAGGAAAGAGTTAAGAATTATGCAAGAGATGGTAAAAAAAGGGGTTGATATTCTTAATGGGAAGAAGGAGGAATTTGATGATTTTGGAAGACTCTTAGACCAATCATGGAAAATCAAACGAAGTTTGACGAATATAATATCTAATAATACAATAGATAATATATACGAAACTGGTATTCAGGCAGGTGCTTTAGGTGGAAAATTATGTGGAGCTGGTGCTGGTGGTTTTATGCTCTTTTTTGCAAAACCTGAAAATCATCCTAGAATCAAAGAAAAATTGAAGAATCTTTTATATGTACCTTTTCAGTTTGAGAAATTAGGTAGTCAAATAATTTTCAATGACGACAAAAATACTTTCCAATAATATATTAAAAGATATTGATGTACTGATTTTAAGTGGAGGGCAAGGAACTCGTCTTCGAGAGATTGTTAATGATCGACCGAAAATGATGGCGGAAATTAACGAAAGACCTTTTCTTGATATTCTTATCAATTATATTTCAAAGTATGGGTTTAGGCGTTTTATTCTTTGTGTAGGATATATGGCTAATAGTATTGAAAAATATTATAATAAGAAAGAGATTATTAATGCAGAAATCTTATTCTCTAAAGAGGGAAAACCTCTTGGAACAGGGGGAGCAATAAAAAATGCTGAAAAGTTTATTCAAAGCGATTCATTTTTAGTTGTAAATGGAGATTCTTTCTGCCCGATTAATTTTTTGGATTTTTTTAATTTTTATAACAAGAAAAGTGCTTTAACATCAATGGTTGTTGTTGAGGGTAAAGATAATAAGGACACAGGGTCAGTTATTTTAGATGATTCTCAAAAGATTATTCAATTTCAAGAAAAAGAAAATAATAAGAAAGCATTTGTCAACGCTGGAATTTATTTTTTTAAAAAGGAAATACTTTCCTTGATACCACCACAAATAAATTATTCACTTGAATACTCGCTTTTTCCTAAGTTAATTGGTCAAGAATTTTATGCATACGTTGTTCAAAAGAAGTTGATTGACATAGGGACACCCGAAAGGTATTTAAAAGCAAAAGATTTTTTTACAAATTATGAATAAAAATTTAATAATCACACAATCGATAAAAAATAATATTGAGCTTGGAAAAAAGGTTTTAAATAACGAAAATATTTTAATTACGATTGAAAAGATTACAAAAGAAGTAATAAATGCTTTTAAGCACGATAAAAAGGCATTTTTTTGTGGAAACGGTGGTTCAGCTGCTGATGCGCAACATTTAGCTGCGGAACTCTCTGGAAAATTCTATTTAGATAGAGAGCCGTTATTTGCAGAGGCTTTACATGTTAATTCGTCTTATTTAACTGCAGTAGCCAATGATTATTCATATGATGAAGTGTATGCCCGGCTCATAAAGGGGAAAGGTAGAGAAGGTGATATTTTAATTGCCATTTCTACTTCGGGTAATTCACAAAATATAATAAAAGCAATTAAAATAGCAAATGATATAAAAATGATTACTGTTGGTTTGACTGGAAAAGATGGTGGTATGATGAATGATATGTGTAAATATTTAATTAAAGTTCCGTCTTCTGATACACCAAGAATTCAAGAATTACATATTTTAATAGGACATATTATTTGTGAAATTGTTGAGAAAAAACTTTTTTTATGATTAGAAAATCTGTAGTTTTTCTTGATAGAGACGGAGTTATAAATAAAAAAATGCCCGAGGGGGAATATGTAAAAAACTGGGATCAATTTCACTTTTTACCGGGTACGCTTAAAGCTCTTAAGATTTTAAAAAGAAGTGATTTTTTTATTGTTATTGTGACAAATCAAAGTTGTGTCTCTAATGGAATTATTTCCGAAGAAAATTTAAAGAAAATGCATTGTAAAATGTTGACGGAAATAAAGAAATACGGAGGAAATGTAGATGCAATTTATTTTTGTCCGCATACGATCTCAGATAATTGTAATTGTAGAAAACCTAATCCAGGTATGATTTTAAAGGCAATAAATGATTTAAAGAAACAAGGGATGCAAATAGATTTTCAGAATAGTTATATGATTGGTGATTCAGAAGTAGATATTCTTGCCGGGAAAAGCGTAGGGTTAATGACAATAAGCGTCAGAAAATATTCAAAATCTTCTGATTTTAATAAAAAGAATCTATTGGAAGCAGTAGAATATATTTTAAAGAAAAATACAATATAGTAATTATTGTTTATGTTTAATAATTTTTCTAAAGATGTAACTTTTACATTTATTAGCCGCATATTTATTATTGTTATGGGCCTTTTTGCAAGTATTATTGTTGCGCGTACTTTAGGTCCATCAGGAAAAGGTATATTTGCGGCATTAGGGGCAATGATAGGTATAGCCCTTCAATTTGGCAACTTAGGGCTTCATGGAGCCAACACATATTTTACAGCTAAAGATGAATCCAAAGTGCCGTTTTTAGTAGGAAATTCTTTTTGGCTTTCTTTAGTTATCGGATTAGTTATATTTTTTAGCGCTTATTTGTTTTTATCACAACATCCAGGAGTTCTTGGAAACATAGATTTTCGTTTAGCAATAATTACTCTTTTAGCTATTCCTTTTATGCTTTTGGCATATCTTTGGCAAAATATTTTAGTTGGGTTAAATAAAATAAAAATATACAATTGGATTTTGATTTCTAATCAGGTTTTATCTTTAATTGGTGCTATTGCTATTTTGCTTGTTTTGAGAAAAGGGATTTTTCCTTTAATCATTTTTAATACTCTTACTACCATAATTATTGCTTTTCTTTTTGGGCATTATTTAATAAAAATTAAACAATTTTCCTTGAGATTTAATTGGGATTTAGCCAAAAAATCTTTAGGTTATGGTTTTAAGGTTTATATTTCGTGTTTCCTTGGTTATTTAGTGTTACGATCAGATTTATTTATTCTGAATTATTTTAGGGGAACAACAGAAACAGGTTTCTATTCTTTAGCAGCTAATTTTGTTGATGGTCTTTTTATTTTACCATCTATTATCGCATTGCTCCTTATACCAAAAGCCACAGCAAATTTAGGAGAAAGTGGGGAATTAGTAGCAAAAACCACAAGAATTTCTTTTGTAATTATAGGAATAATTTGTTTAGGTGCAGTAATTTTAGGGCGCCCAGCAATCAATGTCATGTTTGGTTCTGTTTTTGATAAAAGCTTTATTCCTTTGTTGATTTTGATTCCGGGAGCTTTCTTTTTATCCCTTGCAACGATAATATCACAATATTTCACAGCGCATAATCGTCTAATGCCAATTGTTTATATTTGGGCAGTCGCTACTGTATTGAATATAATTATAAATATTTACTATATTCCATCCTATGGAATGGTCGCTGCTGCAATTAGTTCGTTATTAGCTTATACCTTAGTCTATATTTATATTGCCTATAGTTTCTTACGGATAAATGGTTATTCTTTTAAAAAGATAACACCAACTTTGGAAGATATGAAAATATTTTTTGATAAATTAAATCAGAAATTATGAAAAACAATAATATTTATAAACAACACGCTATTGATCAATGGACTAAAAACCCAATAGGGGTAGAGTCTACTAAGTATGTCGAAAGGACAAAAGAATTTTTTGATGATATAGAAAAAAATAGATATGAAGTATATGCTCCTTGGATGAAAGATATTTTTAAGTTTGATCAATATAAAGGTAAAAAGGTTTTGGAAATAGGTGTAGGAACTGGTACAGATCATTTGCAATTTGCTAAAGCTGGAGCAATTTTAACAGGAGTTGACATTACTCCAAAATCAATAGAACTCACTAAAAGAAATCTAGAACTTCACGGTTATGGTTCTAATTTATCAGTAACGGATGCTGAAAATTTACCTTTTGAAGACAGAACTTTTGATATTGTTTATTCTTTTGGGGTTTTACACCATATACCTGATATTCAAAAAGCAATTAATGAAATTCATAGAGTCTTAAGTCCTAATGGTAAAGCAATCATTGCTTTATATCATAAGTATTCATTGTTTTGGATTAGTGTAATTATCTATGATATGATTTTGAAAAAAGGATTTTTTAAAAAAACTATCAGACAAAGATTATCAGAGATTGAAATAAGCGGCAAAGAAACGAAACCATTAGTTAATCTTTATTCTAAAAAACAAGTAAAAAAGATGTTTAGTAAATTTAAAGAAAGAAAAATCTATACTAGACATTTGGATATAAGATTAAGCGGAAGACGTATCAATAAGTTTTTAAATCTGATTTTGGTTAAAAGATTCCTAGAAGGATTAAGTAAAAGATTTGGATGGTATTTAATAATTGAAGTTAAAAAATGAATAATTATTTAAAAAAGAATATTTTAATAGTTCGCGATTTTAATACAGAGCTATTTTTTAAGAAAAAGAATAAAAAAGATTGGGAGTGTTTTTCCTTTAAAAGTTTTGTTAAATCATATAGGCAAGTATTAACTTCGAATTTTGATTTTGTAGTAGTGGGAGTTTCTTGTGTTAGCGATAATAATTTAAAATATCTTTTGAAGCTACTTTTGCTTTTTATTAAAGCGAAAAAGAAATATTTTATTGATAATCAAGGAAAAATTGAATATTCTTCTTTCTGGCGACTCCTTTTTATTGATACGTTATTATTTATAGGAGAGCTAATTTTTAATTTATTGTTAATTATTGCTTCTTGGATAGCATTGCTTATTTTTAATTTTCTTCCAAAAAGAAGAAAAATAACTCGTAACGACAATCCGAAGGGGATTATATATTTACGTACTGATAATTTTAGGGGGATGCAACAAGGAGGTTCTTTTACTCATTTTCGTGGGGTGGTAAAAGGATTTGATAAATTAGGTTATAAAATTCATTATATTGGTTCAG
>CAZHDT010000035.1:0-1668 GCA_964531505.1 uncultured Gammaproteobacteria bacterium
GTTGAAAAAGCCCATCCAGACATTTTAAATGTTTTTTTACAAGTAATGGATGATGGTCGTTTAACTGATTCACTTGGCCGAACTATTGATTTTACCAACATTATTTTAATTAGTACTTCTAATGCCGGTACGGATTTTATTCAGGAAGAAATTGCCAAAAATACTCCAGTTGAAAAAATTACTGAGGTCTTAACGCGGGAGAAATTAAAGTCTTATTTCCGACCGGAGTTTTTAAATCGTTTTGACGGTATCATTGTATTTAAGCCATTAGGGCGGGAAGAAATTAGACAAATTACCAAATTGATGTTGAAAAAATTAATTAAACAGATTGAAGAAAAAGGCATTATTTTAGAAATAACAGAACAAGCAATTGACGAATTGGCAGAAGCTGGATACGACCCCGCTTTTGGCGCTCGGCCTTTAAGGAGAGTTATTCAGAATCGGGTAAGCGATTCTTTGGCTAAATTGTTATTGACTGGGGAATTAAAAAGAAGAGATAAAGTTATTTTAGAGTCAGGAGGAAATCTAAGGGTTGAAAAAGCGGAAAAGATTTAAATAAAATTAAATAATTTTTCAAGGCCCTTGAAAAATTTCTTTATTTTGCTAAACTAAATAAAAGAAAAAGGTGATTCTATTTTAATCAACTTATTTAAAACTATAAAAATAAAATATAAATTATATGAGTTTAAGAGCAGTAATTAAAACTGGGGGAAAGCAATATTTGGTTAAAGAAGGAGATGTTTTGGAAATAGAAAAAATGGAAGAGGAGGTCGGCAAAAAAATATCTTTTGAGGAGGTTTTATTAATTTTTAATGAAAATGGGGAAGATATTCAAATTGGTCAGCCAAATTTGAAAGTAAAGGTGGAAGCTGAAATTTTAGAGCAAAAAAGAGGAAAAAAAATAACCGTTGTTAAATATAAAGCAAAGACCAGATATCATCGCCGAACTGGACATCGTCAATTATTAACTAAGGTTATGATATTAAAAATTTCTTTAGAAAAAAAATCAACTAAGGTTTCAGAAAAGAAAACTTTAGCTGATAAAAAGGAAGTTAAAAAATAAAATATTTTTAAGAAAGAATTTTCAGCGCTTGCTTGATTCTTTCTTTTATTTCGATGATTTCTTTTGGGATTTTTTTAATCGCTTGTCTGGCTTGAGAAGTTTGATAACCCAATTTAATTAACGCGTCGAAAATTAACGCGTCATCTCCATCTAATCCATTTGATTGAGATTCATTTTTAAGGATTTTTCCTTTTAATTCTAAAATAATTCGGCGGGCCGTTTTATCTCCAATTCCCGAGACTTTTGTTAAAATTTCTAAATTTTCATTAATAATCGCTTTTTCTAGGTCAGTAATGCGGACTAAAGAAAGAATATTGATTGCTGATTTGGGACCTATCCCGGAAATACCATTTAAACAGCGAAAATATTTTAAATCCTCTTTTGTTTTAAAACCATAAAGTTCAATTGCGTTTTCTCTCACCTCAAAATAAGTAAAAAGTTTTATTTCTTCATTAATTCTTATTTCTTCCAGTAAAAAACCAGTGGCAAATATTTGAAAAGAAATAAAATTGGTTTCCAGAACAACGAAATTAGAACCTTTTTCTATAATTTTTCCCTTTATGGAGTAAATCATTTTTATTGACAAATTTAATAATTTATGCTAT
>CAZHDT010000035.1:1768-4913 GCA_964531505.1 uncultured Gammaproteobacteria bacterium
TTTTCCCTTTATGGAGTAAATCATTTTTATTGACAAATTTAATAATTTATGCTATCATCATAACATAAATATAAAAAAATAAAACAAGCTTGACAGATAACGTTGTTTAATTAATAATAATTTGCGGAGGGGATGATAATAAAAAAGATATGTTATTCGAAAATTTATCGCAACAGGGAGCAGGAGAAAAAAAAGAGGAGGTATTAGGTTTTGAGGGGGAAGAGAGGGAGCTTTTATGTTTATTTAGATCAAAAGTAGAAGAAAAAAATATTCAACCAGAAATTAGGGCATTTTTTAAAGAAAAGGATGAAGAAAGTTTAGATATGTTTGAAAAACATCCTGACACAGATGTAAAATCGGTTTTATTAAAAAGTCGCATAGCAATGCATCAAGTAAGAAAAAATGTTAAAAAGATAGATAGAAAGCCAAGATTTTATCATCCAAAAGTAAGCTAGCTATTTTGTTTAGCAATAAATATTTAAGATGTCAGAATTATTAGATAAATTACAAGAAATAATCACTTCCTCTGACAAGATTTCAATTGATGACCAAAATGATTTATTCATTTTTCTACCGATTTTTCCTAAAGAAGTGTTGGGGGAATTATTAAGACTTTTTTTAAAAAATCCAAAATTGATTAAAATTTTTAGCGATGATTTTAAAGCGCGATTGGAAATTTTAGTTAATGGTCGAGATAAATGGGATAAATTAATTGCCCAAGAAGAGGATTTATTAAATCAAGCGGAGCAATCCGAACAAGAAGAAAATTACGCAATTTAAATTAATTATTTTATGCCGATTAAGAAATCTGCCGCTAAGGCGCTTCGCCAATCAAAAAAAAGAGAAGAACGCAATAAAGTTCATAAAGCTGGTATTGATTGGCTAAGAAGACAATTGACTAAAAGTTTAGCTGATAAGAATAAAGATAAATCAGCTGATTTTTATCATAAAATTCAAAAAGCTTTTGACAAGGCAGTTCAAAAAGGTGCTTTAAAAAAAAACACCGCTGCTCGTAAAAAATCGCGGTTAAATAAAAAATTGAATTCACTGGTCAAATAATCAGGACTTGATAATTAATAAGTCCAACAAAGCTTGGGAGTCAATTTTTTTTGTTTTTCTAAGAAAATCTATTTTAAGCAATTGCTGATAGGTTTTTTTTAATTGTTCTAAATTGTATTTATTTTCTTGAGTTAGGGCTTTTTGACAAACAAAAGGGTGGATTGAGAGGCTCTTTCCAATTTGATAGCTATTTGAATTGCCGTTTTTTTCTAAATATGATTTTACTCTTAGAATGGTGCGGTATTGATGGGCTAAAAGGGAAATTATTTCAGAAAAATCAATATTTTGCTCAATTAAATCAGAGAGTATTTTTAGGCCCCGGCTTTTATTTTTTTCTCCTAAAGCATCAATCAATTTCCAGACATTATCTTCTAACTTTGGCGGAAAAAAATCTTTAAAATCATTTAATGATAAATCTTTCTTTTTTTGAGATTGTTTTAAAGAAATTATTTTTTCAATTTCATTTTTTAAAAGCCAAAGATTGTTTGACTGGGCGGCTAAAAAATTAACTCCTTGAAGGTCAATATTTATTTGGGATTCAATAAAGCGTTTTTTAATCCATTGTTTTAATAAAACCGGAGTTAGAAGCTTGAATTCTTCGCAATATTTTTCTTTTTTCAAAATCTGGAAAAGTTCTTTTTGTTCTAGTTTTAAATTTTTGTCGTTAATTTGTTCATCCCAAAATACGATAACATTATCTTTTTCTTTCTTATTCTCTAATTTTAGGATTCTTATTATTTCTTTTAAAATTTTTTGATTTTTAACACTTGAAACAGTAAGAAGATTATTAATAATAATCATTCTTTTTTCTACTAAAAATCCCTGGCTTAAGATAGCCTTTCTAAGTTCGTTTATTTCAAAATTGGGAGACTGAAAAAGAAAGATATTAAAACCGCTTTTATCTTTTCTTTTAATAAACTCCCTTTTTATTTCTTTAATTTTTTGTTTGGAACGATAAGTGTCTGGTCCGTAAAAAAATGCAATCATAAATAAATTTAAAACATTTTTGTTTGGGCTGAATTATTATTAGCCCATCTTTTAACTAAACTTTTAAATCCAAATTCATTTAAAACTTTTATTATTTCTTTATTATTTGAGAAATTGTTATTTTTAAGCTGGTCAATTTCAAGGTTGGGAATATTTTTTTCAATTGTCACTAATCTTTTGCTCTGAAAGGCGATTTCCTTGTTTTTCCAAAGCCGTTCTCTAAGGTTGTCTTTTATTATTTGGTTTGTTTTTTTATTTTTTCTTTGTTGTTCTAAAGCTTGATAAAGCTTTTCCAAAGTTTTGAAATTTTTAATTAGATTAAGGGCGGTTTTAGGACCAATTCCCTCTACTCCTTTAATATTGTCAGACGCATCTCCTCTTAACGCTTTAAAGTCAATTAATTGGTTCGGTTTTAAGGAAAATCTTTCTTCAATTTCTTTTTCTTGATAAATTTTTATTTGATTAATTCCTTGGCGAAGATAATAAAGAGAAGTATTAGAATCAACTAATTGACAAAGGTCTAAGTCTCCAGATATGATTAAAAATTCCATTTCAGGATTTTTTTTTCTTTTTTGACAAATAATGGCGCCAATTAAATCATCGGCTTCAAATCCATCTTTAAAAAAAATAGGGATATCAAATGCTGTTAAAATATCTTTAGTTAATTTAATTTGATCATAAAACTCCTGAGGCTGCTTTTCTCTACCGGCTTTATACTCTTGGTATTCTTGATGGCGGAAAGTAGGAGCCTTAGTGTCAAAAGCCACGGCTAAACAGCTGGGTTTTTGTTCTTTAATTAATTTTATTAATAAGGAGGTAAATCCGTAAACAGCATTAACCACCTTACCCTGAGGATTAGTTAATTTTGGCAAGGCATGCCAGGCTCGATGTAAAACAGCTTGAGCGTCAATTAAAATTAATTTTGATTTTTGGTCCATTTTTTTATTATAACAAATTTAAATAAAAACAAAAAAGGCCTGGAGGGGAATCGCCCCGAGATGAACTCG
Source organism: uncultured Gammaproteobacteria bacterium (assembly GCA_964531505.1). Classification (GTDB taxonomy): domain Bacteria; phylum Patescibacteriota; class Patescibacteriia; order UBA2591; family UBA6264; genus UBA6264. The sequence goes on from CAZHDT010000035.1 coordinate 4,822, forward strand.
GGGCGTCAGGTCGAATGACCTGACGAACCTCCTTTTATCGAACTGATTGATAATGCGAGTTTGGAAAACAAAAAAGGCCTGGAGGGGAATCG
>CAZHDT010000036.1:0-4483 GCA_964531505.1 uncultured Gammaproteobacteria bacterium
CTACGAGGTCTCGCCTCGTAGTTTTGACTGTAAGAATAACTTTAAAATTTTTAAAAAGGCTGGTATGATTAAAATATGGGAAAAATAATGAAAAAAAATTTTTGGCAAGAATTGAAAAAAAGAAAAAAACCCATTTTGGCTTTGGCTCCTTTGGCTGGAATTACTGACTCGCCTTTTCGGCAAATTTGCAAGGATTTTGGCGCTGAAGTAGTGTATAGTGAAATGGCCAGCGCTACTGCTTTAGTTTACGCGCCAAAAAAAACATTAGAACTTATTAAATTTTATCCAAAAGAAAGGCCTTATGTCGTTCAACTTTTTGGCGCTTGTCCGGACCATTTTCAAATTGCTATAAAATTGATTGAAAAGAAAGTAAAACCAGACGGGATTGATATTAATTTCGGCTGTCCAGTTCCAAAAGTGGCGAAGCAAGGCGCAGGCGCTGAACTTATGAAAAATTTAGCGCTTTCCAGAAAAATTCTTTTAGCAGTTTTAAAAGTCGCGACTTGTCCAATTTCCATAAAAGTCAGAACTAATGCCGGAAACATCGGGTTGTTAAAATTTTTAAAAAATATTTCCGATTTAAAAATAAGCGCTCTAATGGTCCACGGCCGAACTTTAAGCCAGGGATTTTCCGGTCCAATTAATTTTAAAATAATAAAACAAGCGCGCCGTTATTTTTCCGGAATTATTTTAGCAAACGGCGGAATTAAAAATTACTTAGACGGACGCGAAATGCTTAAAAAAACTCAAGCAGACGGATTGGGAATCGGGCGCGGGGCGCTGGGTCGCCCCTGGATTTTTCAAGAATTGTCCAAACCAGATTATCAAACGCCGGAAAAAAAAGAAATTTTCAGATTAGCCTTAAAACAGGTTTGTTTAGCGAAAAAAATAAAAGGAAGGCAGGGAATATTAGAAATGCGCAAACATCTCTGCTGGTATGCGCAGGGGTTGCCAAACGCAAGTAAATTGCGAAAAAAACTAACTCAAGTAAATACTAAAGAAGAAATCAAAAATATTTTAATGGAATTAAAATAGGGTTGCGGAATTTTATTCATTTGTTATAATGTGAAAGACGATAACGAAGCTAGCTTAAAATATTAAGCTAGTTCAATTTTTAACTTTATAAATATCTTTAACTCATAATGCTAATTTTAAAAATTCCTTAGATACCCCGCTCTGACAAAGGGTTTGCTAAGGGATAAAAATGGGGCCTGACCCCAATAAATATATGGAACAAAAAAATAAAAATTCTAACTCTAATTCCAATTCTAATTCCAACCCTAACTCTAAAAATATCTTGGCGGCGATTGAACAAATCTGCCAAGAAAAAAACATTTCCAAGGAACAGGTCTTGGAAGCAATTGAACAGGCGTTAGCTTCGGCTTTTCGCAAGGATTTCGGCACTAAGCAACAAAACCTTAAAATAAATTTTCACCCGGAAAACGGAAAAATGGAGGTTTTTGATGAAAAAACTGTGGTGGAAGATTTACCAGAAATGGAAGAAGGGGAAATTGAACAAGAAGATGCCCCTTTGGCAGAAGATAAAACTGAAGGAGATGGAGAGGAAAATGAAAAAAAACGGTTTAATTCCAAAACGGAAATTCAGATTTCTGAAATGGCCAAAGATAGTGATTGGATAAATGTTGATGAAAAAGCGAAAAAAATAAAAATCGGAGATGTGGTCAGGAAAAAACTTGAAATTACTTCTGATTTCGGCCGAATTGCCGCTCAAACTGCAAAACAAGTTATTATTCAAAGATTAAGAGAAGCTGAGCGCGATATGATTTACGAAAAATATAAAACCATGGAAGGCACGGTCATTAACGGCTTGGTGCAAAGAAGGGAAAGGCGCTCTATTTTGATTGATTTAAACGACGCGACCGCGCTTCTCCCCTATTATGAACAAGTGGAAGAAGAATCTTATCGTCCGGACCAAAAAATAAAAATTTATATTTTGTCTGTGGAAAAAAGTCCTAAAGGGCCGGAAATCATCGTTTCCCGAAGACACCCTGACATTTTGCGGGAACTTTTTAAAATAGAAATTCCGGAAGTTGCCAGTGGAGCCGTGGAGATAAAAGGAATTGCCCGCGAAGCCGGGTTCCGTTCCAAAATAGCGGTTTGGACAAAAGAGGAATCAATTGACCCAATTGGCGCTTGTATTGGCCAAAGGGGGGTGAGAATTCAAACCATCATCGGAGAAATCGGCGGAGAAAAAATAGACATTATTGAATATAGCGAAAGCGCCGGAAAATTTATCGTTAATTCTTTAGCGCCAGCAAAAGTGTCTTCAATTGAAGTTAATGAAAAAGAAAGATTCGCCACAGTTAAAATAAAAAGAAATCAACTTTCTTTAGCAATTGGACGCGACGGCCAAAACGTCAGATTGGCGGCCAAGTTAACCGGCTGGCGAATTGATGTCCAAGCGGAAACAGAACTGGAAGCCGAAGCAAAAGCTGAACCAGAAAATGAAATTCCAACTGAGGTAGAAAAAAAACCGAGCGAAGAAAAGAGCGAAGAAAAAATAATTGAAGAAAATAAGGTTGAGCCTGAAAAAACAGAAATAGAAAAAAAGCCCAAGGAGAAAAAAAAGAAAAGAGTCATTAAAAAAATAAAAAAGGAAAAAAATGAAATTAGAAATTAAAAAACAACCTAAAAATGTTGTTGAGGCCGAGGTTGAACTTTGTTGTGAAGAAGTAAAACCGTTTGAAGAAAAAGCATTGGAAGAATTGGCAAAAGAAATTAAAGTTAAAGGATTTCGGCCAGGCAAAGCGCCTTTGGATTTAGTTAAAAAAGAAATCAGCCAAGAAAAGTTTTTGGATTTAATCGCGGAAAAAGCAATTAATGAAAAATATCAAGAAATTATTGAAAAAGAAAAATTAAATCCAGCCGGCCCGGCGGAATTAGAAATTCAAAAAATCGCTTTAGGCAATCCCTTGGTTTTTAAATTAAAAATTCCTTTGATTCCCAAAGTAAAATTGGGCAATTATCATAATTTAAAAATTAAAAAAGAAAAAATTTTTGTTAAAGATGAGGATGTGGACGAAGCAATGAAAGAACTCCAATCAATGAAAGGAAAAGAAATTGTTTCCAATAAAAAGGCGGAAAACGGAGATAAGGCGAAAATTGATTTGGACCTTTTTGTTGACAAAGTGCCGATTGAAGGCGGGCAGATAAGAGATTTTTCAATAAAATTGGGACAAGACCAATTTTTTCCCGGCCTTTCGGAAAATTTAATCAACGCAGGCAAAAATGATGAAAAAGAATTTTTTCATAACTATCCATCAGACCATTATGATAAAAAATTGGCGGGTAAAAAAGTTGATTTTAAAGTCAAAGTCAAAGAAATTTATCAAATAGAGCTACCGGAGATAAACGATGAATTTGCCCAGTCAATGGGGCCTTTTAAAAATATTGTTGAATTAAAAGAAAAGATTAAAGAAAATATGTTAAAAGAAAAAGAAGCACGGGAGGAAGAAAAAATGGAAATTCAAATTTTAGAAAAATTGATTGAGGGGTCGGAATTTGAAGAAATTCCCGATATTCTTTTAGACCACGAAGTTGAAAAAATGCTAGCTGAACTAAAAAATAATGTAGAGAGTATGGGGCCGAAAGTCGGCGCCGGAGCCAAGTTTGAAGACTATTTAAAAGCGATTAAAAAAACTGAAGAAGATTTAAAAAAAGATTTTATTCCCAAAGCGGAACAAAGAGTTAAAACGGCTTTGTTAATCAGGGAGATTTCTGAAAAAGAAAAAATTGAAGCGAGCGACCAGGAAGTTGAAGAGGAATTAAAAAAATTACAGCAACTTTATCAAGGGCAAGACCAAGCGCTGGAAAATCTTAACTCGGAAAATGGAAAAATTTATATTAGAAATCTCGTAGCTAATGAAAAGGTGATAAAATGGCTGAAAGAAAAAACAATTTAAGAACTATCGCAATTTTTTCCGACTCCCATGACCAAATTCCCAATCTCAAAAAAGCTTTAGGGTTTTGCCAAGAACAAGGCATCGACACTATTATTCATTGCGGAGATTTAGAAAAGGCTGAAACATTGATTGAGGCTTGGCCAAGCCATTTTGACGCGACTGTCCATCTTTGCTGGGGCAACGCGGATAAAATAGATGAAATTATTCAAAAGCAAAAGATTTTTCCTTTGTTGAAAATTTACGGCCAAATCGGAAGTATTTTTTTAGAAAATAAAAATATTGCTTTTACTCATCGGATTGAAAAGGCAAAAAAAATCGCGGAGACGCAAAAATACGATTATGTCTTTTACGGGCATAATCATAAGCCCTGGACGGAAAAAATCGGAAAAACGCATTTGATTAATCCGGGAGATTTATCGGGATTTATTTATCAACCGTCTTTTGCTATTTTAGACCTTGAAAAAAATAAATTTTCCCTTAAAATATTAAATAGAATGTAATTTTATGCGGGCGTCGTATAGTGGCTATTATGCGACCTTGCCAAGGTCGAGACGGCAGTC
>CAZHDT010000037.1:0-4319 GCA_964531505.1 uncultured Gammaproteobacteria bacterium
TCTTGAATAAGAATATTGGGGAGATTCGAAAGGTCTTTAATTTTAAAGATAAAGTTAAATATTTGAGAAAACTTTTTTTCATCAGTTGGCAAAAAACATCCTGTTAAAGCGGTTTTTAGATTAGGATTTTTTATCCTAATCGTTTCGAAAAGTTTTTTAAAACTATAAACTCGGTTTACCGCTGATTGACGGACAGAACACATATTTACAATTACTAAATCAGCCAGGTCTATTTTATTTGTTTTTTGATATTCAAGACATTCCAAGATTCCAGCAATTTTTTCGCTGTCACTTTTATTCATCTGACATCCATAGGTAATAATGTGATATTTCATAATATGGTTATTTTAAACCTTTCTTTTCTTTTTTTCAATCTAAAAAGAGGGGACACCTCTTTTTAGCGAATATTAAAGAAATGGGATTAATTTATTTTTTTGAATTATTTATTTAAAAAAATTTACTCCATTTTTAAAAATTTTTATTCCATCAGACTCATCGGGTATTTCTCTTCCTTCTCTTACGAATTTTTCTTTTAAAAAGGTCCAATGAGGCAATTGTGTAAAAGTTATTGCTCTCTCAGGATGAGGCATCAAACCAAGGATTTTTCCTGTTTCGTCTGTAATCCCAGCGATATTTTCTAAAGAGCCATTAGGGTTTGCCGGAAGATTTTGGTATTTACAAATTTCCCCATCAATATATTTTGCCGCAATAAGATTTTTTCTTTTTATTTGATCTAAAATCTCCTGACTGGCATAAAAGTTTCCCTCCCCATGGGCTATTGGTAGAGAAATCTTTCCTACGTCTTTTGTCCAGAGACTTTTTTTACCAAAATCTAAATCTACCCATCTATCTGAATATCTCGCAGAATCATTATGATTTAAAGCAACTTGTCTTTGTCCATATTGTCCATTTATTGCAGGCAAAAGCCCAAGATTAACTAAAACTTGGAACCCATTACAAATCCCAATCACTAATTTATCATCCTTAATAAATCTTTCTATTCCTAAGTTATTTTTAATCTTCCAAGCTAGGGCATTTCCAGAGCCAGTATCATCTCCGTACGAGAAACCTCCTGGAAATGCAATAATTTGATAATGATCTATTTTTTTGGGCGTTTCGATTAAATCATTTATATGAATCAGATCTGCTTTTGCGCCAGCTTTTTCAAATGCAAATTTTGTTTCTTCGTCGCAATTTATTCCGTATCCTATCAAAACTAAAACTTTTGGATTTATCATTTTAATAATTTTTAAATGTTGATTTATATGATTCAGTCATTTTATCAATAGTGGTATCTATTACACTTTTTTCTTCTTTTGTTATTATAAATTTATTATCGTTTCTTATTTTACCAATTATTGCAAATATATTTTGCTCCATTATTTTTTCAAATTTTTCTTTATTCTTAGGATTAATAGTTACAATTAGCCTTCCCATACTTTCTGCATATAAAATGGAATCATTTTTTGGACAACTATTTGGAATCTTTTTTAATTCAATTTCCATTCCTAATTGCCCCGCAATCGCACTTTTTGCTAAAGCTATTCCTAGTCCACCTATATGGACACTTATGGCAGAAGCAATTAATCCTTTTTCAACCGCTCTGGAAAAGGCTCTATAAATTTTAATATTTGTTTTTGCATCAACCTTTGGAATATTATTTCCAACATATTTTTCCTTTTTTTCTTGTTCTCCTTTCATTGCAAAATATTCGCTTCCACCCAACTCATTGTAAGTAAATCCGAGAACATATATTAAATCATCTTTAAATTTTGAGTCAATAGAAATCGTTTTTTCTACGTCTTTTATTACTCCTATCGTCGAAATTAACAAAGTCGGAAGAACAGAAATTTTTATTGGATTTCCAAATTCATCAAATCCTTTAAAATCATTAAACATACTGTCTTTTCCAGAAATAAAAGGTGTTTCAAACTTTGTCGCATAATCATAACAGGCCTGACAAGCTCTTTTTAGTTGTCCCAACCTTTCGGGTTCAGTAGAACTACACCAACAAAAATTATCTAATAATGCAAGATGTTCCAAATCTGCTCCTGTAGCAATAGCATTTCTTATTGCCGTATCAATTGCGCATGCCGCCATATTATAAGGATCAACATCGCTATATAAAGGGTTAAGTCCTTGTGATAAAACGATTGCTTTGTTTGAATCAAGTCTTGGTTTTATTACAGTTGCCTCACCATTTACTCTTCCTCTTCCTTGGAGTGGTTTAATAACACTTCCACCTTGAACTTCATGGTCATATTGTTGAGAAATGAATTCAAAACTTGTGATATTTTGTCTTTTTAACATGGTAAGTAAAGAATCTGTTAAATTTCCTAAACATTCAAAATTTGGTTCCTCATAATTTTTTTTCGTAAAAGTCGTTTTAATTGGTCTCGGTGGAAGTCCAGTATGTAAAAATTTCATATCAATATCCATAATATTATTTCCATGGTAATCAACAATACATTTTCCAGAATTTGTAAATTCGCCAATAACCGTTGCTTCAACTCCTCTTCTTCTCATTAAATTGTAAAAATTAATCCATTTTTCTTTTGGAACCGCTAAAGTCATTCTTTCCTGTGATTCTGAAATCCATATTTCCCAAGGAGCAAGTCCAGGATATTTTAATGGAATTTTATCTAAATTAACATGGCATCCACCGGATTCTTTTGCCATTTCTGCAACAGAACAAGATAGTCCGCCAGCACCATTATCAGTTATGCTGTTATATAGTCCTTTGTCTCTTGCTTCTTTAATGATTGCATCGCTTTCTTTTTTTTGAGTTATAGGATCTCCTATTTGAACGGCAGTTGCAGGACTCCCAGAATCAATTGCCTCTGATGAGAAAGTTGCGCCATGAATTCCATCTTTCCCAACCCTCCCTCCAACCATCACGATATAATCTCCGATTTTTGCTTGCTTTTCATGCATTTGTTTTCCATTTTTTTCTCTTGGGATTAAACCAATGGTTCCGACAAAAACCAATGGCTTCCCTTTATAGCATTTATTAAAAAAAATAAATCCCTGCGTAGTTGGTATTCCGGAACAATTTCCACCGACATTGATTCCTTCAATAACCCCATTCATTATCCTTTTTGAAGATAACATTTTTTGAGTTTTATTTTTTCCTTTATATAAATCTCTTGTATCATTGGGGTCCGCAAAACAAAATCCATATCTATTAACAATCGGTTTTGCTCCCATTCCAAAACCCATTGGGTCTCTATTAACCCCAACAATTCCGGTTATTGCTCCACCAAATGGATCAAGAGCGCTTGGAGAATTATGAGTTTCAACTTTGTCACAAACTAAAAATTCATCATCAAATATTATTCCTCCGGCATTGTCAGTAAATACTGAAACACAAAAATCATTAGCGCCTTTTTTCTTTCGAATTTCATTTGTTGCTCCCTTAATAAATGTTGAAAACAATCCCTCTCTAAATTCATCAATAGAATCAGCAAAGATTGTGTGTTTACAATGTTCACTCCATGTTTGGGCAATCGATTCTAGCTCAACATCGGTTGGATTTCTACCCAAACCTTTAAAATAATTTTGAACAGATTTCATATAAGTTAAATCCATTGACAAGGGCCCTCTTCTAGTTCCATCAGAATTTGCAATTCCTTGTTTACCGATTATCATTAGCTGTTCATCGTTGGCTGTTAATATATCTATCGACCCCACAACTAATTCTTCATGAAGCCTTACTCTGGGAATGATTATTTCCATTCCTTTGTCCTTTTTAAATTCATTATAGGTTTTAATAGAAACCCTTTGAATTAAAGGATTTGAAAAAGAATCGCCAATTTTAATGGCGTCTTCTTTTTTAAATTTCCCAGATAAAAATATTATCTGGGAACTATAGACGGTTTGACCTTCAAAAGTTTTTTTAAAACGGTCTTCTATAATTTCTTTTGCCGTAGTTCCAATATTGTCAGTTACACATGGTAAAAAACCGATTTCAATTGCATAATTGAATTTTTCCGGCGCTTTGGGCTGATTTATTCCAACTTCTTGTGTTACAGGATTAGAAAGCATAGAAGCAACAGAATTTAATTCTTTTTCTTCAAGAGAGATATCAATTGTATAGACATCGACAAGACTTATGTCATCAACCCAAAAACCCATTGATTGTATTTTTCTTTTTTTTACTTTTGCCCTTGCGTCTTCGGTTTTTGTAATAACTTCTATTCTATTTGCCATTTTATTGATATATAAAATTAGGGTAGAATTATATTTTCCCATTAACTTCTTTTAGAATCTTTTCAAGAAATTTTTTCTTGGTTATTTTTTCCATCTTATTACCTCGCATC
>CAZHDT010000038.1:0-4098 GCA_964531505.1 uncultured Gammaproteobacteria bacterium
AATTAAAATTATCGCCACCGGTAATTTTAAACCTAACTAAATTATCATACATCTGAGTATTGAAAACAACGCTCATTTTACTATCCGGACAAACCTTATTGCCACTGGGATAATAAGAACTAATGCCGGGAATTTGTCCATTGGTTTGAAATTCCCATTCTTTAAAACCTTGCATCTGATTAAGGCAAAGGTCTTCCACTCCTTCAATATGAATTCGATACCATGAAAAAGCGTTTAAAGAAATTTCATTTAAAATAATCCTAAAACCATTTCCGTTTGAAACAATTTTTAAATTTTCCGCCGGAACATTTTGGATAACTTCACCGCCTTGCCCTGATATTTCCGCCAGCCAAATTTTTTCTTCCAAAGGACGGCTATTTTCATCAGCAACACTGGTCAAATCAATTGGTTCAGAAAAATTGATTTCAACATTAGGATAACGAGAAACATTGGTATCTGGATAATCTATTGCCGAAGAATTAATGGGATAAGTTGAAGTAATTTCAGGAGCAATTTCATCTACAGTAGTTCCGGTAGTAAAATTCCAAATAAAATAAAGGCTAGTAGTTTGACAGCCTCCTGACGCTAAACATTCCTGAAGCGTTTTTCCTTGCGTATTTAAAATCAATTTGGGAAAATACGCTTGATAAGACGTATTTTCAGAAAAAAGATCGTTATGTTTAAAAATAAGGGCATTATTTCTTGTTTGCCAATCGCCAACAATCGGACTACTGCCTGTTTCAATTTTTAAATCGCCATTTGCTGTTAATTCTTGAATTTTTTCTTGGTCAATTGAATTATTAAAAATGGGTTGAATGGCGGAACAAAGATGAATATTTTGATGATAATTTAATTCTGTTCCGTCATGAGATGTTTCAATTTTCCTTATTTTAAAAGCATTTGGAGGTAAAGAACAGCTAGAATCAAGAATATTGCAAATTTCGTCCGAGCTACAACGCCAACCGGTTGAACAGCAAAGACCAGGCGTACAACCAGTAATATTTGGGTCGACTGGTTCGGATATATCAACCAATTTCCCAATTATAAAACTGACAATTGTGTAAGCAAAAACAATAATTAAAAACCCGATTAAACCATTAACCATTATTTTCTTAGCCTTTTGAATTTTTTCCGGCGCGCCATTTGAAGTCATCCAAAGAAAACCGCCAATGATAATGATTATTAAACCGACCAAACCTAAAAGGCCTAAAATAATTTTAATTACCCGGCCGATTAATTGAGGCAAGGTCGCTTCTCCATATCCGGCGGCTTGCCCGACGGTTGTCAAATCCTCGCTGCCAAAATTCTGAGCTTGAGCTGGAATGGCAATTAAAGGAAGACAAAATACGATGAAAACTAAAAAAATAATTTTAAAAAAACTGCCTCGAGACATAAATTTTTTTTATTACTCTAAAATATTAAGATAATAGTTCTTCAACTATTTTTTTAACTCTATTTCCCTCCGCTCTTCCATTAGTTTCAATCATTACCCTTCCCATTACTTTTCCAAAATCCTGTTTTCCAGTCGCTCCTAATTCGGCAATAACTTTTAATGAAATTTCTTTAATTTTATCATCAGTAAGTTCTTCTGGTAGATATTGCTTTAAAAAAACCATTTCTTTTTCTTCCTTTTCCGCTAAATCCAATCTGCTTCCTTGTTTAAACATTTCTTGGGCTTCTTGGCGTTTTTTTACTTCCCTTCTTAAAACTTCCATCAATTCTTCTTCCCCTAATTCTTTATTCTTTGACCGCAATTCTATTTCCTTGTTATGTAAAGCGGTTTTTAAGCCCCTTAAAATTTCTAATAATTCCCCTTGCCTTTGACGCAAGGCTTCTTTAAAATCTTGTTCTATTTTTTCTAATAAATCCATAGACTTTAGTTGATTAATTAAAGATTAATATATTAAAATTCTCTCAAAAATCGTAAAATCTTTATTTAATTTTTCCAACTTTTCTTAAGAAATCCATTTTTTCCGCTTTTGCCTTTCTTTGCAAAGCGCTTCTCTTTTTTAATTTTTCGCTTTGGTCCTTCCTGTAAAATTTCTTTGCCTTTGAAAGATTGATAATTCCACTTCTTTTAATTTTCTCAGAAAATCGGCGCAGAAAAACATTCAATGGTTCATTTTGTTTTCTTTTAATTTCAATTGCCATATTACTTTTGTAATTTATTAATTAAATTTTCCAATTCTTTTTCTTGATATAATTCAATAACGACCTTGATTTTTTTATTTTGTTTAATAATTTTTACTTTGGTGCCGAGAATCTGAGAAAAAAGATTTTCTTTTTCCAATAAGTCCTGAGATAAATTTACTGTTTTTCTTATTCTTTTTCTTGTTAATAAATTTTCTGTTTCTTTTACTGTTAATCCTAATCCGATAATTCTTTTCAATAATATTTTTTGTTTTTCTTCATTTTCCGCGGATAATAAAGCTTTAGCGTGCCCTTCTCCTATTTTTTCTTCCTCAATCGCTTTTTTAATTTCTTCCGGCAAATTTAAAATTCTTAATGTATTGGCAATACTGGCGCGAGCTTTACCCATTTTTTTTGCCACTTGCTCTTGAGTCAAATCAAATTCTTCAATCATGCGTTGATATCCTTTAGCTTTTTCCATGGGGTTTAAATCTTTTCTTTGAATATTTTCCAAAAGAGAAATGGCTAATTTTTCGTTTTCCTTTATTGACCTAACAAGCGCCGGAATGGTTTTAAATTCCAAAAATTTGGCGGCGCGCCACCGTCTTTCTCCAGCCACAATTTGATATTCGCGGTTATCCAATCGGGTCAAAATTAAAGGCTGAATAATTCCATATTCTTTAATTGAATTAATCAATTCTTCCATTTCCAAACGCGAAAAATTTTTTCTTGGTTGTTCCGGATTCGGCTGAATCTGCTCCAATGGTATTTGCAAAACCTGTTCTCCGGTATCAACAAAAATTTCCTGATTATTTTCTCTAATAATCCGGCCCGAAGGTATTAATGAACTTAATCCTCTTCCTAAAGCCATATGCGTTTTTAAAAATTATATAAAAATTTAAAAATTATAAGCTGTTGTTAACAAGAAATTCTCTCGCCAAATTTTTATAAGCTTTTGCTCCCTTTGAGCTTGGCGCGTATTCAAAAATAGTCTGCCCATAACTTGGCGCTTCTGCCAATCTTACATTGCGGGGAATAATAGCGCGGAAAATATAATATGGAAAATGACGATATAATTCCTCCCAAACCTCTCCTGATAAACGGCCTCTTTTATCATACATAGTAATTACCGCCCCCATAATTTCGAGATTCGGCTTAATGCTTTCTTTAACCAAATCAATAGTTTTCAAGAGTTGCCCTAATCCCTCCAAAGCGTAATATTCTGCTTGAACCGGAATTAAAATCTGGTCAGCGGCCGCTAAACTGTTGATAGTAATGAGGCTTAAAGACGGAGGGGTATCTACAAAAATATAATCAAAAATTTCTCCTGATTGTGATAAAACGCTATCAATGGTATTTTTTAAAATAAATTCTCTTTGAGGCAGGTCAACCATTTCGATATCCGCGGCTGCTAAATTCTCGCTAGCCGGCATTAACCAAAGATTGTGGCGAACTGCCATAACGCTTAAATTTGCCTTTTCCGGTTGACTCATTGCCTCATAAATCCCTTGATGGTTCCTATTGTCCACGCCTAAACCAGAAGTGGCATTGGCCTGCGGGTCTAAATCAATTAATAAAATCTTCTTGCCAAAATTTGAAAGATAAGCGGCCAAATTAACCGCCACATTGGTTTTTCCGGTTCCTCCTTTGCGATTACAAATAACAATAGTCTTAGAGGGCATATTCTAAATTCTAAAATAATAAAATAAAAACCTAAGAATAAAACATAACCGATGACGGGATTACCGTAATATTATAACAAAAATATTTATTTTAACAACTGTTTTTTATTCCTTTTTTGAAATAAAAGAATAATGCCGCCCCCCAAAAAATTAGCTGCAAAATCACCTAAAGTATCCATTTGTCCCGACTGTAATGGTTCTAAAACAATCCGACCAATTTTTTGGTCAACTGAATATTCAAAAATTTCCCAAATTAAAGCAAGGCATAATAAAATAAATAAAGCAA
>CAZHDT010000039.1:0-4079 GCA_964531505.1 uncultured Gammaproteobacteria bacterium
AATTAAAATTATCGCCACCGGTAATTTTAAACCTAACTAAATTATCATACATCTGGGTATTGAAAACAACGCTCATTTTACTATCCGGACAAACTTTATTGCCATTTGGATAATAAGAACTAATGCCGGGAACTTGTCCATTGGTTTGAAATTCCCATTCTTTAAAACCTTGCATCTGATTAAGACAAAGGTCTTCCACTCCTTCGATATGAATTCGATACCACGAAAAAGCGTTTAAAGAAATTTCATTTAAAATAATCCTAAAGCCGTTTCCATTTGAAACAATTTTTAAATTTTCCACCGGGACATTTTGAATAACTTCACCGCCCTGCCCTGATATTTCCGCCAACCAAATTTTTTCTTCCAAAGGACGGCTATTTTCATCAGCAACGCTGGTCAAATCAATTGGTTCGGAAAAATTGATTTCAATATTAGGATAACGGGAAACATTGGTATCCGGATAATCTATTGCCGAAGAATTAATGGGATAAGTTGAAATAATTTCAGGAGCAATTTCATCCACCGTAGTTCCGGTAGTAAAATTCCAAATAAAATAAAAGCTGGTAGTTTGACAGCTTCCTGACGCTAAACATTCCTGAAGCATTTTTCCTTGCGTATTTAAAATCGATTTGGGAAAATACGCTTGATAAGAAGTATTTTCAGAAAAAAGATTGTTATGTTTAAAAATGAGGGTATTATTTCTTGTTTGCCAATCGCCGACAACCTGACTACTTCCTGTTTCTATTTTTAAATCGCCATTTGCTGTTAATTCTTGAATTTTTTCTTGGTCAATTGAATTATTAAAAATGGGTTGAATGGCGGAACAAAGATGAATATTTTGATGATAATTTAATTCTGTTCCGTCATGAGATGTTTCAATTTTCCTTATTTTAAAAGCATTTGGAGGTAAAGAACAGCTAGAATCAAGAATATTGCAAATTTCGTCCGAGCTACAACGCCAACCGGTTGAACAGCAAAGACCAGGCGTACAACCAGTAATATTTGGGTCGACTGGTTCGGATATATCAACCAATTTCCCAATTATAAAACTGACAATTGTGTAAGCAAAAACAATAATTAAAAACCCGATTAAACCATTAACCATTATTTTCTTAGCCTTTTGAATTTTTTCCGGCGCGCCATTTGAAGTCATCCAAAGAAAACCGCCAATGATAATGATTATTAAACCGACCAAACCTAAAAGGCCTAAAATAATTTTAATTACCCGGCCGATTAATTGAGGCAAGGTCGCTTCTCCATATCCGGCGGCTTGCCCGACGGTTGTCAAATCCTCGCTGCCAAAATTCTGAGCTTGAGCTGGAATGGCAATTAAAGGAAGACAAAATACGATGAAAACTAAAAAAATAATTTTAAAAAAACTGCCTCGAGACATAAATTTTTTTTATTACTCTAAAATATTAAGATAATAGTTCTTCAACTATTTTTTTAACTCTATTTCCCTCCGCTCTTCCATTAGTTTCAATCATTACCCTTCCCATTACTTTTCCAAAATCCTGTTTTCCAGTCGCTCCTAATTCGGCAATAACTTTTAATGAAATTTCTTTAATTTTATCATCAGTAAGTTCTTCTGGTAGATATTGCTTTAAAAAAACCATTTCTTTTTCTTCCTTTTCCGCTAAATCCAATCTGCTTCCTTGTTTAAACATTTCTTGGGCTTCTTGGCGTTTTTTTACTTCCCTTCTTAAAACTTCCATCAATTCTTCTTCCCCTAATTCTTTATTCTTTGACCGCAATTCTATTTCCTTGTTATGTAAAGCGGTTTTTAAGCCCCTTAAAATTTCTAATAATTCCCCTTGCCTTTGACGCAAGGCTTCTTTAAAATCTTGTTCTATTTTTTCTAATAAATCCATAGACTTTAGTTGATTAATTAAAGATTAATATATTAAAATTCTCTCAAAAATCGTAAAATCTTTATTTAATTTTTCCAACTTTTCTTAAGAAATCCATTTTTTCCGCTTTTGCCTTTCTTTGCAAAGCGCTTCTCTTTTTTAATTTTTCGCTTTGGTCCTTCCTGTAAAATTTCTTTGCCTTTGAAAGATTGATAATTCCACTTCTTTTAATTTTCTCAGAAAATCGGCGCAGAAAAACATTCAATGGTTCATTTTGTTTTCTTTTAATTTCAATTGCCATATTACTTTTGTAATTTATTAATTAAATTTTCCAATTCTTTTTCTTGATATAATTCAATAACGACCTTGATTTTTTTACTTTGTTTAATAATTTTTACTTTGGTGTTAAGAATCTGACAAAAAAGCTTTTCTTTTTCTATTAAATTTTGAGATAAATTCACTGTTTTCCTTATTCTTTTTCTTGCTAATAAATTTTCTGTTTCTTTTACTGTTAAACCTAATCCAATAATTCTTTTTAATAATAATTTTTGTTTTTCTTCGTTTTCTGCAGATAATAAGGCTTTAGCATGCCCTTCTCCTATTTTTTCCTCTTCAATCGCCTTTTGAATTTCTTCCGGCAAATTTAAAATTCTTAATGTATTGGCAATACTGGCGCGAGCCTTGCCCATTTTTTTTGCCACTTGCTCTTGGGTTAAATCAAATTCTTCAATCAAACGCTGATATCCTTTGGCTTTTTCCATTGGATTCAAATCTTTTCTTTGAATATTTTCCAAAAGAGAAATGGCTAATTTTTCATTTTCTTTTATTGACCTAACGAGCGCCGGAACGGTTCTAAACTCCAAAAATTTAGCGGCGCGCCACCGTCTTTCTCCAGCCACAATCTGATATTCGCGGTTATCCAATCGGGTTAGAATTAATGGCTGAATAATTCCATATTCTTTAATTGAATTAATTAATTCTTCCATTTCCAAACGCGAAAAATTTTTTCTTGGCTGTTCCGGGTTTGGCTGAACCTGGTCTAATGGTATTTGTAAAACCTGTTCTCCTGTGTCAACAAAAATCTCCTGATTATTTTCTCTAATAATCCGGTCAGAAGGTATTAATGAACTTAATCCTCTTCCTAAAGCCATATGCGTTTTTAAAAATTATAAGCTGTTGTTAACGAGAAATTCTTTCGCCAAATTTTTATAAGCTTTTGCTCCCTTTGAGCTTGGCGCGTATTCAAAAATAGTCTGCCCATAACTTGGCGCTTCTGCCAATCTTACATTGCGGGGAATAATAGCGCGGAAAATATAATATGGAAAATGTCGATATAACTCCTCCCAAACCTCTCCTGATAAACGGCCCCTTTTATCATACATCGTAATTACCGCTCCCATAATTCCGAGATTCGGCTTAATACTTTCTTTAACCAAATCAATAGTTTTTAAAAGCTGTCCTAATCCCTCTAAAGCGTAATATTCTGCTTGAACCGGAATTAAAATCTGGTCAGCGGCGGCTAAACTGTTGATGGTAATTAAACTCAAAGACGGCGGAGTGTCCACAAAAATATAATCAAAAATTTCTCCTGATTGTGATAAAACGCTATCGATAGTATTTTTTAAAATAAATTCTCTTTGAGGCAGGTCAACCATTTCGATATCCGCGGCTGCTAAATTCTCGCTAGCCGGCATTAACCAAAGATTGTGGCGAACTGCCATAACGCTTAAATTTGCCTTTTCCGGTTGACTCATTGCCTCATAAATCCCTTGATGGTTCCTATTGTCCACGCCTAAACCAGAAGTGGCATTGGCCTGCGGGTCTAAATCAATTAATAAAATCTTCTTGCCAAAATTTGAAAGATAAGCGGCCAAATTAACCGCCACATTGGTTTTTCCAGTTCCTCCTTTGCGATTACAAATAACAATGGTTTTAGCGGGCATATTCTAAATTCTAAAATAATAAAATAAAAACTTAAGAATAAAACATAACCGATGACGAGATTACCGTAATATTATAGCAAAAATATTTATTTTAACAACTGTTTTTTATTCCTTTTTTGAAATAATAAAATGATACCGCCACCAAAAAAATTAGCTACCAAATCGCCTAAAGTATCCATTTGTCCGGACTGGAGCGGTTCTAAAACAATCCGACCAATTTTTTGGTCAACCGAATATTCAAAAATTTCCCAAATTAAAGCAAGGCATAATAAAATAAATAAAGCAA
>CAZHDT010000040.1:0-1197 GCA_964531505.1 uncultured Gammaproteobacteria bacterium
GCTTATTTAATTCATCTTTTAATTTTAATCGGCATTTATTTAATTTTGGCGATTTCTTTGCAGTTGTCCGTCGGCTTTACGGGTTTGCTTAATTTCGGCCACATTGCTTTTTATTGTGTCGGCGCTTATATTTCAGCTTTGCTCGCTTTAGCCGGTTTGCCATTTTGGATTTGTATTTTATTTGCGGGAATGGGGGCAATGGTGTTTGGATTTCTTTTAGCGATTCCAACTAATAAACTTAAGGGAGATTATCTTGCCTTGGCAACAATGGGTTTTTCTTTTGTAATTTATGCCGTTGCTTTAAATTGGACAAACTTAACCCGAGGCCCTTTGGGTTTACCAGGAATTCCAAAGCCGGCTTTATTTGGTTTTACTTTTTCCAGCAATTTAAGTTTTTTGATTTTAACTCTTATTATCGCGTCAATTTCTTATTTTATCATTAAAAGAATTGTCAGTTCTCCCTTTGGGAAGATTTTAGAAGCGACTCGAGATGATGAATTAGCAGTAAGAATTTTAGGGAAAAATACTTTTAAAATAAAAAGTTTGTCGTTAGGAATTTCCGCTTTTTTTGCCGGTATTGCCGGAAGTTTGTATGCTTATTATATTACTTTTATCGACCCTTCGTCTTTCACACTTTTACAATTAATTCCGATTGTCTCAATTATAATAATCGGCGGTTTAGCGTCTTTAAAGGGGACAATTATTGCAACGATAATTTTAGTTTTATTACCAGAGCCTTTGCGTTTTATTGGTTTTCCTTCTTCAATAATAGGTCCCATTAGACAAATGATTTATGCCTTGCTTTTGCTTTTAATTTTAATCTACAAGCCAAAAGGATTTTATGGAAAAATTGAACTTGAGTAAAATATTGGAAATAAAAAATATCAAAAAACATTTTGG
The DNA here is from genome assembly GCA_964531505.1 of uncultured Gammaproteobacteria bacterium. Classification (GTDB taxonomy): domain Bacteria; phylum Patescibacteriota; class Patescibacteriia; order UBA2591; family UBA6264; genus UBA6264. The sequence goes on from CAZHDT010000040.1 coordinate 901, forward strand.
CGGAATTAAGGCAGTTAATGATTGCAGTTTTGAAATTAAAGAAAAAATGATTACGGCTTTAATTGGGCCGAATGGCGCTGGTAAGACGACGGTTTTTAATCTTATTTCAGGTTTAATGAGAGTGGATATGGGCAAAATTTTACTGAATGGGATAAACATCACCAACAAATCAATAGAGGATATTTCTAATTTAGGTATATCTCGGCTTTTTCAACAAAGCAGACTTTTTAATAATTTAACTGTTAGGGAAAATTTGCTTTTGCCAATGGATAATGAAGATACAAAATTTTGGAAAAA
>CAZHDT010000040.1:1297-4037 GCA_964531505.1 uncultured Gammaproteobacteria bacterium
GAAATAAAAAATAACTCAAGGATTTTAGAAGCGTATTTGGGAGAATAATTATTGTTTTAAAAAATTTTTGATTATAAAATGGGAGATGATTTAACAATATGTTAAAAATACAAAAAATAAAAGCAGGGTATAATAAAATAGAAGTCTTACATGGAGTTGATTTAGAAATTGATTCAAATGAGATTGTTGCTTTAATTGGGCCGAATGGCGCTGGAAAATCAACGGTACTAAAAAGCATTTTTGGTTTAGCGGATATTTATAACGGGAAAATTATTTTTTCCACTATGAACGAATTCGGCGTAAAGGATATTGATATAACCAATTTAAAAACTCATAAATTGATATCTTTGGGCATTGGCTTTGTTCCTCAAGGACGGCAGATATTCCCCAATATGACCGTTTTGGAAAATTTACAGATGGGCGCATTCATCACAAAAAATCGCGAAACGGTTGAAAAGAATATTAATAATATTTTTCAAAAATATTCCATTCTTAAAGAAAAGAAAAAAGAATTGGCTGGCGATTTGTCAGGAGGACAACAACAATTATTAGCGATTGCCCGAACTTTAATGCAAAGTCCCAGGCTTTTGTTGCTTGATGAGCCGTCTCTTGGCTTATCGCCCAAAATGGCGAAAGAAATTTTTGAAAAGATAGTTGAAATAAAAAACGAAGGCATGGCGATTTTAATTGTTGAACAAAACGCAAAACAAGCGGTCAATATTGCCGATAAAACTTATATTTTAGAAAATGGCGAAGTGGCAATGAAAGGAGGAAAAGATATTTTAGAAAATGAAAGGGTTAAAGATATTTATTTTGGTGGAGATATTAAACTAAAGGGATAATAAAATTTGTTTTTTGATTTATAACAGAGGAATACAAAAGTAATAATAAAGAACCAAATTTTTATTTGGTTCTTTATTATAAATGCGAACTAACGTTTGATTAAATTTTTTCAGAGATTATTTCTTCCAAAAGCTTTTTGTCAATATTCTCTTCAAAAAGAAATATTATTTCATCGCTATTCTCATCTATTTTTTCATATTTTATATGGATTTTTGGATTGTTGGGGTCATGGTTTTCATCGCTGATGATTTCTACATTAAAACCACTTGTGTAATCAAAACCAACTGGATGAATTTGTAAGAATTTTTCTAAAACATCCATTCCTTTTGTTTTTGTAATAATTTTTGATAGAAATGATTCTAATACACCAGCGTGAGAGCCAAAATATCTTTCCAGGGTTTTGCTATAGTCTTTATCTTTATCATTTGCTAATTTGTCCCATTTTTTTTCTACATTTACGTATTTCATGATTATTTCGGCGATGTTCGCTGCCAAACGACTATAACAAGCACTTTCTTTGTCTTCAGGCGACTCTTTTGCCAGTTCGTCGCTTTGTTCAATAATAAATTTTAGAAAATTTTCATTTCTTAAATTATCAAATACGGCTTTACCGAGTTTTGATTCAAAATTAAAGCCAAAATTGAGCCGTTTATCAATTACAAGTTTACTGCCAATATTTATTCCTTCATTTAATTTTTCTTTTAATTCTTCAATTGTGTCCTCTTCTCCGGTGATTTCTTCTAAACCCCCGCCCATTACAAATCCGGCGGTTTCATGTCCGCGCCTATGGCTGCTACCAAAAGCCACAGCTTGTTTTATATCTTTAATGTCAGAACCATCGGGGTGCAAATCTGACGCTTTATTAATTGACATTTGTCTTCCTTCGGGTGTTAAAGGGGCTGAGCCCTTGCCCTTTTCCCTTGGGCTGTGGCGGAAAAAGGATAGAAAAATTTTTGAGCTAAGCTTAACTTCTCCCTCCCTTTTAGGAGCACGTTCTATTAACATCATATAATTTTATATTATTAATTAAACTATAATTTGTATTTTAGATTAATTTATTTTTTTATTTTAATGATTTTATCATATCAAACCGGTTTATAAAGTAAATATTTATTTATTATATACGAAATAAGGGTGGAGAGAAAATTTTGAATTTTTGAGTTTACTTTTCAAAATTTTGTTTTTATTGTAATCTTTTTATAGATTTATATTAAACAAATATTTTTTTAAAATTTATGAAGGAACAACAAAAAAATTTTTCAGAGCATCAAGAACAGAACAAAGAAACGCCCCGGCCGGAAACACGCGATTTGATTTTAATTGATGGGCGATTTGCTCAATATGGTGGCGGCGCTCAGAGAATTTTTATTCGTTTTATTGATGATAATTCTAAAGCAGTTATGACCGAAGAAGCTTGGAACAAATATTCTTATGAAAAACCGCCTAAAGAAATATTTTTAGCAGAACAATTAGTAGAAAATGGGTTGATGACTAAAGAACAGCTTGAAAAAGTATATTGGGGACCAGAGCAAGAAACAAACCCTTGTTTGAAGGGAGAGGTTGGTTTTTTTGGAATTTATAAGAGTGAAAAATAATTAATTTTTGATAAATTTTATTGCTTTGCCGTTGGTCAAAGCATCAGCAATTTTTTTATAAGCGGAATAGAGAATTCTTTGATAAGTGCTTTGGGAAGTATTCATTTTTTTCGCTGCTTGAATTTGTTCCAGTCCGTTGACATGACGAAGACGATAAGACTCCATTTCTTCAAAAGATAATTCCACAATTTCAAGTTCCCGTAAGGGAACTCCTTGCGGTTTAAAATAAGTAATTTGAGGATTAAATTTTATTTTTCGGCAAAGTTTTGGTCTCGGCATATATTTTTTAAAAATTTAAGTTA
>CAZHDT010000041.1:0-3787 GCA_964531505.1 uncultured Gammaproteobacteria bacterium
GTGCCAGCAGTAAGATAACCGCAAGCGGCGCTACCACCGCTACAATTTGGAGATTGACAAGAAGTAGCTGACCCAGGGGAACCAGTAGTACATTGGCCCCAACGATCTTCGTTGCTAGCCTGAAGTATTGAAGTAGCTGAAGAGCCGGTACATTCCCGACAAGTACCAGCCGGTTGATATGAATTTAGTCGATAATTACAGCCATCGCAACAATCTCCTGAACTACAGGTGCAAGAGCTAACACAAGTGTAATTAGTACAAACCTGATTCACTCCGCAGTCGCTAGTACTGCAACAGTTTGACGAAGCGGAACCGACGCAGGAACTACTACAGATAATGCCATCGCTGGAAAAACCCCCTGAATTAACGTCTTTATCGCAAGAACTTTTGTTCGCGCAAGAGGACAAGGACTCATAATAATAACCTCCACTAACGCAAACCGCGCCAGTCCCGCAATTATTACTTTCAACACAAACTCCATCTGGTTCCCAGCCGCTCCCAGCCACGTCATAATCACATTGATGCGCGCCTGCATTAGTGCAATACTGACAATCTGCCCTAAATGCCGAACCATCAAAACATGCTTCATTTGTATCACAATTACCATTAGGCATACAGATTCCATCAGCACTGAAAGCGCCACTAGCAACAATATCGTCGCAAACTACCGCTGTTGAACCGGAAGCATAAAGGTTAATGCAAGAATTATAACTGCCACCATAATAACCAACATCTGTTGAATCGCAAACATGAGTAGAAAGACAATAAAGGCTGCAACATTCACTATTTGAACCAGGGCTGCTACACTCATCTCCGTCAACCATACAAGCCGCTTCTGCGGATTGAGATATTAAAAATAATGTCAAAAACAAAATACTGATTAAAAAAATTGTTGCTAAAACGCTAGTGGCTTTTTTATTTTTAAAAATTTTTTGAAAAAACATATTTATTTTATATTTTAAAATTTATTTATTATCAATAAAAACGAAGTAATCTAAATTATCGCTTTTCCCATCAATATTTTCCGCAACAAATGTTGTTAAAAATATTTCATCAACATTATGGACTTTCCAATCCGCAGCCCAAATACCCTCTTGACTATCGCCATCTACTAAACTAAGTGGAAATTCTTCTATTATTAAATTTCTATTTTTATCATCCCTGATTTTTAAAACAACATTTTTAATCCCTTTTGGATCTTTTATTTTAATTGAAATATACTGGCTATCTCCTAATTTAGGACATTTTGGATCGAGCCAGCCAGAAAGAAATTTTGGAAAGAGATCCGGAGCAGAGGAGACCTTAAATGTTCCGCCTTTATTTTGTTCCGCCCACAATTCTTTGTTTAATTCTTCTAATTCTTGTTGGGTTAAAACATAGTTTTGCTTTTCTTCAGCCTTATTTTCCACATTTTCCATTTTAACAAAACAAAAAATTATTATTAAAAGCAAAATAACTATTAAAAAAATAATAATTTTTAGTGATTTTTTTTGCATTTTATATTTTAAAAATTTATATTTTCACATTCACCATGTCAGACTACGAAAAAATACTTTTTAAGGTTCCGTCCTTAAACGGTATTTTTTCTTTTATGCTCCAATTTTTGTCTCAAATTGTCCATAAAGACAATTTTTTCTTTGGCCGATTGCTTCAATAAAATAGAACAAGTATCTTCATGTGGGCTAATAACCATTTTTAGTTTATCGTATTCATAAAGATATTTAACCAAACAATAAAAATCACCATCGCTGGAAACAATTATTGCTTTGTCATAACTATTACTATTGTAATCAACCATTTTAAGCATACTCCTTAAATTATGTTTTTAATATTTCCATGCTCCCATTCTCTAATGTTTTATTTTTATTCCTTGATTTTTTTGCCGGTTACATTTGTCAGGTCAGACCTGACAAAACCGGTATATTGACGTTAGAAATCAATTTAAATTAGGTCAATTCAGTTAGACGCCAAATTAAAAATCCCTTGACATATTTTAAAGATATTATACTATAATAATAAATTTAAATAAATAATTGTAAATAATTATTATGAATATTTATACTTTTAGAGTAATCATTGAACCCGATGGCAAAAGAGCCTTTCATGGTTTTGTTCCGACTTTATCAGGATGTCATACTTGGGGAAAAAATTTAGAAGAAACAAAAAAGAATTTAAAAGAAGCGATCAGGTGCCACGTCCAAGGAATGCTTAAAGATGGAGAAAAAATTTCTCAAGGGGAAAATTCACTGGAACTCGTTCAAACCTTTACTGAAAAAGAGCTTATTATGAATTGTTAGATTTTTTATGCCGAAATTTCCTGTCATAAAAACCGGAAAGTTGATTAAAGTCTTAAAAAAGAAGGGATTTTTTATTTATCACCGGGTTGGCAGTCACACTCAATTTAAACACGTTGACGGAAGAAGAACAACAATTCCTGTTCACGCTGGAAAAGAAATTCCTTGCGGAACACTCAGAGCAATTTTAAATGATATAAAAATTTCTCCAAAAGAATTTATTGATATTTTAAAGAAAATTTAAATTATAAAATTTTTTATTCTTTAATCGCTTAAAAGATTATCCCTCCAATTAATTTATCTGTATAACACTTTTTAAAGTTTTGTCCTTAAATGGTGTTTTTTTTTATTTTATTTTTATGCCGGTGATGGTTTGGTCAGAAGCTAAATTGGTATCTCTAGTTGGCCAATCAAATCGCGGAGCAATTAAACGATAGGAAACTGCCACCGGCTGAGTGCCAAAAATTGTTAAAATGTTTTCTTTTTCATTGAGTTCATACCAAATTTCCGCTCGGCCTTCTGGGGTTAGATTAACCACTAAATCTTGCCAATCTTTGCCAAAAGCCGTGACTTGTTTGAAAAGCCATAAGTCGGAAGCTTTTTCTGCTTTTTTAAAATCGATTATCGCTGTATAAATTTTTTCTTCCCAATTGCCCGATTTCCCAATTGCCCGATTTCCCAATTTTACTTTGCCTGTTGTTTCTTCTTTTAATCCCGTGGTAGAGTGGCCGTAAGTGGCGTATTTAACATTGTTGATTTCGTAAATGGGGTCAATTTCATTAGCATTTAATTTTTCTACAGTAAGTATATTAAATTGAGGACTACTATCAAATGTTAAATCTTGCCCTGTATCATATAAAAGTTGAGCATCACCTATACAATCTGTAGTTACTCCAACAGTATCGCTACCAACGGTGATACAGGTACCCGAAGAACCAACCGCCAAAGCGCTAGTTCCTCCTCCTGTTAACCCATTGCCGGCATAACCACTATTTAGTTCTCCGCCAGCTACCGTAATCGAATTCGCGGCTAAGCTTCCTGCTGTTAAAGAATTATCTTCTATTTCAGAATCGTCCAATGAATTTTGTGCGATTGCTCCTTCAAGGATATATCCGGTCGCGCTTGTGAGGGTAACTGGTGTTGACCCTGCGGTTATAGTCCCATCTACGTCTAAATTATTACTTGTATGAATCGCGCCAGTTGAATCTGCTACAGTAAAAACCCCACTATCCGCGGTTATACCTCCGTTAAATGTAGCTGCTCCAGTGACGGAGAAAGTTGTACCGACGGCTAAAGAACCTGTTATAGTGTCTCCACCGGACACCTTTACAAACGTACCATAACAAGTAGTACAAGAAGTTAACGGCGCCTCAGCCACACATTGAATTTTACCTGAAGAACTAACACACCATTTTTCTTCAGTAAGTGTTCCTACTTTAGGATCGGTTTCAGTATAAGAAGTAAGATAAGTATTGGAATCTGTACAAGAAACA
>CAZHDT010000042.1:0-3502 GCA_964531505.1 uncultured Gammaproteobacteria bacterium
CATTTTGTGCAAATGTGTTCTTTATTTGCCTTTTTCTTTTTTAATTCCATTTTTTATTCACAAACTACATAATGTAAATATTCAACAGTTCTATTCGCAGTATAATTTCTATTATCTGATTTATCAGCTTTAAACCTATTATATTCTTTCGTAAAATTGCCATATTTGCCCCGCAGGCCCATTATTTCTTTAATATCGCCTAAAGTCATTAATCCTTCGTTGTTATAGCTTAAAAAGATATACCTTGCCCTTGCTTTCATAATTAAATCCTTAAACGCTTTTTTAACCTGCGTTCTTGAACAATAAAGAGATTTTTGATTTTGATACTCGCGCAAACCAGTTTTCCCATGAATTTCAGGATTATCATATTTCGCGATAGTTTCAAGCATATGATAGTTTGTCGCATATTGCCTTTGATTGTATGGCGGATCTAAATACAAAATATCGCCCGCAATTTTTCCTACTACCTTATTTATATCCTCGTTAAAAACTTCGTGGATTTGGTCATTTATTATCAATTCAGCGGGTTTCAAAATTAAATTATTTTGAGCCGATTTTTTTAATTTTTTCAGAAAAGCACCATATACGGAAGCCGTATTTGCATATTTATCAATTGACTCAACTAAACTTGTTATCAAAAAATAGTATTCGTCATCAGAAATTAAATTTTGTTCTTTCCAATTTTCAATTTTTTGACGGATAGCATCGCAACGCATTCCATTTTCATCAGAAAAATATTGTCGTGATTCTTCTTTGTCTTTTGTTCCGCCAAGACAATAATTTTTATAAATAAACCCTTTTACACCTTTTAAGTCTGACAAATAATTACAGACAATATTTTTCCTATTTCTTACATCAATGTTTTTTAAAGCAGGAATTTCTTTTGTTAGTTTTACAAAATTTAATTCCTTGTGATTTCCGATATAATGTCTATTTAAAACATAGCTGTAATACTGAATATCATTAGCAATTATTTTATAACCTTTTGTTTTAAAATACCTTCCCACAATTCCAGTTCCTGCAAACAAATCGCAAAAAGTATCGCAGTTTTTATCAACTACTTTATTTATGGAATCCTCCAAAAATTCCAACAATGATAATTTACTGCCAATATAATTCATAATTAATAACTTATTACTTCAAAAACTAAATTTTCATTTTCTAAATGATATTCAATATACTTTAAATGTTCACACCTTCTTGAATTTCGAGTATTAAAATCATTAAAGGTATCAACTATTTTTTGATATTTTTCTGTACTTTTATCATCTATTTTTTTGGAAATTAAAACTGGCTTAACATCACTTTGTCTATTTGGAGTATAATATTGTTCTATCCAATCAATATATCTCTGAATTTGTTTGGCATTTATAATATCAGCTTCAACCGATTTAAGTTCAATCGGAATCAAAACTCTTTGGCTGTTTTCGTTTGTTGAAATCATTACATCAATTCTTTGCATTCCAACACCACAAGACACTTCATTTCCAAGCCATTCAAAATTTAAATTTGAGCCTAAAATAGAATTATCAAGTGAATTATTTATGCCTTTTCCTATATTTCTCACAATATAAGCCTGCAAATGCGTTTCAAATGATTTATTGGCTTCATATTTTGCAATTAGCCTTGGAAGTAAATTAATTTCTTCCTTTCTTCCGGCATAATTATTGACATTATTGGGGGTGAGTATTATTTTTTGGTTTTCTTGATCAAATGATAATTTATGATTTTCAACATTCATTTCTTCTCTAGAATTTTTATCTCTAATCAACTGACATAATCTTTCGGCTTCATAAATAGTGATCATTGTATTTCCGCGATTGCCTTTTAATTTTCGATAAATCAAACTCCAAAGCATTTGATTTGGCGACTGAATATTTTTAATTTCGTCCAATGCCTCCCATTCCGTAACCCCTTCGGAATAAACCTTGAACGGTTTAATAAGAGTTCTAAATGTCAATGATTTTTCTAATTCATTTCCTAAATATTGCTGACTATCATTATTATCTAAGAAAGACCAGTCATTTTTTGCTACAAATATTCCATAAAATTTCCCTTCAAATATTTTTTTAGAAAAATCTTGTTGTAGATAGAAAATTATTTGATCACCCTCTCGTATTCTGCTTGCGTCTGCCATCATTCCAACGAGCATATTTTCCTTTGTATGCCATAGTGTTGTATTTGCCGAATTATTAAAGTCAATCAAATTATCTTTTGCACCCGTTCCAGCAAAAAGATACTCCAAATGAAGTTTAAAAGTTATAGAGTCTACAATAAAAACGTGTGTTGTCATAATTATTTTTTGAAAATTAAAATATATTCATGTTTAAAAATATAATAATCGCTTGAAAGCGCACGATATCGCCAAATCCCTTCTTTATTTTGTTTGGCGCGATTACCCGCCATATTCTTAATTATAATACTTTTCAGCGTTAATCCCAATTTTTGCGCCTCATTCATACAATAAAATCCTAAAGGTATCCATTGGCCCGCAGTATATTTGTCGCCAATAACAATTGCTAAATATCTGCCATTTTCTAAAATTTCAATGGTATTTTTTAAAACCTCTGCAAATTTCCCTAAAAATTCTTTTAGTGATTTTGCGTTTGATAAATCATCTTTCAAATCGCTAAATTTTATTATGTCGGCATAGGGCGGGTGTAAAATCGCCAGTTGGATATTTTTCTTTTTGTGATTTTTTAAAGATTCCTTTACTTTTTCAAAAATTTCAATTTTTGTGCTATCGCCAGTAATTAAATCAGAGAAATTGTTTTTTAGTTCAACATTTTTCTCTACATAATCAACTAGCTTTTTTTGAATATCAATGCCGATAAAATTTCTGTTTAGACTTTCCGCTTCATAAGCAGTTGTTCCACTACCCAAAAATGGATCAAAAACAACTTCTTCTTTCTTTGTATATCTCAAAATTAACTGATGCGGAATTTGCGGAATAAAATTGCCGTGATAAAAGCCATTATGTTTTCCTGTTTTATCTCTTTCGGGAATAATCCAAAGACTATCAGTCAAAATTTCTGATTCTTTCCAGTTATCCAAATTTAAATCATTAAAAATAGGCATAATTACTTTATTAAATCATCAACACCAACCCCAAGCGCCTTGGCGATCTTGGTTAGTGTTTCAATGGTGGGGTTTGTATTAACGCCATTTTCAACCTTAACGATGGTGTTAAGCGATAAATCGGCAAGGCGAGCAATCTTTTCGAGAGATAGCTCTTTTTTAGCTCGCAGTTTCTTTATGTTTTCGGCAATTTTATTATTTGACATATCTTTTCTAATTATATAACATTATAGTATATAGAATATAATATAAAGGTTTCTTTCTTGATACTATAATGATAACTAATTTTTATAAAATTGTAAATGAATCTTTAGGGAGTTCCTTAGCGTTGCCCGCGAATGGGTTGGGTGGGTCAAGGGCAACATCTCTTTTGGTGGCGCATTTTGCTTTGCAAAATACAGCCTCAAATTCCGCCGAAAAAAAG
>CAZHDT010000043.1:0-3442 GCA_964531505.1 uncultured Gammaproteobacteria bacterium
AGCTTTTATAAAGATTGACAAGGTTTATTCTTTCTTTTATTATGGTTTTATGAAAATTAACAGCAAAGCGTTTTTTTTTCTTATTTTAACTCCAGTGTGCCTTTTTTTCTTTTTCTATTTATTTTGGCAACCCGACACCTTAGTAAATTATTTTCCAGAATCAACGGTCTTTTATTTTCATTTTGATTTAAATTCCTCCAGTCGTATTGGTTTTTTAACTCAAAAGTGGTTGAACCAGGAATTAATTAAAAATTCTTTTAAAGAAATTAGTTCCAATTCTCAATTTCCTTTGGACCAAATTTTAAAAAAAGAAAACATAGACCTTTTAAGTGAAGTGGGAATTATCGGAATACCATCTCAAGGTAATGACCCCAATTATCAAAACCAAATTGTGGTTCTTTTAAAAATACGAAAGTGGGCTGATTTTTCATTAATAAAAAATAATCTTTCTAATTTGAATTTAATTCAACTAAACCGCCGCATTTGGATAGCTTCTCAATCACCCGTTTTTTTAAACAAAAAAGAGAATAAAAATTTAAACCAAAATTTTTTAGAAGTTTTTAATTTTAAAAAAATTATAAATCCCATTTTAGGGAAAGGTTTTTTTAATATAGGCTTTTTAGATGACCAAGATAATTTTTCCTCTTCTTATAAAAGATTGGATTTTGAAATCTTTTCTAATTCAACTTTAGATGGTTTATTTTTTTCTTTTATTAAAGTACCGGAAGATTTTTTCAAAAATCAGGATCCAAAAACAATTGATCAGATTATAATAAATCCCAAAACAGAGCCCCAAATTGTTTTATTTTATAAAAACAGCAATGGTCTAAAGTTTTTTGAAAATGAATTAAAAAAGTATTTTGCTCTCAGCAAACCAGAGGAGACCATAAGATATCTCCCCGACCAAACTTATTTTATTGAATCAATTGCCAATCCAGAAGCGTTTCAATTTCAGCAAAAAATAATCGTTGGGCAAGAAGTAGATTATTGTTTATTTGAAAAAAAAGATTTAAGCAATTTTGATGATGGTCTTAATGAAAAATTCGAAGGGAAGGAAATTATTGTTTGGAAAAATGATAATCATCTCTTTTTAACTGGAAATGAAAAAACTTTTATTAATTTCCAAAAATTTTTTTTAGACAAAAATTTTTTGTTTGAAAAATATTGCCCCCAAAAAGGAGGTTATCTGTTTTTCAACAAATTTGGAATAAAGGATATCTTGTTTATGGAGGTGGATGGTGGTAATTTAGGAATAATTGGGTTTAATTAAATTAAAAAATAATTGGGGATAAAAGCCTTGTTAATTGAAATTTTAACTATATACTATAATCTATTCATATAATTAATTAATTTTTTATTTTAGATTTTTTATGAAAGAAAATTTAACTTCTGTTAAAAAGGAACTAGAGGAAAGAAAAAAACAGATAAAAAGTGAATTGGGGCAGATAGCGACCAAAAGTAGTCAGGGAGAAAATAATTATCGAGTTCAATTTCCTGAATATGGTCGGTCAGAAGATGAAAATGCTGACGAGGTGGCTACTTTTATCGATAGTCTTTCCACAGAAAAAAGTTTAAAAAATTCATTAGAAGCTATTGATCTGGCCCTGGGTAAAATTAGCCATGGAACATATGGTCTTTGTGAAAATTGTGGGAAAAAAATTGGGAAAGAGCGTTTAGTAATTCTATCAACCGCTCGTTTTTGTTTAATGTGTAAAAGCAAAAAAAAGTAAAATGGTTAAGAAGGTTTTTTTTTAACCAATTTTATATTTCTAGTTTTTTTTATTTTAGATAGAATTTTTAAATATTTGGTCCTGAATGGAATAGAAAAAGTTTTTTTTATAAAGCTTTTTTTATTTAAAAATAAAGGAATTGCTTTGGGCATTCCTTTATTTTATAAACTATTTTATTTTATTTTATTTTTGATTTTTTTCTGGATGTTTTTTAATTTAATAAAGTCTTTTCAAGAGAAGAAGATGATTCAGTTTTTTTCTTTAGAAGCGGTTTTAATTGGCGCAATTAGTAATTTAATTGATCGCTTGAATTATGGGGCAGTAATTGATTATTTCTCTATTCCCTTTACTGTTTTAAATCTATCAGATTTAATGATTTTTTTCGGAATTATTATATTCGGGTGGTTCTCTTTGTTAAAAAGCGATAAGCGTTAGCCGCTGAAATTGCTCCTTCGGCTGAAGCAGTAATAATCTGTTTCAGTTTATCCGCTGGACCAGTAATGTCGCCCGCCGCAAATAAACCAGGGACGTTTGTTTCCTGCCGATAATTCACAACAATGTATCCAGCTGAATCTTTTTTAAGTTTTAATGGCGGATTTAGATTAAATTCTTTAGAAGGAATAGCTCCAATTTCAATAAAAAGTCCATTGATTTTAATGCTTTTTTTATTTTGATAGGGTTTGTCTAAAATAATTTCATTAACCAGACTATCTCCTTTAATTTCTTTTATTTGATTGTTTAAAATCTTTTTTATTTTCTTTTCCTCGTCTACTTTAGTTTGCCAAAGGGCCTGGGCGCGAAAAATTTTTTTTCGATAAATTAAATAAACTTTTTTGGCAATTTTTGATAAATAAAGAGCCGACGTTAAAGCCGAATCACCACCACCCGCTACGGCGATAATTTTATCTTTAAAAAGGGGGCCGTCACAAGTGGGGCAATAACTAACCCCTCGACCCAAGAAATCTTTTTCACCAGGAACAGATAAGATTCGATGTTGAACCCCCAAAGCTAAAATAATAGTTTTAGTTTTGATTATTTTTCCTTCATTGGTTTTTATTTCAAAAAGATTTTTATTTTTAGAAATTTGGTCAGCTTTGACATAAAGAAATTCGGGATGATATTTTTGGGTTTGGTTAAAAAATTTTTCCATTAATTCTTGCCCGGAAATTGATTCAAACCCGGGATAGTTTTCTACCAAATGAGATTCAGAGGCGGTGCCCCCCTTTAGGGAACCAATTAAAGCGTGTTTTAATTCATAACGGGAAGCATAAATAGATGCGGTTAAGCCGGCTGGACCCAAACCAACAATAATCAAATCATAAATCATATTTTTAATTAAAATAATAACAAATAAAGTTATTATATTATAGGTTATTTTTTGGAAAAATAAAACAGGGCGGTTTAGTTTTTAGTTTTATTGTTTTTTTTATTTCTGTTTGTTATGATAATCTATAATTAATCAATCATAATCTTATTTTTTAAATATAGCTATGAATGAAAATAAAAAGGGAATAATCTTGGGGTATTTTTTATTCGCCGCAGTCGCAATTATTTTATTTTTTTTGTTTAAACAAGACGGATTTAATGACAAAGTCAAGAATTTAGATGAAAACTTAGATAAAATTGAATTAGATGAGGGTCTTGTTGGAATAGAAGTAAACAAGATATTACAAGAAGCTAACACCTTTATTATTAAAAAAGGGGAAGGATTA
>CAZHDT010000044.1:0-2657 GCA_964531505.1 uncultured Gammaproteobacteria bacterium
GCTGTTGTAATATTTTACGCAATATATTATAATACCATTATAATATATTTAATATAGATTGGAGATTTTTTATGGAGGTCTGACCTCCATAAATTTTTTAACGGAGTGGAGGTCGAACCTCCACAAAATCTAAACCCCAGAAAGTTTGGTGGCTCAGCCACCAAACTTTTATCCACTTTTTTTAATGACACCTATTGACACTTTTAATATATATTTGTAAAATATGATTATTCATATTATCATCATATTTTATGACAAATAAAATAGAACCAAATAAAATTTATACTACTGAGGAAACGAGAGATATTTTAAGAATCAGCAAAAGTACTATCAAGCGCTGGCTAAAAAATGGAATTATCCAAGCCAATAAAATTGGCGGGCGATATAAAATTTTGGGTTCAGAAATTTTAAGACTAGTATCACCTGCTTTAGAAGAAAATACTCGCAAATTTTATCGCGAATTAAAAGAAAAAACAAAAAAAGCGCTCAAAGATTGGTAGCTTTTTTTGTTTTATCACATTAAAATAATATCTGCTTTTAATCAAAAAAAGGATAAAACTCACTTGACAAATACAAATTATCCGATAATATGTATTTAGACTTTAATTTGTATTTAAAATATCAATTTTATGAGCATTATAAGGGATATAACAAATCAAACAAAAAAATATCTCAAAGATAATGATATTCTGCTTTTTGTTGGGGCTAGACAAGCGGGTAAAACCACTATTCTTAAACAAATTCAATCGTTTTTAGAAAATAAAGACGAAATGATTTATTTTCTAAACCTTGAAGATCCTGATTATCTTGGTTTATTAAATAAATCTCCTAAAAATTTATTCAAAATATTTACGATTGATTTAAAGAAAAAAAGCTTTCTTATAATTGACGAGATTCAATATTTAGATAATCCCACAAATTTTCTTAAATACTTTTGGGATGAATATAAAGAAAAAATTAAAATTATTGCCTCAGGTTCATCAGCCTTTTATATTGATAAAAAATTTAAAGATTCTTTAGTGGGAAGAAAAAAAATATTAAATGTTAAAACATTATCTTTTAAAGAATTTTTAAGATTTAAAAAAGAAGATAAACTTTCTCAAAAAGATTTTAATAAAATAAGTTTGTCTGAAAAAGAAAAAATTGCTATTTATTACCATGAATATCTTATTTATGGAGGATACCCTCGCGTAGTTTTATCCCCTTTTAATGAAAAAAAAGAAATTTTAAAAGATATTGCTTATTCCTATATTAAAAAAGATGTTCACGATGCCCATATTAGACAAGACGAAATATTTTATAAATTATTTAAAATTTTAGCGTCTCAAACTGGCAGTCTTATAAATAGCTCCGAAATGGCCAACACATTGGATGTTTCTAAAAGTTCAATTGATAATTACCTCTACATCATGCAAAAATCATTTCATATCAATTTAATAAAACCGTTCTTTAAAAATATTAGAAAAGAATTAACTAAAATGCCCAAAATTTATTTTTCGGATTTGGGTTTAAGAAATTTTTTCATTTCTAATTTTAATTCGCTAGAGACAAGAGAGGATAAGGGAGGGCTATTAGAAAATGCCGTTTTTAGACAATTAATAGAAAAATACCCCAAAGAAGAAATAAAATTCTGGAGAACAACTGATAAAAATGAAATTGATTTTGTGGTTGAAGAAAAAAAAGCTTTTGAAACTAAAACTAATCCAAAAAAAATTAAAGAACTTTCTTATAAAAAATTCTTTAAAAATTATCCGAATATCGAATTTTCAATTGCCTCCTTGGATGTTAAAAATAATCCAGCCAGCAAATATAAAATAAAAGAAGTTTGG
Organism: uncultured Gammaproteobacteria bacterium; assembly: GCA_964531505.1. Classification (GTDB taxonomy): domain Bacteria; phylum Patescibacteriota; class Patescibacteriia; order UBA2591; family UBA6264; genus UBA6264. The sequence continues at coordinate 1,830 of CAZHDT010000044.1, forward strand.
CAGATATAAATCAAGTACTTTTAGAATTACTGAGTATTTTAAACCCTAATAAGAAGTTGTCGCTTTTCTGTAACCCGCCTCTTCTGCTTCCTCCTCGGTACAAAAAAACTGCTCCCCTTTATTAAATGATATCTTAACTTTTTTATAAGTAGGGTCATCGGGAAGAAAATAAGTCCGACCATATCCGTGTTCCGAAATATTACCCTTAATAAGGCATTCTGAACTAATTGGCGCGTCGTTTGTTTCTAAAGGAAAAATAGTCTCTGCCTCTTTTTCTTTGCCCTCGCAAGCATCCCACATTCCTTTGCGTTCAGTAATCGCTTGATTACGACCAGAAGTCAAAAGCCTTCGATAAATTCTATTTCTATCAAGAGGCAAAACATCCGCGCATCCTTCCTTTAAAAGATATTCGTTAACAAATAATTTATTATCTGAAAGAAAAATATATCTAAGCAAACGGCCAAAAATGTCTTTGTCAGAAATATCCTTTTCCAAAATCACTTCTTTATCTTGAATGAGCTCAGTTAAAATTTCTCTGGATTCTTGATAAAAACACTCCCCTATTTCCGGCGCGTCAATTCCCAAAAGACGAACATGAACATCCGGTTCAACTACAATTGTATCTCCGTCTATCACTCTTACCACTTTTATTAAATCTTCTTCTAAATTTAAAACTGTTTCCTGATTTGAACCAACATCTCCAACATTCATAGCGCCGGATAAACTCATGGCGACAATAAAAAAACCTGCCAGATATTTCCTAATTGTCCCATTGGAATCCGCCAAAGTTAAAACACTGATAATCGCGCCAAAAACAATCGCTATTTT
>CAZHDT010000045.1:0-2124 GCA_964531505.1 uncultured Gammaproteobacteria bacterium
GATGTCTACATATAGATCCATGCATACATTTATGTTTCAATCTAACAAAAATCAAAAAAACAAGACAGATCAAAAAAGAAAAATAAAGGCAAATAACGCAAATAATGTTTATTTTATCATTGCTTTAATAGTAATGATTTCCGCTGTAATTTTTATTTATCAAGTAAGTAAAAAAATTGCGGAAAACGAAAGTAAAATAGAAGAAATAAATTTATGCCTTTACAAAGAAGCAACTTTTAGCGATTCTTTTTTCAGCGACGCTTGGATAAATACGGAAAAAACCACTTTAATTTATAATAAAAAAGCAAAAAATTTTAGCTTGCCACCCAAAGACCAAATTTTATCTGGCAGTCTTGGACAAGAAACAAACGAAGAAAATTTTAAAAATAAAATAGTGGTATCAAAAAAAATAAATTTCGAGGTCAGAGAAATAAAAGGAGCTCAGATAACTAAATCAGATTTTATTCAAGGTAATAATGAAATAAATTATTATTTTTCAAACGATAACGGCTTAAATTGGCAAAAAACGCAAATAGGAAAAGAAACGCCATTCAAATCAATCGGCAACAGTTTAATTTGGAAAGTGGAAATAATTCCTAGTCAAAATGCCCAAAACGAAAACGAAAATAACACCACCCTGGATTCCATATTTTTAAAATATTGGTACGAGAGATAAATAGCCCAAAAGGACTACTAAAAATAATATTATTTGATATACTATAGTTAGTTTGATAGACGCGAAGCAACCTTTTTAAAACGAACAAGAAAGGATGGATTTATGATTGATTTTATAATTTAGAATTTAGACATTGTTTGCGATTTGTTATTTGTAATTTATTATTTAATTTATTTATAAATTTTTTATGCAAAACAAAAAAAATTTAATCATCATCGCCATCGTCGTCGTTTTAATTATTTTGATTCTTGTTTTAACAAAATCAAAAACGACAGTTCCTTCTGAACAAACAGAAAATATGCCGGAAACTCAAGAGAGCTTAACTAAAATGGAGGTGCCGGAAGACATAACAGTTCCAGAATTGGAAGACCAATTGGAAAACAAGGAAATCGCTGTGCCTTTAACCGTATCCAAAGCCGGCCCTCAGACCGAAGCCATGTTCCGCCGTTTTGAAATCAGCGCGGAAAAGGACAAATACACTCCATCAGAAGTGATTGTTAATGAAGGAGACACCGTGCATATTGATTTCACAGTCATAGACAAGGAATACGACATCACTTTTCCTGATTATGGAATGAAACAAACCGCCAAGCCCGGTGAAAAAAAGATTTTAGAATTTCAAGCTCTCACCTCTGGAAAATTTCTTTACTACTGCGACCTTTGCGGCGGAATAGAAGGAAAAACCAAAGGCTACATTATTGTTGTTCCCAAAAAAGCAGAATAGGAGTAAAATATTAATAGGGAATAAAATAATACGATCTGATACAGTTGATACAGTTGATACAGGTCCGACCTGTAAAGAACCGTAAAGAATCATGGAGGTCAGACCTCCATGAGAAGAATTTGTTTAGAATTTTGATTTTTAAATTTTGTTATTTGTTTGTAATTTAAATATTTTATTTATTATTTATTATATTTTTTATGAAAATTCAAAAAGCCCTTTTACAAAATATTTTATCGGTCGGCTTTTTTATAGTTATGGTCCTTTGTTTAGGACTGTTTTTTAATTTACCAGTTTTAGCTAAGGTTGTTGATTTTTATGATGAAACCCCAACTACTGGCACGACAACCTTAAATGTTCGCGCTGGATCTGGGCAATCTACAAACGCTTTGCAAACCTGGCAGAATAATGCTGGTAGCACATTAGTTATTATAAATTCTGCGGGTTCACTTGGTATTGGCACTACTGATTTAGGGACGAATAAATTAAAAGTTAATGGAGATGTTGAAATAATTGGAGGAACTTTGACGGCGGTACTCGGTGGTTCTTATACTGGGACAATTAACGCCAGTAATGTCACAATGGGAAATTTTGGCGGAACAGACATCGCGGGAACTTGGAATTTTGACGGTTCAAGCCTTCAAGCAAAAGTTGGAATTAATTATACTCAAGCGGAAATAATCGCTGGCACAGCTGACTTGGCTGTTTCCGGCAACGTCGGCATCGG
>CAZHDT010000046.1:0-1826 GCA_964531505.1 uncultured Gammaproteobacteria bacterium
AAACAAGATATTACAAGAAGCTAACACCTTTATTATTAAAAAAGGGGAAGGATTAGATGAAATAAGCCAAAATTTAAAAGACCAGGGTTTAATTAAAAATGAAATTCTTTTTAAATTTTATGCCATTTTAAGTCAAGCGAAAAATAAATTCTGGCCCGGCGAATATCAAATTAACTTAAATCAAAATATCAAGGGCATTCTTAGTTCTTTGATTAGCCGTCCTTTGGCGCCAGAAAAACAGGTGATTGTTGTTGAGGGTTTGAGTAATCGTCAAATTGAAAAACTTCTAATTCAACAAGGACTTATTTTAGAGGGAGATTTTGTTTCCGCTTTGGAAACAATAAGTCAAGACCAAGAATATTTAAATAAGTTTTCTTTTTTAGACGAGAAAAGCAAAAAAATTCCAAATGATGAAGAAATTGCTTTTCTTCAGGGGTATCTTTTTCCCGATACCTATCGTTTTTATGAACAAACAACTGCGGAGGCAATAATTAAAAAGATGCTGGAGAATTTTGAAACAAAATATGATTCTGAAATAAAGGGAAGGATTAAAGATTTTAAACACTCCATTACCGAAGTTTTAACGATGGCTTCTTTAATTGAAAAAGAAGCCGCTTTAGATCAGGATCGGCGTTTGGTGGCAGATATTTTCTGGAAAAGACTGGAGTCGAATTGGGCGCTGGAATCCTGCGCTACCATAAATTATATTTTAGGCGAGGCGAAAGAAAGGTTAAGTTATGAGGAAACAAGAATTCCGTCTCCTTATAATACTTATTTAAACCCGGGTTTGCCTCCTCGCGCGATTAATAATCCAAGCCTTTCTTCTATTCGGGCTGCCATCAGTCCATTAAAAAACGATTATTGTTGTTTTCTCTCTACGCCAGAGGGGCAGATTATTTTCAGTCGCAGCATTGAAGAACATAATCAGAATAAAAGTATTTATTTAAAATAAAATATATGTTACGGGTTTTAGAAAGGTTTTATGAATTATAAAAGGAAAAAAAAGGCAAGAATATTTCAAAAAATAGTAATTGGCTTTATTATTCTTATTGTTACTTTTGTTTTTGATTTTTGGCTTTTTATGCCAAAACAAAAAATTGCGGAGACAACAAAAAATGAAGAAATAAATTCAAAGATAGAATTGGAAACAGAATTAAAAGATGACAACTTAATCCAACTAAAAGATAAGGACAATTTGGAAAACGATATCATAGAAGAGGAAAATAATTCCGAAAAATATATTCTGCCCGATCGAGTAGAAATAGAAAACGTTCCATTTTTATCACAAGCACCTTTTGCTGAATGGGACGACCTGCACAATGAAGCTTGTGAAGAAGCCACTTTAATTATGGCTAAATATTGGTTAGAAAAAAAACCCTTGGATAAAGAAACAGGAGACAAGGAAATTTTAGATTCCGTGGCTTGGCAGGAACAGAATTGGGGCGGGCATTATGATCTAAGCGTGGAAGATATTAAAAACTTGGGAATAAATTATTTCGGTCTAATAAAAATATATTATACTGCAATTGAAGGTATTGATGATATTAAAAGAGAACTAAGTGAAGGAAATTTGGTAATTGTGCCAACTGCCGGCAGATTGTTAAATAACCCTTATTATAAACAACCTGGTCCGGCCTATCACGCCTTAGTTTTAAAAGGCTATCAAGATGATAAGATTATTGCCAATGATCCGGGAACAAAAAGGGGAGAAAATTATATTTATGACCAAAATGTCCTTTTAAACGCGATTTGTGATTGGCCATTGGGTTTAGGGGAAGGACACGAGTTTGATAACGACAAAAAAGCTAGTGAAGTTTTAAAAGGAA
>CAZHDT010000047.1:0-1824 GCA_964531505.1 uncultured Gammaproteobacteria bacterium
TGGGCAGAAGATCACGGCCCGGATATTTTTTCCGTTTCCAATACTTGGCTGGGAAAATATCAAACGAAAATTTTACCATTGAATTTTTCTGAAGAATTATCTTTGTCAAGAAAAATAGTTCAGGGTACTTTGAAAAAAGAAGAAAAAATTGTTGTAGAAAAAAAATACGCTCCCAGTTTAAGGGATTTAAGAGAAATATTTGTGGAAACGGTTAGTAAAGACGTGGTAGTCGATAACAAAATATATGGACTGCCGTTAGCTTTAGATATTTTAGCTCTTTATTATAATCGTGATTTATTAAATAGCGCTGGCATAGTTAGTCCTCCGGAAACTTGGGACGAATTTATGAACGATGTTAGTTTGCTCACTTTACAAGATCGCTCTGGAAATTTCATTCAAGCTGGAGCCGCTTTTGGCACCGCAAATAATGTTAATTATTTAACAGATATTGTTTCTTTATTAATGATGCAGAATGGGACAGAAATGGTTAATGCAAATAAACAGGCTTCTTTTAACCGACCGTTACCGGGAGATAATAGTTATTTGCCGGGTCAAGAAGCAGTTAAATTTTATACAGGGTTTGCCAATCCTTATCAGGAGGGAATCTATACTTGGGACGAACAAATGCCCGATTCTTTAACCGCTTTTATTCAGGGAAAAGTCGGTTTTTTCTTTGGCTATGCTAAAGACATACCCTTAATTAAAGGAAGAGCGCCAAAAATTAACTTTGATATCGCGCCAGTCCCGCAGATTACCGGGTCATTAAAAGAAATAAATTATGCTCAATATTTGGTTGAGACAGTTTCTAAAAAAACTTTATATCCTCAAGAAGCATGGTCGTTTGTTATTTACGCGATTCAAAATGAAAATGCTAGAACTTTTGTGGAAAGAGTTAAAAAACCAACCGCTCACCGCGCTTTGATTAAAGAACAATTGGAAGATTTTGATTTAGCGCCTTTTGCTAAAAGTGTTTTAACCGCCCAAACTTGGTATCAAGGTAAAAATTATTCTTTAGTGGAAGAATCTTTTAAGGAAATGGTTCAAAATGTTTTATTGGGCGATAAAACAGTGAGAGAGGCTATTGATTATTGTGTTCAAAAAGTTAATTTAACTTATTAAAATGAATTTCAAAAAAGCAAGTTTATTATTTTTAATTATTTGTTTTATTTTTTCCATTATTGCTTATTCTGCGCAAGCTGAACAAAGAAATATTGGCGCTGGTAAATATTCAAAATGTGATTTAAAACAAGGAACGACAGACACCTATAACTGCACTTGTCAAAGTGTAAACCCAGTTGAAAATTGTCGAGTTGGTTGGCTAAACAGCGATCCCATTTGCGCTTGCTGTGGAGATTGCCAGATAAATAATTTTTTAGGCATGGGAGTTAATATTGCCAATTTAATTCTTAAACTTAGTGGTGTTTTTGCTCTATTGTTTTTAATTATTGGCGGGGTGCTTTGGATAACTTCGGGAGGGTCTCCAGACCAAATAACTAAAGGAAAAAAAATGATTACTGGTTCCATTATGGGAATAGTTGTAATTTTGATTGCTTTTACTTTAATCAGAGTAGTTCTTGAAGTTTTTGATATTGATAAAAGTTATCTTCCTAAAGAATCTTCTGCTGAAATTTCAGCTCAAGCTGGAGAAAAATGGCCAAATTGTCCGGTTCCTCCTACCATTACCCAACCTTGGTGTTATGGCTGCGTTTGGACTGGTTTAAATCGAGGTTGTCAAGGAAACGCGGTAAAATCTTGGCAAGAAAAATTAAATAGTTTGGGTTGTAATTGTGGGACCCCGGATGGATTATTTGGTTTCCTAACAAA